>JBBTFF010000101.1:0-11966 GCA_038041995.1 Gemmatimonadota bacterium | reverse complement strand
CCTAACGTGATGTCATGAATCGTCGCTCTCTTTCCTCAGCCGCCTGCGTGACGTTCGCCGCCGCGGCTATCGCCATGGTGTCCACGGTCGCTCGCGCCCAGCAGGCGACTTCCGGCCCCTCCAACGCGTCGGCCCGCAACACCGCACGTGACTCGGCGCGTGCCACCCGCAGGACGACATCGCTTGGCGCGGTGACGGTCACCGCGACGCGGCGCGCCACCGATGTGCAGGCCGTGCCGACGCCGGTGAGCGTGCTCGACTCGAGCCTCATTCGCGAGCGAGCGCCGAACTCCGCCGCCGACCTGCTGCGTGAACTGCCCGGCGTGGACGTGATTGGCACCGGCACCAACCAGGCCCGCCCCTCGATTCGCGGCCAGCGCGGCCAGCGCATCCTGCTGCTGCAGGATGGCATGCGACTGAACAACGCCCGCCGGCAGCAGGATTTCGGCGAGATTCCCGGACTCGTGGACGTGGCGACCATCCAGCGCATCGAAGTGGTGCGCGGTCCGGCCTCGGTGCTCTACGGCACCGACGCGATTGGCGGCGTGATGAACATCATCACCCGCGTCCCGAGCTTCGCCAAGGACGCGCCGATGACGGCCGGCTCGTTCGGCTTTCGGTACGGCAGCGCCGGCGAACTGCAGCGCGGCGAAGCGTCGTTGAGCGCACGGGCCGGCAACTTCGTGGTGCTGGCCACGGGAAGCAAGCGCGACGCGTCGGACTACCAGGCGCCGGCCGGCAGCTACGGCAACGTGCGATTCACGGACGACGTGACGCTCAGCAATGCCGGCGTCAACGACAAGAACGCCTCGGTGTACCTGGGGTGGCGCTACCGGGCCGGCACCGGCGCCTTCGTGCGCGCCGAA
Source organism: Gemmatimonadota bacterium (assembly GCA_038041995.1). Taxonomy (GTDB): domain Bacteria; phylum Gemmatimonadota; class Gemmatimonadetes; order Gemmatimonadales; family Gemmatimonadaceae; genus PNKL01. The sequence goes on along the minus strand of JBBTFF010000101.1, from coordinate 11,100 downwards.
TCGTACGACGCCAGGAACGCGGGCTTCGGCTATGTGGACCCCGCGCTGCTCGGCGGCGACATGACGAGGATCCAGATCGTCTATCCGAAGCAACGGTTCACGAAGGTCAGCACGGGCTTCAGCAGCGGCCCCATCAGCTCGATGATCGCCGACAAGGTGGACTTCACGGCCTACCGGCAGGCGAACGGCCGCGACCTTTCGCAGAGCATCTTCGCGCCGTTCGGCGCGGGGTACCCGGACGGTGCCGGCGTCGACATCCAGACGCGCAACCACACCGACCTCACGACGAACGGCCTGCGCGCCGAAGCCACCAAGGTGTTTTCGCGCAATATCGTCGTCTACGGCCTGGACTATTTCCACGACGATGCCACGGGGCGTGACTCCAGTTCGACGACGGTGTTCGGCTTTGGCCCCCCGAAGCCGAAGGCCAAGGTCAAGCCGTCGCTGCCGAGCGCGACGCTGGCCAGTGTCGGTGTCTTCGTGCAGAACGACCTGCGCCTGCACGAGCGCCTGTCACTCATCGTCGGCGGGCGCTGGCAGCAGGTCAACTCCGATGCCCGGGAGACCGTGGGCTTCACGACCGTCCCGCCGGGCGACGTGCAGTCGACGACGGTCTTCGCCACCAACGCGCTGTTCAAGGTGACCGAGCAGCTCAACCTGGTGGCATCGGTTGGCCGCGGCTTCCGCGCGCCGAACCTGGTGGAGCGCTACTTCGACGGGCCCACGCCGGAAGGCTCGGCGTACCAGTCGGCGACGCCTGGCCTGAAGCCGGAGAAGAGCCTCAACGTGGACCTGGGTGCGAAGTGGCGTTCCGACAGGTTCGCGGCCGAGGCCTTCGTCTACCGCAATGACATCCACGACGCCGTGCGCATCTCGGCGACTGGGGCCAGGATCAACAACCTTCCCGAGTACCGGAACGTCAACATTGGCAAGCTGCGCGCCTCGGGGATGGAAGCCACCGGCACCGTGCTGCTCGATCGCGGCTTCATGGTCTCGACGAACTACTCGACGGTGACGAGCAAGAACCTGCTCGACGAGTCGATCCCGATCGGCGACACGTTCTCGAGCAAGCTGGTCGGCACCGTGGGCTGGCGAGCGGCGAGTGGCCGCGGCTGGGTGGAGTACGTGGTACGCCGCAACGGCGAGCAGAAGGACATCGTGGCCGGGTCGAGCCCGGTGGGCAACACGCTGCCGGCCTTCGTGGTGCACAACCTCCGCGGCGGCGCGCACCTGTTCACGTTGCGCGGGGTCCGACAGGACCTCGACGTGCAGGTGAACAACCTCGGGAACACGCTCTACGCGGAGACGGCCAACGCCGGGTTCTTCCGCCCCGAGCCCAGGCGCAACTTGGTGGTCGCGCTGCGCTCGAGTTTCTGACGCGCAGATGACCAGCGGCCCGCATCCGGCATCACGCCGGGTGCGGGCCGCTGGTTTTGCTCCCGTGCCTACCGGGCCGCGCGCGCGGGCACGACTGTGTCGAGCGACTGGTCGAGGCGGCGCACGAAGTCGGCAATGGTGCGCACGGAGTTGACGTACCGCCCCGCGTCGACCTTGGCAAAGTCGTCGGTGGCCCGATGGTAGTCGGGATGGTCTTCCACGCCGAAGCACACGAATGGAACGCCGACCGCGTGAAACGCCCAGTGATCGGACTGGTTGATCCAGTTGAGGTGCGGCCCCTGCGCATTGGTGTCGTGGCCGAGGAGCAGCGTCACCGGCGCGACGGCCGCGGTAGCCTCCAGCAGGGGCCGGAAGAACGGGTACGGTGTCGCGCCGGCCGCGTACAGTTCTCCCTTGTCGAGGCGCGCGACCATGTCGAGGTTGACGTCGGCCGCGATGCGCGCCATCGGCACGGGGGGCGCGGCGACGAACGCGCGAGCGCCGCGCAGCCCGCTTTCCTCGCCGTCGAAGAAGGCGAACACGATGGAGTGGCGCGGTGCGTGGCGCGCATAGAACTCGGCGAGCGCGAGCACGGCCGCGGTGCCCGACGCATTGTCATCGGCGCCGTTGTACACCTCGCCGCCGCGCACGCCGAGGTGGTCGTAGTGCGCGCTGACGACCAGCACGCGGCTGGTGTCGGCACCGCGCACCATCGCCAGCACGTTCACGCCTTCACGTACGGTGGTGTCGCGCCCCTTCACCGCGAACGGGTGCACGTATCCGGGAGCGAGCGGCACGAGCCCGGCGGCAGCGAGCCGCTGCACGAGCAGCGCGCGCGCGGCGGCGCTTCCGCGCGACCCCACGCCACGCCCTTCCATGGAGTCGGCCGACAGGGCGCCCAGGGTGTTCCAGAGGGACGTCGAATCAATCGCCGGTAGCGACGAGTCGGAGCGCTGTGCGCCGGCATCCGAAGCGAACAACGCGACGGCGGCGATGACGGCGATGACGGCGGCCAGGTGGCGGTGAATGATCATCGCCGAAAGTTACGCCACGCCGCGCTACCGCGCGTGCTTGTGCATCAGGTCCACCAACTCGTCGTACATCGCGTCGGCCTCGGCGCCGCCCTGGCGAATGGCCGTCGTGGCGCAGTGCTTGAGATGGTTGCGCATCAGTTCGCGCGACACCGCGCGCAGCGCCTCGAGCACCGACGACACCTGCACGAGAATGTCGGCGCAGTAGCGGTCCTCCTCGACCATCTTCTGCAGGCCGCGCACCTGCCCCTCGATGCGGCGCAGGCGCGTGACGTTGCGCGCCTTGATGTCGGGATCCACCGCCACGGCGTGGCGCCCCGCATCGGCGTGGGTGGCACAGCCACAGCCCGTGGCGTGCACCGGAAGCGGCTTGCTCATCAGGCGCGAACCTCATGTTGGGGAAGCAGGATGCGCGGCCGCCAGCGCCGCAGGCGCAGCGAGTTCGTGACGACCGACACGGAGCTGAACGCCATCGCCGCACTGGCGAGGATGGGGCTGAGCAGCAGGCCGAACGCGGGGTACAGCGCACCGGCTGCCACGGGAATTCCGATCACGTTGTAGGCAAAGGCCCAGAACAGGTTCTCGCGCATCGTCCGCATGGTGCGGCGCGAGAGCGCGATGGCATCGGCCAGGCCGTGCAGGTCACCGCGCACCAGCGCGACGTCGGCGGCCTCGACCGCGACATCCGTGCCCGTGCCGATGGCGACGCCCACGTCGGCCTGCGCCAGCGCCGGCGCATCGTTGATGCCGTCGCCGACCATCGCGACCACGCGCCCTTCGCCCTGCAGCCGCCGCACCTCGGCGACCTTGCCGTCGGGGAGCACCTCGGCAACGACGCGAGGAATGCCCGCCTGCCGGGCCACCGCGTCGGCCGTGCGCTGATTGTCACCGGTGAGCATCACGACGTCGAGCCCGAGCGCAAGCAGGCGCGCCACCGCATCGCGCGACGTCGGGCGCAGCGGATCGGCGATGGCCAGCACGCCGGCCAACTGGCCGTCAACCGCGACGAACACCGTCGTCCTGGCCTCGCCCGACATCCGCTCGGAGTCGGCGGCCAGCGGCGCCACGTCGATGCCCCAGTCACTCATGAATGACACGTTGCCTACCGCAATCGCCCGGCCGTCGACGACGCCCGTGGCGCCACGGCCCGGCGTAGCGGCAAAGGACTCGGCGCGCGACAGCGCGAGAACGCGCGCCTCGGCGTGCCGCACGATGGCGGTGGCCAACGGATGCTCGGAACTGCGCTCCACGCTGGCCACCAGTCGAAGCAACTCGTCATCCGATGCCACGGCGTTCGTGCGCACGATGTCGGTGACGTCGGGCTTCCCTTCGGTGACGGTGCCCGTCTTGTCGAGCACCACGGTGGTGACGTCGCCGGCGCGTTGCAGCGCCTCGCCGCCCTTGATGAGGATGCCGAGTTCGGCGCCCTTGCCGGTGGCCACCATCACGGCGGTGGGGACGGCCAGGCCCATGGCGCACGGACAGGCGATGACGAGCACGGCAATGGCGGCGGCGAACCCGCGCACCGCGGCCACGCTGGCAATCGCACCGCCCTGTTGCAGCACCACGAACCAGGCGGCGAACGTGAGCACGGCGATGACCAGCACCACCGGGACAAAGACGGCGCTGACGCGATCGGCGATGTCTTGGATGGGAGCGCGCGATCCCTGCGCGTCGCGCATCAGCTGCACGATGCGGGCGAGCACGCTGTCGGCGCCGAGCGTGGTGGCACGGTACTCGAAAGCGCCGCGTCCGTTGACCGTGCCGCCCACCACGGCGTCGCCGGGCTGCTTGGCCACCGGCATCGACTCGCCGGTGAGCATCGACTCGTCCACGTCGCTGGCACCGCTGCCGATGATGCCGTCCACCGGAATGCGCTCGCCGGGGCGCACCACGACGTCGTCGCCCGGAAGCACGTCGTCGATGTCGATGTCCGACTCGACGCCGCCGCGCACGACGCGCGCCGTCTTGGGACGCAGGTTGGCCAGGGCGCGCAACGCCGAGGCCGTGTTCCGCTTGGCACGCGCCTCGAATGCGTTGCCGGTGAGGACGAAGGCGATGATGATGATCACCGCCTCGTAGTAGACGTCGGGGTTGACGCCGCGCGCGCGAAAGAAGTCCGGGACGAGCGTGGCGAGCGCCGAGTAGACGAAGGCGGCTCCGGTGCCGACGGCCACCAGCGTGTTCATGTCCGACGATTTGTGGCGAAAGACGGCCCAGGCGCGCGTGTAGAAGTGCCGCCCCGCCCACGCCATCACCACGATGGTGAGGAGCAGCATGCCGCCGCCGAGTACGTCGGGATTGATGGCGTAGACCCAGGGCGTCCAGCGCACCAGCCACGGCGCGAACAGGTTCTCCTGCCACCGCATCAGCGGGTCGGTGATTACTCCGCCGACACCGTGCGCCGTGTGCATCATCAGCGGCATCGAGAAGAACATCGCGACGATACCGGCGCCGGCGGCGAAGATCGCCTTGGCGCGCAGGTGCCGGAACTCCGCCTGCTGCGCCACCTCGTTCTCGCTCTGCGCCTCGAGAGAGGTCTTCTCACCTCGCGGGATCTCGGCCTCGTACCCCGTGTCGCGGATGACGTCGACCAGGGCCTGCGGCGACACCGCCGTGGGGTCGAACGTGACGGTGGCGTTGTTGAGCATCAGGTTCACCGATGCATCACGCACGCCGTCCACCTTGTTGAGCGCGCGCTGCACGCGCGACTGGCAGGCGGCACAGGTCATTCCGCCTACGGGAATGGTGATGTGGGAGGCGACGCTCGCGCGGGGGGCGACGGTGGTCATGGCCAACGCCTACGCGGTGGCGACGGGGCTGGGTTCGTATCCCTGGTCGCGGATGGCGGCGAGAATGTCGTCGACTTGCCGCTTGGCCGGGTCGAACTGCAGTTCGGCGCTGCCAATCTGCACCTGGCCGACTTCAACGCCGTCGAGGGCGCGCAGGGCCTTTTGCACGTGCATCACACAGTGGCCGCAGGTCATGCCGGCGATCTTGAGGTTCAGGGAGGTCATTTGGAATCCGAATTGGTGAGGAGATGGGGTGGCGGGGTGCGCCTCGCGGACGCCGCCCGCCATTTATGCTACATACCCCCTCCCCCTATGTCAAGCCCCACCGATCAAGGGAGCTTGCAGGGCTCGATGGCCTTCACGGGTTTCTTGCCAGGCGTCGCCTTGGCCGGCGGGGCGCCTCCCTGCAGCGGCGCCAGGCGCATCACGGCAATGACCTCGCGCAGGGGCGTACGACCGTCGTCGTCGCGGCGCATCACGCGCACACGCGCCCAGAGCGAGTCCTCGCTCAGCCTGCCTTCGTTCTTGGTGACGAAGGCCTGGATGTGGGCTGCACGCTCGATCCATGCTCCGCGCTCGCGGAATGCGGAGTCGAGCACGATCACGAGCGGCGTGGCGGTGCGTCCGTTGAACAGGTGGGAATCGATCAATGGCTGCGCGTCGGCCCGGCGCAGAATGCGCAGTTCGCTGCCCGGCATCTGGTCGACCAGGCGGGCCACGTACGGCAGCGCGGCGAGCGCATCGCTGCACGAGTTCTCGGCGACGACGAGCAGACGCCACGTGCCGGCGGGAGGCGGAGTTTCGCGCATCACGGTGGCAACCGTGGAGCCGGTGCGCTCTTCAGCAGCGGCCCAGGCCGCGGCTCTCGTGGTGTCGGTGGCGAGAAACGTCTTGTACGGCATTGCGCGGGCAAACGCGAGCGTCCACTCGGTCTGCGTGAGCGGCCTGGAGTTCTGCGCGGCGGGCTTCGCCTGCGCCGCGAGCGCGCCGGCGCCCGCCATCGACACGGCGGCAATGAGCAGGCAGCGTTTCATGTATTGATGATATCATGTCGGGCGTGCCGCGGCCGTCATCCCGAAGGCGTCAGCGTGTCAGGTAGTGCCCGACACGAGCCTTGTGCTCAATCGGGCCTTCGTCGTGCCCGGCGATCGCTGGAGGCACGCTAAGTTCAAGGTCATGACCAATCCATCAATGCCGCAGCGGTCGCTGGGTTCACAGGGGCTGCGCGTCTCGGCGCTCGGCCTGGGCTGCATGGGCTTTTCGGAGTTCTATGGTGATGACGCGTCGCGTGCCGCCGTGGACGGCGTCTCCGTCATCCACCACGCGCTCGACCTCGGCATCACGCTGCTCGACACGGCCGACATGTACGGCCCGCACACCAACGAGGAACTCGTGGGCCGCGCGGTGCGCGACCGCCGCGAGCGGGTGATCATCGCCACGAAGTTCGGCATCGTGCGCGACCCGGCCGAACCCGGCAAGCGCGGCGTGAATGGGCGACCGGAGTACGTGCGCGCGTCGTGCGAAGGCTCATTGCGCCGACTCGGGGTGGAGACGATCGACCTCTACTACCAGCATCGCCGCGACAAGAGCCTCCCGATCGAGGAGACGGTCGGCGCCATGGCGCAACTGGTGAGTGAGGGCAAGGTGCGCTTCCTCGGCCTGTCCGAAGTGTCGTCCGAGACGCTGCGCCGCGCACACGCGACGCACCCCATCACGGCGGTGCAGAGCGAGTGGTCACTGTGGACGCGCGACTGGGAGCGCACCACCTTCGCGACGGCGCGCGCCCTTGGCGTGGGCATCGTGCCCTACAGCCCGCTGGGGCGCGGCTTCCTGACGGGGACCGTCACGGCCGACACGACGTTTCCCGAGGGCGACTACCGGCACACCACGCCGCGCTTCGTCGGCGGCAACCGCACCGCGAACCTCGGCATCGTCGCGGCGCTCAACGCCGTCGCGGCGAGCAAGGGGTGCACCCCCGCCCAGGTGGCGCTCGCCTGGCTGCTCGCGCGCGGCGACGACGTGGTGCCGATCCCGGGCACGACGAAGGCCGCGCGGCTGGAGGAAAATTCCGGCGCGGCCTTCGTGGGACTCAGTGCGGCCGATCTCGCGCAACTCGCCGACGCCGTTCCGCCGGGCTCGGCCGCCGGTGACCGGTACCCGGCAGGAATGCAGGCGCTCGTCGACGAGTAGTCGCGCCGCGCGCGGTCAGTCGCGCACGGTCAGTCGCGCACGTGCGTCAGCCAGCCGTGCGTGTCGGGCGCCTTGCCGTGCGTGATGTTCATGAAGTCGGCCTGCAGCCGTTGCGTGATCGGGCCCGGCTTCCCCGCCCCGACCTTGATGCGATCGACGCTGCGCACCGGCGTGATTTCCGCCGCCGTGCCCGAGAAGAAGAGTTCGTCGGCCATGTAGAGCGCCTCGCGCGCAATCGCCTCGACGTGCACGGGAATGCCGGCGTCATTGGCGAGCGACATCACGGTGTCGCGCGTGATGCCGGGGAGGAGCGAGCCATCGACCGGCGGCGTGTAGATGGCGCCGTTGCGCACCACGAAGACGTTCTGCCCGGACCCCTCGCTCACGCGCCCGCCGGTGTCGAGGGCGATGGCCTCGGCGAATCCGTTGGCCAGGGCCTCCATCTTGATGAGCTGGCCGCCGAGGTAGTTGCCGGCAACCTTGGCCATGGCCGGGATGGTGTTTGGCGCCACGCGCTGCCAGGTCGAGACGCAGACGTCCACGCCGTTCTCGAGTGCGCCTTCGCCGAGGTACGTGCCCCACGGCCAGCACGGCAGGTAGACCTCGATCGGGCTCGCGAACGGAACCATGCCCGCCGCGCCGTAGCCGCGGAGGGCCATCGGGCGCAGGTAGCATGAGTCGAGCCCGTTCTTGGCGACGAGTTCACGGTTCGCCCGCACGAGGTCGTCCACCGAGTAGGCGAGGTCCATGCGATAGACCTTGGCCGAGTTCACGAAGCGCGTCATGTGCTCGCGCAGGCGAAAGATCGCCGGTCCGCGCGGCGTGGCGTAGCAGCGGATTCCCTCGAAGATGGACGAGCCGAACTGCATCGAGTGGGCGAGCACGTGAACCTGGCAGTCATCCCAGCGGACGAAACTGCCGTCCTTCCAGATCCAATCAGTCTTTGTGAGTTGGGACATTTTCCGGGGCAGGGGAAGAGGCAGAGTGAAGGAAGGGGAAGAGGCTGAGGCGTTCGTTACAGCAGGGAGCGGATCCAGCCGCCATCAACCGCGATCGACTGGGCGGTGATGTAACTCGCACGTTCGGACGCGAGGAAGGCGGCGAGCGCGGCGAACTCGTGCGGCTCGCCGAGCCGGCCCATCGGGATCTGGCCCTCCCAGCGCGCCAGTTCTTCGGCCGGCGTTGTGCCCTTGGCCTTCGCGCTCGCGTTGGCGAGCTCTTCGACCCGTTCGGTGCGCGTGTAGCCCGGCATCAGGTTGTTCACCGTAATGCCGAACGGCGCGACCTCGTTGGCGAGGGTGCGAGCAAAGCCGGTGACCGCGGCGCGCAGCGAGTTCGAGAGGATGAGGTTGTCCACCGGCTGCTTCACGGCGATGGACGTGACGTTGAGGATGCGACCCCAGCGGCGTTCCTTCATTCCCGGCAGCACCCCGCGGCAGAGTCCGACAACACTCTCCAGCGTGAGCGCCACGGCCTTGGGCCACGCGTCGGCCGGCAGCGACTCGAAGGTGCCGGAAGGCGGGCCGCCGGCATTGGTCACCAGCACATCCACGCGCGCGAACTCGCGCAGCGCCGCGGCGACGAGTGCCTCCACGTCAGCCGAACGCGACACGTCGGCCTGAATGCCGATCGCGCGCACCCCGTGACGGCTGGCGAGTTCTCGCGCCACATCGGCAATGCGCGTGGCGTCACGCGCGGCAAGCACGAGGTCGGCGCCTTCGGCGGCCAGTGCCTCGGCGATGGCTCGCCCGAGCCCGCGGCTCGACGCGGCCACCAGCGCCACCTTTCCACGCAGTTGGAGGTCCATTGCTCGCCTTCTCTACTTCGTGTGAAAGTACGCGTCCGTCTTGTTGATCCAGTCGGCCCGCGGCGGGTTGAAGACGTCGATGTCGAGCGTGTCGTCGAGCGCCTCGGCCTTGTGCGGCACGTTGGACGGGATGACGAGCGTTTCCCCGGCACGCACGTCGATCACCTCGGATTCGTCGGTCCCTATCCAGAAGCGCAGGGCGCCTTCAATGACCCACGTGATCTGCTCATTCTCGTGCTTATGCTGCGGCACCACCGCGCCCTTCTTCAGGAAGACCTGCGCGAGCATCAGGCGCTCGCCGTAGACGAACTTCCGGTCGATGGCGGGGGTGACGGTTTCGCGGGGCATGGTGTCCCAGCGCTGGTGCGTGACCTTGTCGGGCATGGAATGGGCGGCGAAGGGCGAGGGCGATTCGGCGCGCATTCGGCACCGGTCAGTCAATTGTATCGCAGGGGGAGCGAGGCGTCGACTTTCCTTGTGCGTCCGGGCCGGGCACCGGCGACCGTCACCGCCAAGTCTGCCCCAGTCGGATGCAGGTCCTCAACTGACCGAGTCTCCGGGAAACCTGCGGCGTTCAGATACCTTATTGCCCGGTGACGTGGTCGCCCCGAGGACTCAGGAAGATCCCCCACGCGATGAACGTTGCAGCCATCGCAGCCGTGACCTTCGAGCCAACGGACGCTCCGATGAAGATTGCATGATGCGTTCGGCCCTGGCCGTCAGTAGCCACCATGAGACGGCCGGTAGCCGAGACCAGATCCCGGAACCCCAAGCGCGCATCCGCGATGAGGGCTGGGCGAACGACATTTTTCCGCCCAGGACCCCACGGGTTCTCAACCACAATGCCGACGGGCATACGCAGGATCCCAGCGCCCGCATCAGCGCTGATGGACGGTGTGAGCCACTGGCGGTACCGCACGGTCGCTCCCGCGATATTGACCGGCCTGCCACCATCCGCGATGGCGCCAGCCGTGAGCGTCCCGCCCACCGCGGTGTGAGCGCCGACATTTACCATCGCGCCGATATCAGCGACGCCGTGACTGGAAAGCCCGTCATCCCATCGGCTGTACCCGAATCCCGGCCGAGTGACCGCCGGATCCAGGCTGCTGCCAGCCAGGTGGCTCTGGGCAGTCAACTCGAGGAGTGCAAACGCACGACACCGATCCATCGGCCGCCCCTGCCAGCAGAATCGCCGTGCCTGTCGCGATGGCGCTGTGGCCCGCACGCTATCGGGAGTTGCTTGTGCCCGGAGCGCGCCGCCGGCAAGGAAGACAACGGCACCTGCAACGCAGGCGTGGGAAAGAACCATATTGCCCAACATCATTCCTCCCTTGGTCGCGGAGTCCGGAAAGTACGTGGTCTCCGGGCATCAGGCATGGTCCCCCTTGTCGGTGCATTTCTAGTAATAAATACATATATCTAGCGATAAATCAGTAGACATGGCTATAATCACCTAGATATTCAGCCGACTACTCATGGACCCGATCGCGAATCCTTTTTCGCCTGGAGCAGGATCCCCCCCGCCCGAGCTCGTCGGTCGCGCCGGTATCCTCGAGCAAGCGCGCATCCTCCTCGGTCGAGTCAAGGAAAAGCGTCCGGAGAAGAGCCTCCTGCTCACCGGATTGCGAGGTGTTGGCAAGACCGTACTGCTCAATGAGATCGAACGCCTCGCCGCCAAGGCTGGCTACCGCACCGTGTCGCTGGAAGCGCACGAAGACAAGTCGCTCGCGGCGATGCTCGTGCCGCCCCTGCGCAAACTGCTCTACGAACTGGACAGAATTAAGGGAGCGGGGAACAAGGCCAAACGCGGGCTGGCGGTGCTCAAGGGATTCATGAACGGCGGCAAGCTGACCATGGGCAGGGTCGAGATCGGGTTGGACATCGAACCCGAGGCTGGCGCAGC
>JBBTFF010000100.1:0-20969 GCA_038041995.1 Gemmatimonadota bacterium | reverse complement strand
GCCGGCATCATCGTGCGCAACTCCATCCTGCTGGTGGACTTCATCCAGCTGGCGCAGGCCCGCGGGCGGTCGCTGCGCGACGCGGTGCTGGAAGCGGGCGCGGTGCGGTTCCGTCCCATCGCCCTCACCGCCGCGGCGGTCGTCGTCGGCGGCCTCGTGATGGTGCTCGACCCGATCTTCCAGGGGCTCGCCGTGGCGCTGATCAGCGGCTCGATCGTGGCGACCCTGCTCACCATGGTCGTCGTGCCGCTGCTCTACTGGGAACTGCAGCGCTCAACCGAGGAGGATGCCTGATGCGCATGTTCTGGATCATCTACGCCGGCCCGCGTCCCGCGCAGGTCACCGAGGCCCTGCTGTCGCTGGGCGCCCCGGGATACACCGAGTTCCCGCACGCGCACGGCGCCGGCGCCCACGGGCGCATCGAGGGCACGCGCGCCTGGCCGGGCGAGGAAACCGTCTTCACGTCCGTCGTCCCGGCGGAGCGTACGCCGGCGCTGGCCGATGGCCTGGCCGCGCTGCAGTCGACACTCGTTTCCGGCGAACGCCTGCACTTCGCCGTGCTTCCCGTCGAACAATTCCGCTGACCAACCCCGAGGATACCCCGATGTGCAATGATGCCGTCATCCGCCGGTTCGCCGGCACCTTCATCCTGCTGAGCCTCGCGCTGGCCTACACCGTCGACCAGCGCTGGCTCTGGTTCACCGCCTTCGTCGCCGTGAACCTGCTGCAGTCGAGCTTCACGAAGTTCTGCCCGCTGGAGAAGATCCTGGGCTACTTCGGCGTGATGGGGTGCAAGCGGGCCGCGTAACTTGTGTTCCGCGCTTCCGGCGTTGAGGCGGCGGCTGCTTGTACTGCATACCACGGATGGCACGGATTACACGGAAACGGCACGGATCAAACAAGAAGAACGTGAAGTGCATCGTCGCCCATGAGTCGAAGCGCGCCCAGTGACGAATGCGATCCGTGCACATCCGTGCAAATCCGGATCATCCGTGGCAAACGGTCAGGCCTCAGACGCCTGACCAGCCGAGTCGCGCCATAGCTCGATGACCTGCCGCGATGAGAGTCGCGGCGTGTAGCCGAACACCTGTTTGAGCCGCGCGTTGTCGAGCACCGGGCGGTAGCGCAGGAAGTCCACCTGCGCCGGACCGTAGCGCGTGAGGCCGAGGGGATGCAGCACGGCGAGCGCGCCCTTCAGCAGCCACGCCGGCAGGCGCAGCACCGGCTTGCCGAGCGCGCGCGCGATGTCGTCGATGGTCATCGCGCCGTCGCCGGCCACGTTGAAGATTCCGGTGACGGGAGAGTCGATGGCCTGCGCGAGGCACTCCACCAGGTCGGCGTCGTGGATGAAGACGAACGGCGACCGCGAGCCGGCAACAGCCAGCAGCCGGCGCTTCTCGAACAGCGCCGTGATCTGGTTGTTCACCGACGCGCCGAGGATGGTGCCGACGCGGAAGACGACCTGCTCGAGCGCTGGATGCGAGGCGCGGCGCGATGCGAGCATCTCCTCCACCAGGCGCTTGTGCCAGCTGTACGCAAACGCCTCGTTGCCGCGCACGGCGTCGGTTTCGGTGAGCCACGCGGGGTTGTCGGCGTGATAGCCGTACGCCGCGCCGCTCGAGGTCACGACGATGCGGCGCACACCAGTCGCGATGCACGCCTCCAGCACGCGCTCGGTGCCGGTGACGTCGACGCTGAACTCGAATTCGCGCATGCTCCCCCTGCCCGGGGTGACGATCGACGCGAGGTGCACCACGCAGGTAACGCCGTGCGCGCGCAGGACGTCATCGAGTCCGGGGTCGCGCACGTCGTGACGCACGAACGTTGCACCCGCCGGTACCGTGCCGGGCGCGCGCACATCGGCGCCGACCACCGCGCCGAGTCGTCCGTCGGTGACGCGCGCGGCCAGCTCCGTCAGCAGCAGCGAGCCGACGTAGCCGGACGAACCGGTGACCAGGACGCGGGACGATGTTTCCATTGAGTAGTTCAACTTATGGCTCACGGCGTACAGCGTAGAGCGTACAGCTGCTGTACGCTTCTCGCTGTCCGCCCTACGCCGTCCGCCTGCTCCAGTACGTCGCGAGAGACAGACCGGCAATGATGTGCCAGATCCCCCACCATGCCGCCACGATGGCCATCCCGCCGAGTCCGCCGAAGAACGTGAAGATCAGGATCAGCCCGAGTCCGGAATTCTGGATGCCGACCTCGAAGGACACCGCGCGCCGGTCGCGCACCGGCAGTCCGAGTGCGGCCGCCGTCCAGTAGCCGGTGGTGAGCGCCAGCGCGTTGTGCAGGAAGACCGCGCCCACCACACCGCCGACGTACCGCACGAAATACTGCCAGTTCGCGGCGAGCGCGAGCACCAGGAAGGCCGCGAAGATCCCGATCGACAGGCGCTTGAACGGCAAGCGCGCCCGTTCGGTGAAGGCCGGCCAGCGGCGCGCAACGAGCATGCCGGCCATCAGCGGAAGGCCGAGCAGCACGAAGATCGTCACGAACATGTCGACCGGGTCCACGGCCACCTCGCGCAGCAGGGCACGCGTCGGCGGGTACATCGCCCCCCAGAAGTTCAGCACGAACGGCGTCGCCACCACCGACAGCACGGTGGACGTCGAGCTGATGCTCACGCTCAGCGCCGTGTTGCCGCGCGCCAGGTTCACGAGGAAGTTGGAGACGTTTCCGGCGGGACAACTGGCCACCAGCATCATGCCGAGCGCCACGCTCGGCGGAGGCTTGATCGCCAGCACCAGGAGAAATGTGACGGCCGGAAACACCAGGTAGTGCCCGGCGAGCCCGATGAGCACCGGGCGCGGATTGGCCACCACCCGGCGAAAATCGTCGCCGCGCAGGTCGAGCGCGACGCCGAACATCACGATCCCGAGGATCGCATTGAGCAGGTGGAGCGTGGTCGGGCTGAAGTTGAGTCGTACGGCGTCGATGTCGATCATCGACCCTTGGGTTCCTGGTGCATCGCCTTGAAATGCACCAGGCCCGGCGCCCACATGTGCGCCACCGGATCGACGTCGACGTGGATCACCGAGGGACCGTTGACCGTCAGCGCCCGCGAGATGGCGTGGGCCAGTGCCTCGGCGTCGCCCACGCGCTCGGCGTGCGCCCCCATGGCCTGCGCCACTCGCGCGAAGTCGATGTCGCCCAGGTCGGCCCACAGGTTCTCGTCGGGCGCCAGCCGCTTGCGCAGCAGCATCTTGAGCGGACGCAACGCGAACGACTGGTTGATCTTCACCATGCCCCACTGCCGGTCGCAGAGCACCAGCCAGACGATGCGCATCTTGTGGCGCACCGCGCTCTCGATTTCCTGCGGGTGCATGCCGGCCGCCCCGTCGCCGATGATGCAGCACACCGGCACATTGGGCGCGGCCACCGCGGCCCCCAGCGCCTGACCCATGCCGGCACCGAGCATCCCCATCTTGAACGTCGACAGCACACGCCCCGGGGTGCGCACGGCATGGTAGAACATCGCCCAGACGGCGGTGTTGCCGCCGTCGGCGATGAATGGCGATTCGGCGGGGAAGAGGCGCCCGCAGGTGGCCGCCGCGTGCGCCGGATGCATGGGTGTTCCACTCTTTGCCAGCGGCTGGTCGAGCTTGGCCCGGTAACGCGCGATGAGGGTGCGGTACCGCACCATCCGCTCCCGGCGACGCGCCAGGCTCATCTCCCCCTTGCGCGCCTCGAGCCGCACGCGAAGCGCGTCGAGGAACACGCCCACGTCGGCCTGCACCGCCACCTGCACCGGCTTGTTGGCGCCGATCATCCGGGCGTCGATGTCCACCTGCACCGTGGGCTGCTCCGCCGGCGCACGCCAGTACGGTGGCTTTCCCCACCAGTCCGTCTCGCCCACGCGCGATCCGAGGATCAGTGCCGCATCGGCGTCGGTGCGCACGATGGTGTTCAGCTTCACGTGCGTCATCGGGATGGCCAGCGGCGAGTCTTCGCGCATCGCGCCGCGTGCCGACCAGCTGGTGGTCACCGGCGCCTCGAGCAACTCGGCCACCGCGCGCAGCGCGTCGAACGCCTGCGCATGCAGCACGCCGCTGCCCGCGTGGATCACCGGCATCTCGGCACGCAGCAACACGTCGGCGGCTGCCTCGAGCTGCGCCGGGTCGACGGCCTGCGGTGTCGTGCGTCGGTACGCCGACGGCGACAGGATGGGCGGGCTCGCCGACATCTTGCCATTCATCAGGTTCTCGGGCACGTCGAGGTGCACCACCCCGGGGCGTCCGTTCCAGCACTCGCGCAGGGCGCCGCGCATCAGTTCTCCGATGCGATCGAAGCTCGGTACCGAGCGACTCCACTTGGCGAAGGCCCCGATGACGGCCGACTGGTCGAAGCCCTGGTAGGTGCCGGTGCGCAGCGGGTACATGGCCCCCGTGCGTCGCGCGCTGGTGATGCAGAGCACCCGGTTGCCCTCGGCTTCCTCCACCACGAGGCCGGGCAGGATGTTGGCCACGCCGGGACCGTTGCTCGCCATGCAGACGCCCAGGCGCCCGGTGAGCCGCGCATAGGCGGCCGCCGCATGCGCGGCGCTCGCCTCGTGCCGCGGCGTGATGAGCCGCAGGCCCTCGCGCTTCAGCGCGGTGTAGAACCCGAAGTAAGTGCCGTCGATGATGCCAAAGACCACCTCGACGCCCTCGGCCTTCAACATGCGGGCGATGAGTTCGCCGCCGCTCGTGTCGCTCATGAAAAATCCCGGTGGAGAATTGTTCAGTCGGGGAACTGCAGGGGGCGGCTCGCTGTGCGGCGGAATCTACGCCCGGCGCTTTCGCCGTCCATCCGCGAGGGGTCCGCGAGGGGTCCGCCTTGCGTGAAGGGGGCGAAATCGGCGACTTTGCCTTGCTCATCGCCACTGGAGTATCGGCACTTGGCTCATGCGGCTGCGCCGGCACGCGCAAAGCTCCTGCTCGCCTTCGCGGCGGTCTACCTCATCTGGGGTTCGACCTACCTCGCCATCCGCTTTGCCATTGAAACGGTTCCGCCGTTCCTGGTGGGCGGATTCCGCTTCATCATTGCCGGTTCCCTCATGTACGCCTGGCTCCGCATGCGCGGGGTGGCGCGTCCCACCGGCACCCAGTGGCGGTCGGCCTTCATCATCGGGCCCCTGCTCCTGACCGGCGGCAATGGCGGCATCGTCTGGTCCGAGCAGTTCGTGCCGTCGGGGGTGGTGGCGTTGATGGTCGCCTGCGTTCCGCTGTGGATGCTGCTCCTGGCCTGGCTGCGTGGCGGCCTTCCGCCGTCGGCGCGCGAGTGGCTCGGCGTGGCGATGGGGCTGTTCGGCGTCTCCATGCTGGTCTCGCTGGGCGGCGCGCAATCCGTCGGCAGCGTCAGCCCGCTCGCCGCGCTGGTAATGCTCTGCTCGACGCTCAGCTGGTCGGTCGGTTCGATGTTCGCGCGCGAGGCGCCGTTGCCGTCGTCCCCGTTGCTCGGCTCCGCCATGGAAATGCTCGTCGGCGGCGCCGGCATGCTGCTCATCGCGCTCTCGCGCGGCGAGTTCGCGCTGCTGGCAGCGAGTACGGTGTCGACGCGCTCGGCGCTTTCCATCGTGTATCTGGCCGGCTTTGGCTCCATCGTCGCGTTCTCCGCGTACAAGTGGCTGCTCAGCCGCGTCGCCCCGGCGGTGGTCGGCACCTACGCGTTCGTGAACCCCGTCGTCGCCGTGGCGCTCGGCTGGGCCTTCGCCTCCGAGCCGCTCTCCGCGCGCACCCTGCTGGCCATGGTGGTGATCGTTGGCGCGGTCGTGATGATCTCGTTCAAGCCGCGGCACGAAGTGATCGTCGATCCCGCCGAGTAGCGGATGCGGGAGGCGAGACGCCGGATGGCGACTTATCTTTGCGCACCATGAGGGAAAACGAGCGGCGAAACCCAGCGGGAGGCGGTACCGGAACGGCCGACTCGGTGTCGCCGTCGGTGGCGCCGGCGCACGCGGAACTCGCCGAAACCGGTGCGCCACTGTGGGCGATCATCTTTGCCGGTGGAATCGGGTCGCGCTTCTGGCCGCTCAGCACGCCCTCGCGTCCCAAGCAGTTGCTGCGCCTCGTCAGCGAGCAGCCACTCCTGCTGGACACCGTGCGCCGCCTTCAACCGGCCATCCCCGCCGATCGTGTGCTCGTCCTGACCAGCAGCGACATCGCCCCGGCCATCAAGTCGGCGATCAGCGTGGTCCCCGAGATGAACATCCTGGTGGAACCGCGCCCGCTGGGCACGGCCGCGGCGCTGGCGTGGGGGGTGCAGGAAGTGGCGCGACGGGCCGGGCCGCAGGCGTTGTGCTGCGCCATCCATGCCGACGTCGCCGTCGGGTTTCCCGAGGAATTCCGCCGGGTGTTGCGCCGCGCCGGCACGGTGGCCCAGCGTGAAGAGGCGCTGGTGGCGGTGGGCGTGAAGCCCACCCGCGTCGAGCCGGCCTTTGGCTACATCCGGCCGGGGGCGCCCCTGGATGCGTCGCACGTGCTCGCCGATGGCGGGGTGCATGCCGTGGCATCGTTCGTCGAGAAGCCAAGCGAAGCCGAGGCGATGGTGCACATTGCGGGCGGTGCGCTGTGGCACTCCGGAATCCTCGTGGGGTCGGCCGGCGATTTCCTGAAGCAGATCGCGGCCAGGACCGTGGAGTTGCGCGATGGCCTCGACGCGCTGCAACGCGGCAACCTGCCGGCGTTCGTCGGGAGCATTCGTTCGGTCAGCATCGAGCGGGGACTGCTCGAGCGGAGCCCGCGACTGCTGGTCATCCCCGGCGACTTCGAGTGGGACGACGTGGGCACCTGGGCGTCGTTGCGGCGCACCCGCGCGCTCGACGACGACGGCAACGGGGTCGTGGGGGTCGCACATTTTGTGGACTCCGACTCCAACATCGTGCACGGCGAGTCCGGCGTGGTGGTGCTGTACGGGGTGTCGAGAATGCTCGTGGTGACGCTTCCCGGGCTGACGTTCGTGACGCCGCTGGACCGGGCGGCCGACCTCAACCCCCTGCTGGATGCGCTGCCGGGGTCGATGCGGATCAATCCGACGCCCGGGCCCCCGGACTGAGCGTCGCAGCCCCCAGGCCACACGGCACGTGAAGGAGCGGCAGGGCCCACGGTCCGAAGAACCCGCGCGTCACGTCCGCTCCCGTCGCTGCGACGCCCAAGAAAGTCGCCGCTACCGGTCTATCGCACCGACATGGTCACGCGCAGTGTACGTCCCGGCTGTGGCAGTCCGCACTGATCGTAGACCGCGACGTCTCCGATGTTGTCGAACGCGAGCACGGCCCGCAGCAGCCGGAACAGGCCGCGGTTCGCGACGGCGAAGTCGCGCTGCACCGCCAGGTCCGCCACCGAGCGCCCCCGCAGTTCGTCCTCGCGCTGCGTGTCGGCATTGAGGCAATACTGCTTTCCGCTGTAGCGCGCCGTGGCAAATGCGCGGAACTGCGCCGGCAGCGGCACCCCCAGTTCCAGGCGGCCGCGCGTCTCGGGATTGTTCTCCGAGTGCCGCTGCAGGTCGTTCGCCGTCTTGTCGAAGATCCTGATGTGCTGCAGCGTGGCGTCCCCGTTGAGCGAGACCGAACGACTCGCATCGGTGCCGAAGTCCAGGCCGCCCAGGACCTCCACGCCGGAGCTTTCAATCCGGTCGCGGTTCACGCGCATGAAGCGGGTCGGGTTGGACAGCGTGATGCGAACGACGGCGTCGTCGAGGCGATGGCGGAACCCGATGACCTGGAGCGTGGACTTCGCGGTCGACGCCAGCACCCGGTTCACGGTGACGCCGCCTTCGAACCCGAGTAGCGTTTCCGGCTTGAGGTCCGGGTTCGGCCGAAAGCGGTCCAAGGCTCCGGAGTACAGTTCGCGCAGGGAAGGGAAGCGGGACCGCTGGTTCGCACTTACGTGCAGCTTGACCCGCGCATTCAGGTCGGTCGACACGCCGACGCGCCAACCCGGGTTGTCAATCGGCTGCTGGGGGGTCCGTCCACCGGTTTCAGGGGTGCTCGACTTGTCGAAGACCAGCCCGCTGACGACCTGCGTGCGTCCGCCGAGCGGCGCCCCGATCTCGATCGCCGTGCTGCTGAGCTTCTGACGATAGTCGACGCCGGCGGCTGGCGACAGCGTCTCCTCGTACCTGATGTTGGCGCCGGTGTAGCTGGCGCGAAGCGTCGCGCTGCCGAGCGAGTGCGTCAGCAGGGCCCGCGTCGTCATCGTGCGTTCGTCGCCGAACTCCTGCGCGCTGACCGTGGTGTAGGTGCGATTGGAGTAGGTCTCGATCTTCACCTGGCCGCTGTTGAGGC
The DNA here is from genome assembly GCA_038041995.1 of Gemmatimonadota bacterium. Classification (GTDB taxonomy): domain Bacteria; phylum Gemmatimonadota; class Gemmatimonadetes; order Gemmatimonadales; family Gemmatimonadaceae; genus PNKL01. Next base: position 12,703 of record JBBTFF010000100.1, on the reverse strand, counting down.
CGGCACCCACCTCGAGCGAGCCATGTCCGAACGGGGTCTTGAACATGCCGCTGCCTGCCGAGACCATCGCGAGCGTGCGCCGATTGTACGGGTAGCGCCACAGCCGGGGCGCCCGGATGTGCTCCTCGGGAGGCACTCCCTTCTCGGCGTCGAAGCCCGACACCATGAATCCGAGCGAACGGCCGCCGGGATCGTTCCAGCGCAGCGAGGCGAAGCCGTCGGTCTGGGCCAGGTCGGTGCCGGTTCGAAGGCCGTCCTGCGCCGTCGTGTCGATTACACCGCCAGGGAGCGCGACGCCGTCGCGCTGGCGATGGGCGATCCCGGCGCGCATCGACAGGACGCCTCCGCCAACCTCCGCCAGGCGGCGTCCGTATCCCAGGGTTCCCACCGACGCCCCGTACTGATCGACCTCGGCGCCCGCCCACAACTGGCCGCCCGCGGGTTGGCCGAACGCATCATGGGTCACTTCGATCGATCCACCCAGCGAGTTGGGGCCGTTGAGCAGCGTGCCAAGCCCGCGGACAATCACCAGCCGCTCCGCGCCCGTGATGGGGACAAGCGACGGGTCGGTGCGATGATCCCAGCCCAGCGTGATGGGCACACCGTCCAGCAGTACCGACGACTGACGCGAGTCGGAGCCTCGCACCGAGATCTCCATCTCACCGCGCGAGTTCTGGCGGACGAGCACGAAGGGCGACTCGCGGAGTGCCTGATCGAGCATCGGGGCCGGCGACGACCGCAGTTCCAGTGGGCGCAGGACGACGGCAGCGGTTCCGCCCACGACGCTGGCCGCGCGCGAGGCGCTGGCGCTGACGTTGACGGTCTGCAGGCGATGCCCCACCGAGTCCTTCCTCACGGAATCGGCGCGAGCCTGGGCGTGGCTGGCGACCGGGACCACGAGCAGCCAGAGGAGGGCGAGCACTCGGTTGCCTGGGAGGAGGACGCTCATGAGTGGACGGTCGGAATGTCGGGCGTCGCCCTGCGGCGCGCCGAGTGAACATGAATATTTCATGAACGCGCCAATACTTGCGTTCGTTGGTGATGACGTCAAGGGCGCGCCGCCCGAGCGCCGCCCGAGCGCCGCCCGAGCGCCGCCCGAGGGCCGCCCGAGGGCGCGCCGCCCGAGGCAACGGCGAACCGGAACTCGGATTCCGGAACTGGAAATCGAATTCGGAAGTCGAAGCGGATGGCGGACCGTAAGGCGGAAACGCCCCGGGAATCCCCCGGGCCCTTCCGGTTCCGGTTCGAATTCCGCGTTCGCATTCCAATTCCGAAATCCGAATTCCGGTTCGTAGTTAGATTAGGGTATGCTCACTCGGTTCTTCTACAAGCTCAGCAACGGCATGCGCATTACGGTGCGGCCGGCGTTCATGCCCGAGCAGTCGGCGCCCGACCAGCAGCAGTTCGCCTTCGCCTACATCGTGCGCATCGAGAACGTGGGTGCGCGGCCGGCGCAGCTGGTGTCGCGTCGCTGGGCGATCCACGACGACTGCGGCGAGGACACCGAGGTGGTCGGTGATGGCGTGGTCGGCGAGCAGCCGCTGATCGTCCCGGGCGGGGTGCACGAGTACCAGAGCTTCTGCGTGTTGAAGAGCCGCAGCGGGTTCATGGAGGGAGAGTACTTCTTCCAGGCCGAGGGCGACCGGTTTGCCTGCGACATCCCGCGGTTCACGCTGGCCGCCGATGAATGGCTGGAATCGACGTCCTGAGAGCACCGACGGCCACTGAAGGGCCTTCCCCCTAACGGGAGGGTGCAGGGGCCGGTAAACTGCATCCATGATTGAGTCCGTAGGACGAAGCGTTCGCGAGTCCGTCGAGGGGCTCGGTTCGGCCGGGCGCATCTCCCTGGAAGGAGTGCGCGCGTTGCGCGACGTGCGCACGTGGGGGCCGTTGCTCACCGATCAGATGCGCAAGCTGGGCGTGGATTCCATCCCCATCGGCATCCTCATCGCGGCTTTCATGGGCATCGTGCTCGCGCTGCTCGCCAGCTACAGCTTCACCAACTCGGTGCCGCGCTACCTGGTCGGCACGCTCGTCCAGAAGACCGTGATGATGGAGCTGGCACCGGTGCTCACCGGACTGGCGCTCGCCGGCCGCGTGGGGGCGAGCATCGCCGCCGAAATCGGCACGATGCGCGTCACGGAACAGGTGGACGCCCTCGAGACCCTGGCGTACGACCCGATCGCCTACCTCGTCGTGCCGCGCATGCTCGCCGGACTCGTGATGTTCCCGGTGGTGGTGGGCGTGGCCATGATGGTGGGTCTCATTGCCGGGTGGTGGGCGTCGATGGGACTGCTCGACATGTCGTCGGCGCAGTTCATCAAGGGCGCGCGGCTGTTCTTCGACGTGTTCGACGTGCGTTACGGGCTCGTGAAGGCGGCGAGCTTCGGCGTGGCGGTCACCGCCGTGGGATGCGCCTGCGGCCTGCAGGCGCGCGGCGGCTCCGAGGGCGTGGGCGCGGCGGCCACCAAGGCCGTCGTCACCTCGGCGGTGCTCATTCTCGTTCTCGACGCCTTCTGGGCGGTCGTCTGGTTGCTGGGGAGGGCCACATGAAGAAACGTTCCAACGACTTCCTGCTTGGCGCGGTGATCCTGGGCGCCATTGCGCTCGTCACCGCCGTGTCGCTGTACCTTCGCGAAAGCGACATCGGCACCAAACGGAGCCAGATCACCGCGCGGTTCCGCGACGTGGGCCAGGTGCAGGTGGGCAATGCGGTGGTGATCCGCGGCGTGAAGGCGGGGAAGGTGGAACGCATCGAACTCGCCGAGGGGGGTTGGGTGCTCGTCCGCATCTCGCTCGACGAGGATGTGGCGCTGCCGCCAAACCCCGTGCTGCTGCTCGGCGCATCGTCGCTGTTCGGCGAATGGCAGGCGACGGTCACCGGTCGGCAGTCGGTACCGGCCAGCAAGGACGTCTACGCCCAGCTGTCCGATGCGGCGGGTGACAAGGACGGTGCCCTGCCGGGCGCGGTGCTCCCGGACATCGCGCAGCTCACGTCGGTGGCCGGTGGCATCGCCGGCGATATCGCGTCGGCGGCGAAGAGCTTTCAGCTGGCCTTCAACGACAGCGCGGCGCGCGAGCTGCGCGCCTCAATCCACAGCGTCAGCCTGATGTCGAACGACCTGGCGCGCACGGTGCGCGTGCAGTCGAGGAATCTCGACACGATCGCGGTAGATGTGCGCTCGGGGGCGGAGGCCCTGTCCCGGGCTTCCGATGGCTTCCTGCGCAGCGTGGCGCGGCTCGACTCCGCGACGTCCGGTGGCGAAGTGCAGCGGATCGTGCGCGAGAGCGCCCTCGCCGCCGTGCAGGTGCGCGAAGCCAGTGAGCGGCTCAACCAGATCAGCAAGTCATTTGCCACGACCGAGGGGCACCTGCGCAGCGTCATGTTCCGTGCCGACTCGGTGCTGATCAAGGTCGACAAGGGACAGGGGACGCTGGGGTTGATGGTCAATGATCCCAGGCTGTACCATCACACGGATTCGCTGCTGATGGACCTGCGCCTGCTGTTTGCGGACATCAAGAAGCAGCCGAAGCGGTATTTCGGGATAAAGATCTTCTGACGGAACGTCGGCTGACCGACGCAGCGGATCTCCCGACGGTGAACTCGCACTGCGCTGTCGCGACGCGGCTGCCGGAGAACCGGGACTCCTGACGTCACGAGAGCTCGGCCGCAGCGATGCGCGTTGTCGGGATAACCCTTACAACGGATACCGATTTCCGCCGATACCCACCGGCGCGGCGCCATGACATCTTGAAAACAGACCGAAAGGTCCTTCTCTTAAACCCAGTATATCTTTGAGTGAAGATATAGGCATATGAAGAACATCCTGATCCTCGGCAGCGGCACTGCTGGCACAATCATGGCCAATCGCCTTCACCGCCTGTATCGCAGGGACGTGGCCCAGGGAACGGTGCGCATCACGGTGGTCGACCAGGATACGACGCACGTCTACCAGCCGGGGCTCCTCTTCATTCCCTTCGGCGTCTACCAGGAGCGCGACGTCCTGCGGCCGCGCCGTCGCCAGGTGGCCGAAGACGTACGATACATCCAGAGCGCCATACGCTCGCTCGACGCGACGTCCGACACGGTGGTGCTCGAGAACGGCGATCGGCTGTCGTACGACGTCTGCATCCTGGCGACGGGGGCGCATCTGGCGCCGGAGGAAACCGAGGGGCTGCTCGGCGACGAGTGGCAGAAGTCGATCTTCGACTTCTACACAATCGAGGGTGCCACGGCGCTGGCTGCCAGGCTGCAGTCGTGGCCCGGCGGCAAGCTGGTCATCAACGTCGTCGAGAACCCGATCAAGTGCCCGGTGGCACCCCTGGAGTTCGCCTTCCTGGCCGACTGGTTCTTCACCAAGCGCGGCATCCGCGACAAGGTGGAGATCACCTACGCCACGCCGCTCGACGGCGCCTTCACCAAGCCACTGGCCGCCAAGCGGCTCGGGCACCTGCTGCAGGAGAAGGGGATCAACCTCGTCACCGAGTTCAACGCCGGTAGCGTGGACACCGAGGGCAAGCGCCTCGTGTCGTGGGACGAGCGCGAGGTGCCCTACGACATCCTCGTTTCCATCCCGCTGCACAAGGGCGCCAGTTTCATCGCGGGCACGCCGGGCCTCGGCAACGACATGAACTTCGTGCTCACCGACCCGCGCACCTTGCAGGCACAGCTGAAGCCCAACCTGTTTGCCATCGGTGATGCCACCGACGTGCCGGCGTCGAAGGCCGGCTCGGTGGCGCACTTCGAGGCGGAGATCCTCACCGACAACGTCCGTCGCTTCCTGGCCGGCGAGCCGCTCGAGCCGGCCTTCGACGGACACGTGAACTGCTTCATCGAGACCGGATTCGACAAGGCGCTGCTCATCGACTTCAACTACGAAGTCGAGCCACTTCCCGGCAAGTTCCCGATTCCCGTCATCGGCCCAATGACGCTGATGGAGGAGTCGCGCCCCAACCATCTCGGCAAGCTTGCCTTCAAGTGGGTGTACTGGAACCTGCTGCTCCCCGGATACGACATCCCGGGCATTCCGCCGCAGATGTCGATGCGCGGCAAGCAACTCGTGACCGCGGCCGAATCCGCCGCCTGACCGGAGAACACGAATGACCACCATGATCCTCGCCGAAAGGCCGCTCGACGTCGATGCCGAGGGCTTTCTGCAGAAGCCCGAGCAGTGGGACCGCGAGATCGCCGAGGCGATCGCCGCCGGCGCCGGCATCACGCTCACCGACCGCCACTGGGTCGTCGTGAACTTCATGCGCGACACCTTCCTGACGACCGGCACAGCTCCGACTATCCGCACGCTCGGCAAGGCCAGCGGCGTGGCCATCAAGGAGCTGTACCAGCTATTCCCCAAGGGGCCGGCCAAGCTTGCCGCCAAGATCGGCGGCATCCCGAAACCCCGCGGCTGCATCTGAACCCAGAGGAGCGTCGACCATGACCACGTCTGCCACCGCCCTGTCCGGTCTCGAGGAGGCTGAGGACAAGGCGACCATCAAGAAGGTCTCGATCATCATCTCGAAGGGATCGTTCGAGGGCGTCTATCCGGGGCTCATCCTCGCCAACGGCGCCCGCATGGAAGGGATCGAAGCCAACATCTTCTTCACCTTCTTCGGCATGGATGCCATCACGAAGAAGCGCTTTGCACACATGAAAGTCGCCACCGTCGGCAACCCCGGACTGCACATTCCGACGTTGATCGGCGCCATCCCGGGGATGAGCTGGATGGTGACGAAGATGTTCGAGAAGGAGATGGCCAAGCTCGACATCCCGCCCGTGCCCGAGTTCATCGAGATGATCGCCGATTCCGGGGCGCAGCTGTACGCGTGCAAGGCGTCGGTCGACATGTTCCACCTCGAACTCGCCGAATTCATCCCGCAGGTGGAGAAGGTGCTGACGGTCGGGGAGTTCTACGAGCTGGCGGCGGGCGGCGAGATCATCTTCACCTGACGCACCTCGCCCGCGGTCAGCTTCGGGCCGCGGACGGCGAAGCCGGGCGCACCATCCGGCGCAGCAACCACGCGGCGAGCGCCAGCGACGCCATGAGGACCATCACGCCCGCGAACCGGTCGAGGCGCGCCACCGCCTGGTCCTGCAAGAGCATCCCCGCCTTGCCGAGCAGGTAGTTCCAGTCGTGCTCGCCGCCGTCGGGCGAGAAGCTCACCAGGTCGAGCTCCATCGCCCGTGCGTCGGCAATGTACGGCGCGAGGTCGGCGAGGCTGGAGGCGAGCCAGAGACCGCACGCCGCCACGCCAAACCAGTCGCGGTAGTAGCGCATGATGGCCGCGGCGCCCATCGGCACCGCGAGCTGCATCAGCGAGCCGCCGGCGATGCTGACCCATTCGCCGCCGAAGACGGCGAAAAACATGTGCCCGAACTCGTGCGCGCCAAACGTGATGCCGCGAAAGACGTGGAACGCCTCGGGGTCGCGGAAGGGAACGCTCGCCTGCCAGGCGAGCACGAGCGCCACGGCGGCGCGCCAGTGCCAGCGGCGCCCCACGCACCAGGCCCGCGCGTCCTCGCGCCAGCTGGAGTACTCGGTCTCGTCGGCGTTCGCCATGGCTGGAAAAGCTGACGTTTCGCCGGTGCGTTCGCCATACTTAAGGGAACCTCGAGGGTTGCGCGGCTCTCCGCGCCCTCCTGGTGCGGCGGGCACGGTTTCCGTGCGTGCAGTAATCGACTTGTTCCGGCGTGCCCTCCGTGGCTGCGCCTGGAGGGTGTCTGGGTCTGATGCGGCGTATGCTGGCGATGGGACTCCTGACGGTTGTGGCCTGCCGCCCAAACGACGGTCCGGGACCGTCGGCCATCCGGGACCTCACGGTCAAGGCGGCGTCGGACACGATCACCGTGAGCTATACCACCCGCGTGACGGCGACCGCGTTCGACAGTGACGGCGAGATCATCCCGCATGCGCCCGTCCAGTGGAGCTCGGTCACTCCCGCCATACTCAGCGTGAGCAGCGACGGCGTCGTCACGGGCCTGCAACCCGGCCAGGGCACGGTGCGCGGCGCGGCCGGTGGCAGGAGCGCCGGCGTGACGATCCAGGTCATACGGCAGGTCGTCGCGACGCTCACCTTCGACCGCGACTCATCCGTGCTGACCCTCCCCGGCGGCAAGCTCACGCTCGTGCCGGTCGCCGCGGACGCGGCGGGGCGCGCCATCGTGAACCCGACGCTCTTCTTCAGCGTCGATGCGCCCAGGGTGGCGTCGGTGACGCAGCTGGGCGTCGTCACGGCGCTCGCCGCCGGAACCGCCGTGGTGTCGGGCAGCGGAGATGGCGTCACTGCCACCATGCGAGTGCGCGTCGGAACCAACGGTTCCGCCAACGCGCCCAAGATCACGGCGGTGACCGCACTCGCGGCGGGCGGCGCTGCCGTCATCACCGGCACCAACTTCGCGCCGACGGTCGCGGGCAACGCCGTGCTCGTGGAGGGAGTGCCGGCGACGATCACCGCCGCGACCACCACGCAGCTCAACATCACGCTGCCGGCCGGCGGATGGGCCTGCGAACCCGAGCGGCCGGTCTTCATCCAGGTGAATGCCAACAACGAGATCGGCGTGGGCACGGCGTCGCTGCGGGCGGCCAACCTGCGAACGCTCGCCGTCGGGCAGTCGGTGGTGGTGAGCAATGCCAGCGAGGTGCGCTGCAACCAGCTGGCCGGCACCGGCGGTTCGTACCTGGTGACCGTCTACAATCCGGCCCGTGTGATGTCCGGCAAGGAAGCGACCTTCACACTTCGGGGGCTGCCTGCTGGCGCCGCAGTGGCGACGAACGCGGTCGCGTCGTCCACCGCGGCCACTTCCCGGCGCGCCCCGCGCCCCGCGGCCATCGGGTATCCCGCCATCGGGTCGCCGCAGTTCGCGCGCGCCAAGGCACTGGGCGTGGCGCAGCGTAGTGACGAGATCCACGCATCGGTGATGGAGCGCTCCCTGGCCTTCGCCCGTGCCGCCGGCCCGGCGGCGTGGCGACGGTCGCGCACGCTGTCCGAGGCGGCCACGCCAGCCGCAGGCCACGCGGCCAATCAGGTGGCGACACTCGGCGCCATCACGCCGCTGAAGATCCCGAATCTCGATGCGCAGAATTTCTGCACCTCGAACATCCCCATCGGCGCCCGCACGGCGTGGGTGGGGCAGCGCGCGATCATCGTCGAGGACACCACGACCCTACTGAACGGACAACCGACGCTCAAGGGGCAGCTCGATTCACTGTACGCGGTGATCGGCCAGGAGTTCGATGCCGTGATGTGGCCGATCCTGACAGCGAATTTTGGAAACCCGCTGGTGTACGATGACAAGCTGAGCAAGACCGGCAAGATCGTCATGTTCTTCTCGCCGCGCATCAACACCATGGCCAGTGGCGGCGTGACGGGCTTCGTGGTGAGTTGCGATTTCTTCCCGGTGTTGCAGGCGCCGAGCAGCAACCTCGGCGAGTACTTCTATGCCATCATGCCGACGAGCAGCGCCGGTGGCCTCACCTCGGGCACGAAGGGCGGGTGGCTGCGCAGCATGCGCGCGACGATCATCCACGAAGCCAAGCACATCACGTCGTTCGGGGAGCGTTTCGACCGCAACGCCGAGTTCGAGGAACTGTGGCTGGAGGAAGGCACCGCGCGGCACGCCGAGGAACTGTTCGCGCGCAGCATCTACGGCGTGCCGTGGAAGGGGAACGTCGGCTACCAGGCCTCGGTGTACTGCGACGTCCGTCCGGCGGCGCCAATCTCGGCGCCGCAGTGCGTCGGCCGGCCGGTGCTGATGCTCAGGCACTTCGATGCGCTCTACCAGTACCTGCAGGCGCCCGAACCGTACTCGGTGCTCGGCCGCGTCGCCCCCACCGACAACACGTTCTATGCCACGTCGTGGTCCATCGTCCGATGGATGATCGATCACTACGCCACCAGCGAGGCGGCGTTCCTCTCGCAACTGGTGCAGACCGGCCAGTTCGGCGTGCCCAATCTCGAGGCGCGCGCCGGCAAGGCGTGGGAAGAGATGTTCGGCGAGTGGGCGCTGACGATGTTCACCGACGACTACCCCGGCGTCACCTTCGCCAATGCGCGCCTGCGGTTTCCCAGCTGGAACCTGCGCGACGAGTTCCGCGGCCTGTGCGTTGACTTCGGTCCCTGCCTCAACCCGGCCAACCCGCAAAACGTCTATCCACGGGAATTTCCGCTCGTGCCACGCCCCCTGTCGTTCGGCGCGTTCAGCGAGACGGTGAACTTCCTCAACGCGGCGTCATTCGCCGCCTGGACGCTGAGCGGGACGCAGGCGGCGCCGCAACTCATCGAAGTGCGCGCCGTCGGCGGCGGAGAGCCGCCGTCGCAACTGAGAATCGCGATCGTGCGGGTGCAATAAGGGGTTGGTGGTTGGCAGTAGGCAGTTGGCGGTCGGCGGTTGGCCGTTGACGGACGGCGTAGAACGTAGAGCGTACAGCGTAAAGCTTCATTTGTATGTAGTATTCCCGAAGCTACACGTCCCTCAGTGCCGCCATCGGTGTCTCGCGAAACACCTCGCGCCCGGTGAGCAGCCCGATGCCCACCGCCAGTCCGAGCATCGCCGCGGCAATGACCACCGCCGGCCCGAAGGCGAACTGGAATGGCGCCTCGAAGACGAAGCGCACCAGGGCCCACGCGCCCAGCGACGACAGCCCCATGCCGCAGAGCCCGCCCAGCGTCCCGAGCAGGGCGTACTCGCTGAACAGGATGCGCAGCACCTGCCGCTGCGTCGCGCCCAGCGTCTTCAGCAGCACGCTCTCGCGCAGGCGGTCGCGTCGCGTCGCGGCCACCGCGCTGAACAGCACCGGGATGCCCATGGCCAGGGAGAAGAGGGCGAGGAAACGAACGGCGAGCGACACCTTGTCCACGATGTCGGCGATGGTACGCCGCACCAGCGAGATGTCGAGGCTCGAGACGTTCGGGTAGCGCTCGACGATCTTCCGCTGCAGCGGCGCAATGTCCTTCTCGTCCTTCACCGCCGCCACGCCCGCCCACTGCTTGGGCGCCCCGCTGATGGCGGCGGCATCGAAGACGGCGAAGAAGTTCGGCTCGAACCTCCCCCAGTCGATCTCGCGGAAACTCGTCACCCTGGTCGCCACCCGCCGGCCCTGCACGTCCCACTCGATGATGTCGCCGAGCTTCACCTTGAGCTCGTCGGCGCCCAGGTCGCGGTCGAGCGACACCTCGTGCAGGGTGTCGGCTGCGGCGTGCGCTCCCAGCCACTTGCCCGCCACCAGCTTCTCGGTGACCACCATCGTGTCGCGGTAGGTGGAGCGGTACTCGCGTCGCAGCGCCCAGTTGCCGCGCGACTGCCCGGCCTTGCGCGCGTGTTCGGCGATGTCGTCGCCGTTGATCCGGGCAATGCGCATGGTGACGATCGGCGTCATGGAGATCAGCGGGTGCCGTCCATCCCCGATGGCCTGTTCCACGCCGGCGCGCTGGTCGTCCTGGATGTCGAACATGACCAGGTTGCCCTTCGACGCCGCGGCGGTGATATCGAACTGCCGGACGAGGTTGGCCTGCACCAGGTACAGCGTCGTCACCAGGAAGCTGCCGAACCCGAGCGCGATCACCACCGAGCGCGTCTGGTTGGCCGGCCGGTACAGGTTGGCGATCCCCTGCCGCAGCACGTACGGCCACGACGGGCGCACCAGCCGGCGCGCCCCTTCGCTGAGCAGCACGGCGGCGCTGTACAGCACCACGAGGCTCGTGCCGATGCCCACGGCGAACATCAGCCCGCGCGGCACGGTGTCGGCGCGGCCAATGGCCAGCAGGATGACGCTGGCGACGAGGGTGATGTTCACCAGTTGCGTGGCCGGGTCGCGCAGCGAGGCGCGCACCAGCGCGGTCTCGTCGCGCCGCAGCGCCTGCAACGGCGACACGCGGCGCAGGGCCAGCAACGGGCGCAGCGCGAACACCAGCGCCACGCAGACGCCGACGGCCAGCCCGGTGCCGATGGCCACCGGATCGAGGGCGACCTCGACGTTCAATGGAAGAAAGTCCTTGACGAGGTGCGGCAGCGCGAACTGGATGGCCACGCCCAGCGCGGCGCCCATCGTCGCGCCCACCAGTCCCATCGCCGCGGCCTGCACCACGTAGATGTACAGCACCTGGGCGCTGGTGGCGCCGAGGCAACGGAACACCGCCACGGTGTCGACCTTGCGCGTCACGAACGCGTGCACGCCGCTGGCCACGCCCACGCCGCCGAGCAGCAGCGCGATGAGCCCGACGATCCCCAGGAAGCTGGCCATCTGCCCGATGGCCTGCGTGAAGTTCATCTCCTGCTGCACCACCGTGCGCATGCGCACGTTCGCCTTCAGCATGCGCGGGCGCAGCGGCGCGGCCCACTTGGGCGAGTTTACGCCGGCCGGGAGCTTCACGAACGTCTCGTACTCCGCGCGGCTGCCGAAGCCCAGCAGCTGCGTCTCGCTGAGCCAGGTGTCGGCGATGAAGACGCGCGGGCCGATGGCGCTGGTAATGCCGGGGTCGCCCGGCACGCTGGTCAGCGCCCCGGCGATCTCGAAGTGCGCGTAGCCGATGGTGAGCGTGTCGCCGACGCGCGCGTCGAGCGCCACCAGCAGCGTCGGGTCCACCAGGGCCACCTGGGCCTGCCGCAGCCGCGCCCACGCACCCGCCGGCTCGGTGACGAGGTCGCCGTACAGCGGAAACTTGTCGTTCACGGCGCGCACCTGGGTCAGGCGGGTGCCCCCCGTGCGGGCCACGAACGCCATGGAACCGAACGTCGTCACGCGGGCCACGGGAATGCCGGCAGTAGCCAGCGAGTCGAAGAGCGAGTCGATGCCCGCCGGGTACTTCTGGTTGCTCCTGAACGACACGTCGCCGCCCAGCAGGGCGCGCGACTGCGACCGGATGGACTCCTGCGTGTTGGTGGCGAACGAATCGATGGCCACCAGCGCGGCGACGCCGAGCGAGATGGACGACATGTACAGCAACAGGCGCCGGCGCGCCGTGCGGCTCTCGCGCCACGCCAGGCGCGACAGCATGCCGAGTGCCATGCCGCTCACGCGGCCGTGCCGGTCATGCGGTCTTCCACCACGGCGCCGTCGGCAAGCCGGATGATGCGCTGCGTCCGCTCGGCCAGCCCGGTGTCGTGCGTCACCAGCACCACCGTGGCGCCCTCCTCGCGGTTGAGCGCGATGAGCAGCTCGACGATGCGCGCGCCGGTGGAGCCGTCGAGGTTGCCGGTGGGTTCGTCGGCGAACAGGATGCGCGGACGGTTGGAAAAGGCGCGGGCGATGGCCACGCGCTGCTGCTCGCCGCCCGACAGCTGCGTGGGAAAGTGATCCAGCCGGTCTCCCAGTCCCACGCGCGTCAGCAGCTCGCGGGCCCGGGCGCTCGCTCCCGATTCCCCGCGCAGCTCCAGCGGTACCTGGACGTTCTCGATGGCCGTCAGCGTCGGGATGAGTTGAAAGCCCTGGAAGACGAACCCAACTTTCTGTCCGCGCAGCAGGGCCCGGGCGTCCTCGGAGAGGTCGTGGAGGTCGACGCGGTCGATCTCCACCGTCCCCCGGCTGGGCACGTCGAGCCCGGCGAGCAGGCCAAGCAGCGTCGTCTTGCCGCTGCCCGAGGGACCGACGATGGCCACGAAGGTGCCCTGGGGGATGGAAAAGGAGACATCTTTCAGGACGGCGAGAATCTGGGTGCCGCTCTGGTATTCCTTGGTGAGGTCACGGGCGACGAGCATGCGAATGGGCAA
>JBBTFF010000099.1:28938-36033 GCA_038041995.1 Gemmatimonadota bacterium | reverse complement strand
CCGTGCGAACTCCGTGAATTCTGTGCTTCCGTGGTGTGCAGCAAGTCTCAGCCCACCAGCAACCGCAGCACCTCGTCCTTCGGGATCACCACCCGCTCTGCCGTGAACACCCGCAGCCAGCGCGCCGATCGATAGAGCTGGTCGGCGAGCATCGGAAGGTTAATGGCCCCGGCCATTCCTTCGCTGGTGAGCCGCTCCACGCGACCGTCGCGGGTCAGCACGGGGATGTCGAGCCCGAGCATCTGCTCCTTCTGCGGATAATCGATCAGCACCTCGCCAGGCCTGAGCCCGACGTGCGCCGCAATGGCATCCTCGGCGCGGCGCGAGCGCTCCCGGTCCTCGGCAATCCACTCCAGGTCGACGCCGTCGAGCTCGGCAGCCGGGCACTCCATGGCGCGCTTGTAGAGGCGGCGCGAGAGAATGGCCTCGAGCAGGGCGCTCGGCGCCCGTTCGCGCATTGCGTGCAGGAGTCCTTCGTCGGTGTGGGCGACGAGCTCGCTGGTCTCGAGTGCGCCGGCGCGCAGCGCGTCGTCCACCATGCGCTTGTACATGGCCGTCGGGCTGCGCACCGCGTGGTGCCAGTAGACGTTGCGGTACATCTGGTACTTGGCGAACAGCAGCGATTCGAGCGCGCTGAGCGCCTTCTCCAGCACGCCGATGGTGGCGTGCCCCAGGTGCGGGTCGTCGACGACGACGAGCGCGTGGAGGAGGCGGTCGACGTCGATCTCGCCGTAGGGGACGCCGCACATGAGGGCGTCCCGCTTGAGATAGTCGGTCTTGTCGAGGTCGAGCGAGCCGCTGATGAGCCCCTGTAGCGGAGAGTCGCTTTCGCCGCGCATCAGCGCGTAGATGCGCTCCGGGGCGTCGTCGGCAATCTCGTTGCGCAGGATGTCGGCGACCACGCCGCCGGTGATCATCGGCTCGGCCACCGCTTCGTGGTGCAGGACGCCGATTTCCTCGAGCGCGTGCGAGAACGGATAGTGGCCGATGTCGTGCAGCAGCGCCGCCGCCGCCACGACCTCGGGCTCGTCGGGAGCCATGCGGTCGAGCATCCCCGCGTCATCGAGCCGGGCGAGCGTGCGGTTGGCGAGGTGAAAGGTGCCCAGCGCATGCTCGAAGCGTGAGTGCGTGGCGCCCGGGTAGACCAGGTGCGCGAGCCCCAGTTGGCGCACGTAGCGCAACCGCTGGACGACGGGCGTATCGGCGAGCCGCAGGAAGGGCCCGTCGATGCGGATGTTGTTCCAGAGGGGGTCGCGGATGAAGGGCATGGGCGAGTCGATAGTCGATAGACGATAGACGATAGACGATAGACGACTTTGGCACCAGCGCTCGCGCCGGTTTTGTGGTCCGAAGAGTTTTGCTGCGGAACTCCCGATCACGCGGATTGCGCGGATTCTCTTCGGAGGGTGGCCGGGATCGCGATGCGTCCTGCTGCCAAGGGGAACCTATCCGCGCAATCCGCGAAATCGGGAGTTGTGCAGTAGGACGCGCCGAACCGAGTACGCAGGATCGTGCGTGCTCGAGACTGGGAGCGCCGGGCGCGGCACACGCTGACGCATTGCCGCGACAACGACGAAGGGCCGGCTCATCGCCGGCCCTCCGCATGTCGGTTCACCGCAGCGGATCAGCCCTTCGGGCCGGCGCCGGCGATCGCCGCGCCGACGATGCCGAACTTCTTGAAGTTCTGGCGGAACATCTCGGCGAGCTTCTTCGCCTGCGCGTCGTATGCTGCGTGGTCGCTCCAGGTGCCGCGCGGATTCAGCACCTCGTTGGGGACGCCCTTGACGTCCGTCGGCACGTGGAGGCCGAAGATGGGGTCCACGTCCGTCGGCGCATCATGCAGGCGGCCAGACAGCACCGCGCTCACCATGGCGCGGGTGTATGCGAGCTTCATTCGCTTGCCCACACCGTACGGGCCACCGCTCCACCCGGTGTTCACCAGCCAGACGTCGGCGCTGTGCTCGTGCAGCAGCCGTCCGAGCATCTCGGCGTACTTGGTGGGATGCCAGACCAGGAAGACAGCGCCAAAACAGGCCGAGAACGTCGCCTGTGGTTCGGTGACGCCCCGCTCCGTCCCGGCCACTTTTGCGGTATAGCCGGATAGGAAGTAGTACATCGCCTGTTCCTGGGTGAGCCGGGCGATCGGCGGCAGCACGCCGAACGCGTCGGCCGTCAGGAAGACGACGTGCTTCGGATGCCCGCCGCGTCCACTTGGCACGTGGTTGCGAATGTACGGCAACGGGTACGATGCGCGTGTGTTCTCGGTGATGCTCTGGTTCTCGAACTCCACCTGCCGGTCGTTGGGATCGAGCACCACGTTCTCGAGGATCGTGCCGAACATCTGCGTGGTCCGGAAGATGTCGGGCTCGCTCTCGGCCGAGAGGTTGATGACCTTGGCGTAGCAGCCACCCTCGAAGTTGAACGTGCCTTCGCTGCTCCAGCCGTGCTCGTCGTCGCCGATGAGCCCGCGCGCCGGGTCGGCCGACAGCGTCGTCTTGCCGGTGCCGGAAAGGCCGAAGAAGAGCGCGGTGTCGCCCGCCTCCCCGATGTTGGCCGAGCAGTGCATGGAGAGCACCCCGGCCTTGGGAAGCAGGTAGTTCATCACCGTGAACATCGCCTTCTTGAGTTCGCCCGCGTAGCGGGTGCCGCCGATGATGATGACGCGCGACGCGAGGTTCAGCACGATGAAGCTGCCGGTGCGCGTGCCGTGCCGCGCCGGGTCGGCCTGGAACTCGGGGGCGTGGTACACCGTGAAGTTCGGCGCGAAGGCGGCGAGGTGCTCCTGGTCCGGCCGAATGAACATGTTGCGGACGAACGCCGCGTGCCACGCGTTGGGCAGGATGTAGCGGACGCTCAATCGGTGAGCCGGGTCGGCGCCGCAGAAGAGGTCCTGGACGAAGAGCTCCGGGAGCCCGTTCAGGTACGCCTTCACGTCGGCGAGGAGCAGGGCGAAGTGCGCGGGGGTGATCGGCTGGTTGATGCTGCCCCAGTCGACGTCACCCTCGGTGCTCGGCTCGCGGACGACGAACTTGTCGTTTGGTGAACGGCCCGTGTGCGGCGTCGTGACGGCCACGAAGGGGCCCATGTCGGCCAGGCGACCTTCGCCGCGGCGAATCGCCGCCTCGATGAGCTCGGGTGCGACGAGATTCCAGTGCACCGTGCCGGCCGGTGCCAGGTCCTGGCCGGCGAGAGCACCGGCGCCTTCGCGGGTGACGGCAGGCGTGCGGGGGACGACAACGGACATCACGGTTCCTCAGAGTGTTGTTGGCAGGACGCCGGCGGCGCCCCACCGTGAATCAGCGGACGCGTTCCTGCGCGTCGATGACGGCGACTGCCGCCATGTTGACGATTTCCTGCGTGTCGGCTCCCTGCTCCAGCACGTGCACGGGATGGTTCATGCCAACCAGGATGGGGCCGATGGCCGTGGCCCCGCCCAGCCGTGCCAGCAACTTGTATGCGATGTTGCCGGCGCTGAGGTTCGGGAAGATGAGCACGTTCGCGGCCTGCTTGAGCGTGCTGAACGGATAGCGCAGGGCAAGCGCGGCCTCGTCGAACGCCGTGTCGGCCTGCATTTCGCCGTCCACGATGATCGTCGCGTCCCGGGCACGCAGCAGGCGGACGGCGTCGGCCACCTTCGCCGCCTCCGGATGCTTGACCGAGCCGAAGTTGGAGAAGGAAAGCATGGCGACGCGCGGTTCCAGCCCGAAGGTGCGCACGAGGCGCGCCGCCGACTGGCCGATGCTGGCCAGCTGTTCCGCGGTGGGCTCGATGTTCACCGTCGTATCGCCGAAGAAGACGACGCGGTTGTCGAGCACCAGCATGTACAGTCCGGCCACGAGACCGATCCTGGGATCCGCGCCGATCACCTCGAGCGCCGGGCGAATGGTCTCGGGGTAGTGCTTGTTGAGTCCGGCCACCACCGCGTCGGCATCGCCGCTGGCCACCATCTGGAGGCCAAAGTAGATGCCGCGCCCCATCAACGAGTGCGCTTCGTCGCGCGACAGTCCGCGGCGCTGGCGGCGCAGCCAGAAGGCCTCGGCGTAGCTCTCGCGGTTGGGCGACGTGCCGGGATCGATGATCTTGATGCCGTTGAGCTCGATGCCCATCGAATCAAGGGCCTCGCGCATCTGCGCGGCGCGCCCGATGAGGATGGGATGAGCGGTGCCCTCCTCGGCGAGGATGTGCGCCGCGCGGATGACCTTGGGGTCCTCTCCCTCGGGAAACACGACCCGCTTGGGATCGCGATGTGCCCGCATCGCGATGCCGCGCATCATGCCGCGTGCCTGCCCCTGACGTCCCTCGAGTTGCTCGCGGTACGAGTCGAGGTCGATGAAATCCTTGGCCACGCCGCCGGCCACCGCCGCCCAGGCCACTGCCGGGGCGACCCGCAGCAGGACGCGCGGGTCGAACGGGAAGGGAATCAGGTACTCGGGGCCGAACTGCACCTTGGACAGGCCGTAGAGGGCCGCCAGCGACTCGGGGACGCTCTCCTTCGCGAGGTCGGCGAGCGCCCTGGTCGCGGCCATCTTCATCTCTTCCGTGATCTGTGTGGCGCGCACGTCGAGCGCGCCGCGGAAGATGAACGGGAAGCAGAGGACGTTGTTGATCTGGTTGGCGTAATCGCTGCGCCCGGTGGCCGTGATGGCTTCGGGACGCACGGCCTTCACCTCGTGCGGCAGGATCTCGGGCGTCGGGTTGGCCAGCGCGAAGACGATGGGATTCACGCCCATCTCCTTCACCATGTCCCCGGTCACCGCGCCAGCGGCCGAGAGGCCGACGAAGACGTCAGCGCCGACCATCGCTTCGGCGAGCGTGCGCTTGGTGGTGGGGTGCGCGAACTTCTCCTTGTGCGACTCCATTGCGGTGTCGCGTCCGGCATAGATGACGCCCTTGCGATCGCACAGCGTGATGTTGTCGCGCCGCACGCCAAGTCGCACGTAGTGCTCGGCCGTGGAGATCGCGGAGGCGCCGGCGCCACTGAACACGACCTTCACTTCGTCCAGCTTCTTGCCCACGATCTCCAGCGCGTTCAGCAGGGCGGCGCCCGAGATGATGGCGGTGCCGTGCTGGTCGTCGTGGAAGATCGGGATCTTCATGGTCGCCTTGAGCTTCTCCTCGATGTAGAAGCACTCCGGCGCCTTGATGTCCTCGAGGTTGATGCCACCCACGGTGGGCTCGAGGAGTTGGCAGAACCTGATGACGTCCTCGGGGTCCTCAGAGTCGACTTCGAGGTCGAAGACGTCGATGTCGGCGAACTGCTTGAAGAGGTTGCCCTTGCCTTCCATGACCGGCTTGCCGGCCAGCGCCCCGATGTTGCCGAGGCCGAGCACGGCCGTGCCGTTTGAGACGACGGCCACGAGATTGCCGCGTGCCGTGTACTTGTAGGAGTCTTCCGGGTTTGCCTGGATCTCGAGGCAGGGCTCAGCGACGCCCGGGGAGTAGGCGAGCGAGAGGTCGCGCGAGTTGCTGAGTGGCTTGGTGGGGACGACCGCAATCTTGCCCGGGCGGCCACGAGAATGGTATTCGAGCGCTTCTTCGCGTTTCATATGAATGAGGAAGAATGATGTGCAGGATGAAGATAACAGAAAAACGCGACGGACGGCCGGAACGTTCGCCGAATGGAGTCCGGGAAACCCGCCTACAGCCTCAGTTCGATCTTCTGCCGCACCATCCATCTCAGCGTGGTGATGTCGCGCGCGCTGGGCGCGCTCACTGCGGGCGATCCGTACATCACATCGAGCGCCTCGGGACTGTGGCCGCCAATGCCGACCGCGTGGCCGACTTCATGCGCGACGAGTGCCGCGAGCGGGTTGGCCGCGCTGGTGGCCGCCGGGTTGATGCTGATGTCGACCTTGACGCGCCCCTTGACGCCGCTGGCGAGCGGCAGGGTCAGGGCGCTGTCGGAGGCTGGGCAGAAGAACGTGACACCGCCGGCAAAGGTCGGCGGTTCGGCGCAGCCGGCAAGTCCCAGCAGGCGCGGCGCGGCGCTCACGTGAACGATGACGTCGGCATCGGCCGCCGAGGTCGCCGTACGAAACGCGAACTGGTTGCCGCCGAGCGCGTTCTTCCACGCAACCATCGCCGCGCCGGTGGCCCCTGCCAGGTCGATGCCGGCGGGCACCGCCGTGGGATCGGTGTAGATCGCGACGGTACGTCCGGTCGGCCAGCGATACAGCACGCCCGACAGTTGAGTCGGATCGTAGGCCGGCGGATCGAGGCGCGGCGCCGCCGGCTCGGAGCAGGCAGCGGTGATCAGCAGGATCACCGAGAGGGGTCGGGAGAATCGCACACCGGAAAGCTAGAGCGGGGCGCCGCCACGGCCAACATGGATCGCTGCGGTCTGAATGGGGTAGCACTGGCTCGGTCCATGATCGACGCGTGGACGCCGCTCCTAGCGCCAGACGGTCGAAGCGCCTAATCTTCACCAGATATGCTCCGTCTTCCTCAGGGAAACCGCTTGGCGCTGATTTCGTGGCGTCGCACGGCCGCCGCCGCGCTGATCGCGCTGCAGGCCGTGATCGCGGTGTCGCCCGTGCTGGAGCGACGGGACGAGGTGCGGCGCGATACGCACGTGGAAGCGCAGGGGGGCAGGCACCTCTTCGCGCACGACGAGTCGACGTGCGCCGTGTGCGCGGTGCGCACCGCGTCGGGCGCTGCGCCGGCGGAGTCTCCGGCGCTCGTCGTGACCGCCACGAGCGGCAAGGTCGAAATCGCGTACGCGACGGTCGTGCTGCCGTCCGGAGCGACACCAGACAATCACCCCCGGGCACCGCCGGTACTGGGCTGAGCTCGCTGCGGCGTCGCCGCGGCGGTGGTGTTCCCCGTGGCGCGTGATTTTTCGGCGCCCGACCTCAGTTCACATCTTGTCTCCGCCATGCGAACCACCTTGTTGATGGGTGCCCTGCTTTGCGTCTCGAGCACGGCCGGCGCCCAACAGATTCCCGATTCCACCGCCCGCAGGCAGCAGCGAACGCTGGACTCGCTCTCCACCGCGCTCGCTGCGGTGAACGCGCGGCTCGACAGCCTTGCGGCGAAGCCCCCGGCGCCACCGATGGCCCCAATGGCCCCAATGGCCCCAATGGCCCCAATGGCCCC
>JBBTFF010000099.1:0-28838 GCA_038041995.1 Gemmatimonadota bacterium | reverse complement strand
CGGCGCCACCGATGGCCCCAATGGCCCCAATGGCCCCAATGGCCCCAATGGCCCCGATGCGCGCGTCAGGCGCCTACATGAACGTCAGCTTCGTCGGCCTGACGGGGTTTGACTGGTCCACCAGCAAGGATGTGGGTGCGCTGCAGGTTGGCGACCACGAGCCGCACGTTCGCGGTTTCGCCATTCCGAACGCGGAACTCGCGCTGGACGGCACGGTGGACCCGTACCTCAAGGCATTCGCCAACGTCGTCTACAAGCTGGACTCGAATGGCGAGACGGGCGTCGAACTCGAGGAGATGTTCTTCCTGACGACGTCGCTGCCCGGCAACCTCCAGGTGAAGGGCGGGCAGTTCTTCACCGAATTCGGCCGGCAGAATGTGCAGCACCCGCATTCATGGGCGTTTGCCGACCAGCCGCTGGCGCTCAATCGCATGTTCGGTCCCGAGGGGCTGCGCAGCCAGGGCCTGCGGATTTCGTGGCTCCTGCCGACGTCGTTCTACACGGAAGCGACGATGGCCGTGCTCAACAGTGCCGGCACCACGACGTACAGCTTCCGTTCGGAAGAGTCGTCGGCGATTCACGGTGGCCTGCCGATCGAGCGCGCCGTGGGGGGTGCGGGGGACATGCTGTACGTGCCGCGCGTCGCCACGTCGGTGGACCTGACCAGTACTCAGACCCTGTTGATGGGAGTGTCGGGGGCGTTCGGCCCGAACAACTCGGGATCCAGCGCCCGGACGCAGATCTTCGGTACGGACCTGTACTGGAAGTGGAAGTCGCCGACGGCGCACCAGGGATTCCCATTCGTCGCGTTCCAGAGCGAAGCGCTCGTGCGACGGTACGACGCGGCGGCGCGCGACGGGGAAGCGAACCCGTCGCTGACCCTTCCCTCCGAGTCGCTGCGCGACCGCGGCGTGTATGCCCAGCTCCTGTGGGGCATCAAGCCGATGCTCGTGGCCGGCGTGCGTGCCGACTACGCCAACGGCGACCACGCGCGCTACCCGGTCCTGGATGCGCCGGAGGGGGTCAATCGGTCGCGCTACTCGACGAACCTGACCTGGTTTCCATCCGAGTACTCGAAGTTCCGGTTCCAGTACAACTACGATCACCGCACCGGCATCGGCAACGACCACTCGCTGCTGCTGCAATTCGAGTTCCTGCTCGGCGCACACGCCGCACACAAATTCTAGGAATCACGCGGAACAACATGACACCCCTGACGCATTTGGTGGTTGCCTTCGGCGCCCTGCTCACCACGGCCGGGGCGGAGACGCCCCGCGCGGCGAAGCCACTCATCGTCGTGGCCACCACGCCCGACCTCGCGGCCCTGGCCAAGGCCATTGGCGGCAATGCCGTGGACGTGAAGGCGCTGGCCAAGCCGACCGAAGATCCGCACTTCGTCGATGCGAAGCCCAGCCACATCGTGACGCTCAACCGGGCCGACGTCCTGATTGACGGCGGCGCGGAACTCGAACTCGGGTGGCTGCCCTCACTGCTCGAGAGCGCGCGCAACAGCAAGATCGCCGCGGGCGCGCCAGGCCGCATTTCGGTCTCGCAAGGCATACACCTGCTCGACGTCCCCACGTCGTTCGACCGCGCGAAGGGTGACGTGCACGCCATGGGCAATCCGCACTTCATGCTCGACCCGCTCAACGTGCGGGTGATCGTGACGCAGATCGCCGATCGCCTGACGAAAGTCGACCCGGCCTCCGCGGCGCTGTACCACGCCAATCTCAAGTGGTTCCTGGGCACCCTCGACCAGAAGCTCCTGGCGTGGCAGAAGGAGCTCGAGCCGTTTCGCGGCGCGAAGATCGTGACCTACCACAAGGACTTCGTCTATCTGGCTGAACGGTTCAAGCTGGAGGTGGTGGAGACACTCGAGCCGAAGCCGGGCATCTCGCCGTCGCCCGCGCACCTGGCCCAGGTGATCTCGCGGATGCGCTCGGAGAAGGTGCGCGTGATCCTCGTCCAGCCCTTCCAGAGCCGGAAGACGGCCGAGACAGTGGCCCGGCAGACCGACGCCGTGGTGCTGGATGTCGCGCAGCAACCCGGAGCGCTGAAGAACACGGCGACGTATTTCGACCTGATGGACTCGATCGTGCACACGCTGGCCACCGCCCTTCAGGAGAAGAGATGATGCACGTCGACTTCGAAGTCGCCTGGCAGGTCATGAGATGGCCGCTGGCCGCGTGTCTCGTGCTGCCGCCGCTGCTGGTGTACCTCGGCCTGCACGTGGTGGAGCGCGAGGTGATCTTCGTGGACCTCGCGCTCGCGCAACTGGCGACGCTGGGTACCTGCGTGGCGCTCATCATGGGCTACAGCTTCAACGACCGCATCGCCTTCTGGATATCGCTCGGGGTGACATTCCTCGGTGCGGCGTTGTTCAGCTGGTCGCGCAACAGCGTGAAGCAGCACGTGCCGCAGGAGGCGATCATCGGCATCACCTTTGTCGTCGCCGCCGCCGGCGTGATCCTGCTGCTGAGCCGGGTCGCCGGCGGCAAGGAGGAGCTCGAGCACCTCTTGACCGGAGATATCCTGAACGTCACGGCGCGCGACGTGGCGCAGCGCGCGGCAATCTTCGCGGTGCTCGCGGGGTTCTTTGCCGCGTTCCACCGGCGCTTCGCGCTGATCTCGGCCGACGCGGCGAAGGCGGCGGCCGACGGGTTGCGCGTGCGGCTGTGGGACTTCCTGTTCTATGCCGCCTTTGCCGTGGTCGTGGTGTTCTTCGTGCGCGTGGCCGGGGTCCTGCTGACGTTCGCGTACCTGATCGTGCCGGCCGTCTGTGGCGTGATGCTCGCGCAGAAATGGATGGGACGACTGCTGGTTGGCTGGGGCATCGCCGCGGCGGCGAGCCTGCTCGGGCTGTGGGCCTCGTTCGTGATGGACCTGCCGACCGGGGCCGCGATCGTCTGCGCGTGCGGGCTGGCACTCATCGTGGTCACGATCGCCGTGAGCGTGCGGCGAGGCGAGCTTGTCTAGCGATTCCGGAATCCGCAATCCGGGATCGCCCGCCTACCGCCCTCCGAAGAACCCCCGCAGCTTGCGCAGCATCCGCCGGTCGTTGGTGATCATGTCGTCGCCCTTCGGGGTCTCCAGCACCTTGGGGATCGCGGCGAAGCGCTGGTCGGTCATGATGCGCCGGAACGCCCCCTCGCCGATGGACCCCAATCCGATCAGTTCGTGGCGGTCCATCTTCGAGCCGAGGGGCGCCTTGGAGTCGTTGAGGTGCAGCATCCCGAGCCGATGGAACCCGATCACGTCGGCGAAGCGCGTCATCACGCCATCGAAGTCGTTGGCCAGGTCGTAGCCAGCCGCGTAGACGTGCGCCGTGTCGAGGCAGACGCCGACGCGCTCCTGGAGCGCGGCGGGCAGCCGGCCCAGCAGTTCGGCCATCTCCTCGAACGTCGACCCGATGACCGTGCCCTGGCCGGCGGTGAGCTCCATCAGCAGCCGCGTGGGACCGGCCACGCGCTCCAGCACCTCGGCGATGGCGTCGGCATTGCGCGCGATGCCGCTGGCGCGCTCGTCCATGAAGTTGCCGGGGTGTGAGACGACGGCATCGAGTCCCAGCGCGTTGCTGCGTCGCAGCTCGCACTCGAACGACTCGATGGACTTGGCGCGGAGTGCGGGGTCCGGAGACGCCAAATTGATAAGGTAGCTGTCGTGCGCGTTGGTGAACGCGACCGGGGTGGCCGCCAGCGCGGCCTTGAAGGCCTTCACCTCGGCGGCGTCGCACAAGCGCTCTTTCCACTGGCTGGGCTGCTTGGTGAACAGCTGCATCGCAATCGCGCCGATGTCCACGGCGCGCGGCGGCGCCGTGGCCACACCCCCCGAGGTGGAGACGTGCGCTCCGAGCGGGGCGCCATCGTACGACATGTCGTAGGGCGACCGGCCGGCGCCTTCGGGGATGACGCCGGTCTTCGGCATCTTGACGGCGCGGCTGCTCTCCGGCTTGGCCGGCTTCGCGACCGGCTGCTTGGCTGGCGCGGCTGGCGCGGCTGGCGCGGCTGGCGCGGCTGGCTTGGCAGCCTTGGCCGGCTTGGCCGGCTTGGCTGGCTTGGCTGGCTTGACTGGCTTGGCTGGCTTTGTTGACTTGGCCGGCCTGGTTTGCTTGGCTGGCGCCGGTTTCTTCACGGCCCTCTTTGCAGGCTTGGGTGCCGCCTTCGAGGCTGGCTTTCGTGCGAGCGCGCCCCTCGTGACCGTCTTTCCCGCTGCCGACTTCTTCAGGGTCTTCTTCTTCGCCGTCATGGTACCGCCTGGGTCGTCCATCGTCTATCGTCTGTCGAGTATCGACTATTCAAACTCCTCATCCCGTCCTCGCAACCGCTTGCCGCAGCGCGGGCAGTGTAGCAGGTCGCCGCCCTCGTGCAGGGCATACGTGAACGTGCGCCCGCAGCTGCAGGCGGCTTCCAACGCTTCCGATCCGCAGGCGATGCAGAAGACGTCGTCCGCTTCGTAGGCGCGGAAGCGTCCGCAGACGGTGCACCGCTTCGCGGTCAGCGGCGTTGGCGTAGCCATTGGAGCGGATCGACCGCGCGTCCCTTGGGGCGCATCTCGAAATGTAAGTGGGCGTCGAGGTCCGGGTCGGTTCGCCCGACGGTTCCCACCACTTGACCTTTCTGGATACCCTGCCCCTTGCGCACGTCGAGCCGCGCCAGGGAGCCATACACGGAGAAGTCGCCGTCTCCGTGGCTGACGATCACCGTGGGGCCGTAGGTCCCGAAGGGCTCGGCGAGGACCACGCTCCCCGACGAGACGGCCTTGACCGTGGTGCCCGCCGGCGCGCCGATGCCGACGCCATTCCAGCGCGTCGTCGTGTTGTTGTCGCTGATCACACGGCCAAAGCTGTACAGGATGACACCCTCCACCGGCCAGTCGAGCCGGCCGAGGTCGCTGGTCTTCAGCGTGCTTGCCGTCGCCGCGCCGGGACGGGCGGCGATGGTGCGGCGGCGCTCCGCCTCGAACGTGGCCAGCAGGTCGGCCAGTCGCTTCTCGTCCCGCTGGATCTGCTGCAGGCGCTGTTCCGTCTGCCGGGCCGACTGCTGGGCGCGGGCCAGCGACCGGCCGCGCGTTTCATCGAGCGCACGCAGCCGGCGCTCCTCCTCCGCCTTCTGCTCGCGGTTGATCTCCATGTCGCCGCGCAGGCGCACGAGCTGCGTGCGTGTGCCCGTGATCTGGTCGTTGAGCAGTTCCACGCGGCGCACCAGCGCGCGGTCACGCTGGGTGACGAGATGCAGGTACTTGTAGCGGGCCACCAGGGCGCCGAACGACTGGGCCGACAGCAGGGCCTCGAGTGAGTACAGCGCGCCACGCTTGTAGATCTCCCGCACGCGCCGCTGCAGCATGGAGCGCTTGATGACCAGCTCGTCCTGCGTGAGCACCAGGCTGGCGGTGGCGTCGTCCACCTCGCCCTCTAGGGCGCCGATCTGGCTGTCGAGCGAGCGCACGACGCGCGCCGTGGCGTCGGCCTGCCGTTCGATGTTGGTGCGTTCTTCCCCGATGTCGTGCACGGTCCCCTGGAGCTCGCGCATGCGCTTCTCCAGGCGCTCGCGCTCGGCGCGGATGCGGTCGAGTTCGTCGCGATCGGCGCGGGCCTTGTCGGCGGCCGACTGCGGCGCTGGCGGCGCCTGCGCGATGACGGATGACGGATGACAGAGGACGGACGAAAGCACGACGGCGGCAATCAGGAGCGTGCGTGCCCAGCCGTCCGTCATCCGTCGTCCGTCACCCGTCATCTGTTTCATACGCGCTTCAGGTGCCGTCCCACGCTTAGGGCCGATCCGGCCAGCCCGATGCATGCTCCGGCGAGCACGCCCACCGCGCCCATCCACTGGTCGAAGAACGTGGCTTGGACGACGAAGCGGTTGATGATGACCAGGGCAACCCAGGCGAGCACGAGGGCGAGCAGGCCGCCCAGCGTTCCCTTGAGGAAGCCCTCGATCAGGAACGGGGCGCGTATGAAGCCGTCGGTCGCGCCGACCAGCCGCATGATCGCGATCTCGCGCGCGCGCGCCAGCACCGCCATGCGAATGGTCGAACCGATGATGATCACGGCCACGACGGCGAACGTGAGTCCGAGGCTGGCCGCCGCCAGCGTGGCAATGTTGCGTAGGCGGTGCAGCTTCTCCACCCATTCCTCGCCAAAGCGTATGTCATCGACGAAGTCGTAGACCTCGATGCGCTTGGCGATGGCGCGCACCGTGGCCGGGTCGCGGAATCCCGGTTTCAGGCGCAACTCGATCGACGCCGGCAGGATGCCCTCTTCGAAGACGTCGCTGAATTCGCCGAGCTCCCGGCGCGCCCGGTCGAGCGCCTGCGCCTGCGTGACCAACCGCACCGATGCCGCTTCGGGGAAGGCCCCGATGTCACCCAACGCAGCACTCGTTGCCTCTGCCCCCGTGCCGTCGGCAACGAATGCGCGGATCTCCACGCGGTCTTCCACCTCGCGGAGCGCGTTGCGGATATTCAGCGCCACCAGCCCGAACAGCCCGAAGGCGAACAGCGAAAAGGCGATGGTCGTGATCGACAGCGCGCTGAGCATCGGCGCACGGCGGAAGGCGAGCAGGGCCTCGCGGAATGCGAGTCTCACTCGTCGACCTCCACGGCCGGCCGGGCGAGCGACGGGCGCATGCCGCCGTCGGCCGCCGAGTCGAACACGATCTGCCCGCGCGTGACCTCGATGGTGCGGCACTCCGAGCGCCGCACGAGGTCGAGGTCGTGCGTGGCCATCAGCACGGCGGTGCCGCTGGCGTTGATGTCGCGGAACAGCTGGAAGATGCCGCGCGTGGCGCGCTCGTCGAGGTTGCCGGTGGGCTCGTCGGCCACCAGGACCACGGGATCGTTGGCCAGCGCGCGGGCGATGGCGACGCGCTGCTGTTCGCCACCGGAGAGCTCGCGTGGCAGGGCCGTGGCCTTGGCGGCCAGCCCGACCTGCGGGAGCAGTCGCGACACGCGCCCCGAAACCTGCGCGGCCGGCGTGCCCGTCACCTCGAGCGCGAAGGCGACATTGGCCTCGACCGACCGGTCCTCGAGCAGGCGGAAGTCCTGGAAGACGATGCCGAGCCGTCGGCGCAGCCTGGGCACCTCGACCGGCTTGTACAGTACCGAGCTGGTGCCGCAGACCTTCACCTCACCCCTGGTCGGCAGCTCCTCGAAGAAGCAGAGCTTGAGGATCGTGCTCTTCCCGGCGCCGCTGGGGCCCGTGATGAACACGAATTCTCCCTTGTTGACCTGGAACGACACGTCCTGCAGGGCAACGCCCGATCGGGTGAACGACTTGTGAACGTGCGAGAATCGGATCATCAGGTATTAGCGAAGGGCCTGTTCGAGGTCGGCAATGATGTCATCGACGTCCTCGAGTCCCACACTGAGTCGAATGAAGCCATCGGGAATGCCGAGTTGCGCGCGTTCGTCGGCCGTCAGGCGTGCGTGCGACGAGAAGCGTGGCTCGCTGACCAGTGTATCGACGCCGCCGAGGCTGGCCGCGTACCGTGCCATCTTGAGCCGCTTGGCGAAGCGGTCGGCGGCCCGCGCGCCGCCGGCGAGCTCGAAGGCGACCATGCCCCCGAAGCCGTCGAGCTGGTCGACAGCAATCTCGTGGTCGGGATGGCTCTCGAGGCCCGGATAGTGGCAGCGGCGCACTTCCTTGCGCGTCTCGGCCCACCTGGCGATCTGCATGCTGCTCTCGTTCTGCCGCTTCACGCGCACATCGAGGGTCTTGAGGCCGCGCTCGAGCAGCCAGCAGGCGAACGGGTCGGGGGTCTGGCCCCAGACGATCTCCTTTTGCCGCACCTCATCGATGTACGGCACCGTGCCGCAGACGACGCCGCCGAGGATGTCGTGGTGGCCATTGAGAAACTTCGTGGCCGAGTGAATGACGACGTCGGCGCCGTGCTCGAGCGGCCGGAAGTTCACCGGGCTGGCAAAGGTCGAGTCGACCACCAGCGCGATGCCGAGTTCCTTGGTCAGCAGCGAGACGCCGCGCATGTCGAGCACGCGGCACGTCGGGTTGACGGGCGACTCGATGAAGATGGCGCGCGTTTCCTTGCGGAGGCGCCGCCGCCAGGCGCGCGGCTCGAAGGGGTCGACGAGGGTGACGTTGATCCCCATCTGCGTAAACTCTTCGGTGAACAGCCGGTTCGTGCCGCCATAGATGAACTGGCTGGCCAGCAGGTGGTCACCGGGGCGCAGGAGGGCCAGCAGGCCACAGGCCGTGGCGCCCATTCCGCTCGCCAGCATCAGCGCCGCTTCGGCGCCCTCGAGCAGGGCGATGCGCTTCTGGATGCGGTCGGCGTTCGGCGTGTTTCCATACCGCGTGTACATCAGGTTGTCGTCGCCGCCCGGCTCCTGCACGTAGTTCACCGACTGCACGAGCGGCGGCACCACCGGGTCGCCGGGGGAGTGGGGGCCCTCGCCGCCGTGAATGGCAAGCGTGGCAAGGGCGTGGGGGCGTGCGGGTTTCCGGGAAGTGGCCATGGGTCAGACCGGAGGGGGATTCAGCAGGGGACGCTCGTCGTCCACGCGCAGAAGCCGAACGATTTCCGTTGGTGCAAGGCCCGCGACGTCGCGGACCACCACGCCGCCGCGCGGCAGCGTGTCGTCGATGATCGCCGGCGCCAGGTCGTGCCGGCGCGGCCCGTAGATCCACACGAGGTCGCCGTCGGCGATGCCGCGCATGCGCGCGTCGTCGGAGCGCAGCCGGATTGCCGGGCCGCGCTCGGCGTCGCCTCGATGCGAGCCGACGAAGCCCACCACCTGCAGCGGCGGATTGGTGCCGACCATCACTGCACCGTGTCGGCGGCGACGAGCGCCAGGTACCCCCCGCTGCCACGGCGCACCAGCCGTCGGCGCGACAGCGCGTCCAGCACCTCGGCCACGAAGTCCTCGCCGAAGCCGAACGCGTCGGCCAGCTCGGCGGGCGCGGCGCACCCGTGCGAGCGCACCATCTCCCACGCGCGTCGCTCGGCCGTGCTCACGGCGCCGATCAGCTGCGGACTGCCGTCTTCGCAGACGCAGACCAGCGCGAGCCCGTGGTTCGTGAGCACCGACTCCACGAGCTCGAGGTGGTCTTCGCCGATGCCCCGGAAGACCACGAAGCCGCCGCGGGTCGGGTCCTCGTTCTCGAGCAGCACGAGCAGCTTGGCCACCACCTCGTCGGCGCACGAGTAGTCCATCATGCCGATGCTCGAGAAGTCGAGCGACGTGATGCCCCCCTCGCGAACGGCGGCGAGCTCGCGCTCGATCTGGTGGCGCACCGCCATTCCGGTGGGACGGGTAAGGAGGTTGCCGTAAGTCTGGTTGACGGCGCTGCGCAGCACCGCGCAAACATCGATGGTGTGTCGGACCATGGTCACCGATCGACCTTTTCTGGAATCATGATGAGCAATTGCGTGCCCGGCATCGGAGCCAGCCGGTCCCTCCGGGCCACGTCGTCGTCCCACACTGGCACTTCGGTCACGCGCGCGGTGCCGCTGCGCACCATCAGCTTGCCTTCCCACTTGCGCAGGTAGCCGCGGATACCCTTGAAGCCCTGGCCGCGCCCGGGATCGGGAAAACGGCTCGTGCCCTGGATGACCGCCGTCTCGAGCGCCTGCCCGTCATCCCACCGGTCGCTGAGCGGCCGGCGGTTCCCGCTTTCGAGCGACTGCCGAATGCCGACGCCGGCGTCGCAGACGGCGATCTGCACGACGTGGCGCCCCATCCGCTTGCGGTAGTTGTAGTTCTGCACGGCCACCCACCCGCCGCGGCCCGCGTGCTCCACGATGTTCTGGCAGGCTTCCGACAGCGACATGGCGAATCCCATCACGGCGCGCGACTCGAGGTGCAGGTTCTGCGTGATGATGGCCGCTGCCTTCTTCTCGATCCGCTCGACCACCGTGTGCACGTCGTCGCTGCGCGACACGGGCGTGACTTCCAGCAGGCCGCCCGCCTCGCCGGCCGGGCGGGACGGCGGCACGTTGCCGTGGAGCTCGTACAGTTCGCCGGCGTACTTGAAGAAGTTGGCGCGCGACCAGTACGACGACGTGTCGTCCTTCTCCGGCACGCGGAGCATGGGCTTCTCCGAGAGCGTCTGTGCCAGCGCCAGCAGTGCGGTCAACCCGTACGGCGAGGACCACGCGGTGTAGCGCGCGTCGATCAGGATCTTCTCGTCGCTCGGCAGCTGCGCCAGCTGTTCGAGCACCTGCTCGAAGGTCTGGTCGTCAAGCGACGTCGGGACGGTGATGACGGCGGTCACGAGGGACTCAATTCTCCACGGAGGAAATGCGCGAGCCCGGTGGCTCCGCGATGCTCGACGTTCCGGGCGGCGGCGTCGAGCGCGGCACGCAACGCATCCGTGATTATATCACCCGCGAGCATCCGCGAGTAATAGGTTGCGCCGAACACGTCCCCGCACCCCGTGGGGTCCCCCTTGACGCGGACCAGCTCGGCACTCGGCGCCATCAGCGCCGTGCGCAGCGCGCCACTTGACACGGAGAGCGAATTCGCTCCGCGGTCCCGGTCGGCGAGACGCGAAAAAGTCGGCGGCGCAAAGTAGACGGCCCCCCGCGGGCCGAGCGTGACCACCAGCGACTGCACGCCGTTGGCCAGCGCGGTGGCCGCCAGCGCGAAGCCGTCGGGAGCCATCATCGACAGCTCGTCCTCGTTCACCTGCAGCAGGTCGAAGCAGCGGCACCAGTCGGCCACGCGGGGGAGAGGGTGAAGGGTGCGGAGTCCGGAGGGCTGGACGGCCAGGGCAAGTGAGTGGAGATCGCAGTAGATGGGCCCCCGAAAATGCTGGCGCAGCAGCATCGCCGTCTCGAGATCGAGCTCGAACCCGGAGATGAGGTTCACGTACAGGGCGTCCAGGCCCGTCAGCAATGGCTGCAGCCCCACCCACGTCCAGCCGGGCACTCCTCCGGTGAGCACCTCGCTCCGGCGCTCGTCGTCGAGGTATCGCAGCTCCACCCGGTTGTTGGGCCAGGGCACCGACACCGCCGCCGCGTCGGGTGCGAGGCGGCGGAGTGACGACAGGAACTCGCGCGCCTCGCGCGCCAGATCGTCGCCCACCTTCACGATGGGCACGATTTCCCAGTCGTCGGGGAGTGCGGCGTCAAAGCCGGCCAGTGCGTAGGTGATCCCCCCCCACTCCTGCACGGGAGCGGTGCGCACGTCGCGCCCGTAGATGACGTCCCAGACGAAGGTGCCGAGGACGCCGACCCGGCGCTTCCTCACGCCACCGGATGTTCGGCGAGGAACGCCGCCACCGCACCGACCATCCCGGCACTGCCACCCAACTCGCCCGGCACGATGCGACAGGCATCGACGGCCGGCTTGAAGGCGCGCCGCCGCACCTCGGCGCGCAGCGGCAGGAACAGCGAGTCTCCGGCCTGCGCGACGCCACCGGCCAGCACCACGACGTCGGGATTGAAGATGTTCAGCAGGTTGGCGACGCCCGTGCCAAGAAAGAGCGCCGTGTCTCGCACGACTTCGGCCGCCACGGCATCGCCCTGCTCCGAGGCGCGATACACGACTGCCGCAGTCAGCGTCGCCAGGTCGCCGCCGCAGAGATCGCGAAGCATCGACTGCTCGTCACCGGACAGGGCCTCGCGGGCGCGCTCGGCGATGGCCGGCCCCGAAGCGTAGGCCTCGAGGCAGCCGTAGTTGCCACACTTGCAGCGGCGCCCCGTGCTGGCGATCGACATGTGACCAACCTCTCCGGCGACGTCGCTGGATCCGTGGTACAGCTTGCCGTCGAGGATCAGGCCGCCCCCGATGCCGGTGCCCAGGGTGATGCCCACCACATTACGCCCGCCCCGGGCGGCACCCTTCCACCACTCGCCCAGCGTGGCGCAGTTGGCGTCGTTGTCGAGCGTGGCCGTCAGGCCAACCTGGTCGGCCACGCGGTTGCGCAGCGGGAAGTTGGTCCACCCCAGATTCGGGGTGACGATGACCAGTCCCTTGTCGCGGTCGAGCGGGCCCGGCGAACCGATACCCACGCCGGCGAACTGTGCGCGCGTTGCCCCGGTCTCGTGCATCGTCGTGGCAATGGTGGTCTCGACCATCGCGCAGATGCGATCGACGACGGCGTCGGCGCCGAGGCTGGCCTGGGTTGGCAGGGAGTGGACGCCGATCTCGCGGCTGCCGTCGGCGGGCATCGCACCGACAACGATGTTGGTGCCGCCGAGGTCGACGCCGACAATGAGGGTGGACGAGGCAGGCATCAGGGCGTGGTGGTGGGTACAAGCAAATTGCGCACGCGCGCCACCACCCGCGAGGGCTCGAGGGTGCGCATGCACTGAAAATGTCCCAGCGGACACGTTGCCGGGCCGTGCGGGTGGCAGGGGCGGCATGTCAGCTGCTCGACGCCGAGCGACTCCGAACGCGGCGCCAGCGGCCCAAAACCAAACGCGGGCACGGTGGGGCCAAACAGCGTGAGCGATGGCGTGCCGACCCCCGACGCGAGGTGGGTGGGCGCCGAGTCGTTGGCCACCAGCACCGCGCAGCGGGCGATGAGCTCTGCGCTGCCCAGCAGGGTGAGGCGCCCCGTGGCGTCCAGCACGCGCCCCGGCGCGGCCTCTGCGATGCGTGCGGCCAGCGCGGTGTCGCTGCTGCTGCCGATCACCACGAAGCGCACGTCCTCGAGCGCCGCCGCGAGCTGGGCGAAGTGGGGCCAGCGCTTGGTGCCCCAGATACTCCCCGGAGCCAGGCCAATCAGGGAGCTGCCCCGGGCGAAGTCGCCGAGCAGGGCATCCACGGCGGAGCGTTCGTCGGCCCCTGGGTACAGGCAAGGGCGAATGACGTCGGCAGCGGGTGAGGGCGTGCCGTCGCCGGCCGCGAGGCGCCACAGCCGCTCGGCGTGATGCGCGTCGCCGCGATAACGAACACGCGCCGAATACAGGGCGCGGCCGGCGGACGTGTTGAAGCCGACGCGGCGCGGAATGCGCGCGGCGAGCGCCAGCACGGCGCTGCGGAGGGAGCCCTGCGCCAGGTACACGGCGGAGTAGCGGCCGTCGCGCAGGCGGCGCGCGAGCCGGCGCATGCCGCCCAACCCGGCGTCAGCGCCGCGCTTGTCGTAGACGATCAGTGCGCGCACGGCCGGATGGCCGCGCAGGATCGTGGCGCCCTCCGGCGTCACCACCACGTCCACCGCTCCGCGCGCGGCGAGCTCGGCGAGCAGCGGCGTGGTGAGGACGGTGTCGCCGAGGAAAGACGTCTGGATGACGAGGGAAGGCACGGTACAACAGTAACGAAGAAATGCGGGGTGCGAGGGAACTGCGCACCACGGAAGCACGGGGCACACGGAGTTTGCACGGGGTACGGCCAATGTAAGGAGTGTGGCGGACAGTACCGTCCACCACACCCCCTTCAAGGTTGTTGCAGTTCTTCCGTGCTGTCTCCGTGCGCTCCGTGCTTCCGTGGTATGCAGTACAAGCCGGAATCGGAACGCTAATCCACTTGCAGGACGGCGAGAAACGCTTCCTGCGGAATTTCCACCGACCCCACGCTCTTCATGCGCTTCTTGCCTTCCTTCTGCTTCTCGAGGAGCTTGCGCTTGCGGCTGATGTCGCCGCCGTAGCACTTGGCGAGCACGTCCTTGCGGAGCGGCTTCACCGTGGTGCGGGCAATGACCTTCTGCCCGATGGCCGCCTGGATGATGACCTCGAACAGCTGGCGGGGAATCAGTTCCTTGAGCTTGTCGGCGATCTTGCGGCCCCAGTCGTACGCCTTGGCCTCGTGGATGATCACCGAGAACGCGTCCACCGGGTCGCCGTTGATGAGCATGTCGAGCTTCACCAGCTCGCTGCGGCGGTACCCCAGGATCTCGTAGTCGAGCGAGGCGTAGCCGCGCGAGATCGACTTGAGCTTGTCGAAGAAGTCGAGGATGATCTCGGCGAGCGGGAATTCCCAGTCGATCTCCACGCGCGTGGTGTCGACGTAGCGCATGCCCTTGTACTCGCCGCGGCGATCGGTGCCCAGCGCCATGATGGGGCCGATGTAGTCGGCCGGGGCCATGATGCGGGCCCGCACGTACGGCTCCTCCACCCAGTCGATGACCGGCGAGGGCGGCATGAGCGCCGGGTTCTCCACCAGCAGCTCCACGCCGTCCGTCTTGAAGACGTGGTACTCGACACTCGGCACCGTGGTGACGAGCGAGAGGTTGAACTCGCGTTCGAGGCGCTCCCGCACGATCTCCATGTGCAGCAACCCGAGGAAGCCGCAGCGAAAGCCGAAGCCGAGCGCGGTGGAGGTTTCGGGGAGGTAGTGCAGGGAGGCGTCGTTGAGCTGCAGCTTCTCCAGCGCGTCGCGCAGGTCTTCGTACTGCTGCGTGTCGGTGGGATAGACGCCGGCGAACACGAATGACTTCACCGCCTTGTAGCCCGGCAGCGGGGCCGCGGCGCGATTGTTGGCGTCGAACACGGTGTCGCCGGCGCGCGTCTCCTTCACCGAACGCACGCTGGCCACCACGTAGCCCACTTCGCCGGCGGTCAGCGCGTCGGTGGGGACCTGGCGCAGCTGGTTGTAGCCGACCTCGACCACCTCGTACGTCTGGTCGCTCACGGCAAAGGCGATGTGCATTCCCTTCTTCACGGTGCCGTCGACCACGCGCACGCTGGGGATGGCGCCGCGGTACCGGTCGTAGTACGAGTCGTAGACGAGGGCGCGCAGCGGAGCGGTGGGGTCGCCGTGGGGGGCCGGCACCTTCCTGATGACTTCCTCGAGCAGTTCGGGAATTCCAAGCCCTTCCTTGGCGCTCACCAGGAGGATGTCCTCGGGCTCGCAGCCGAGCAGTTCCACCACCTCCGCGCGCCGCCGCTCGGGTTCCGCGCCGGGGAGGTCGATCTTGTTGAGGATCGGGATGATCTCGAGTCCCGCTTCCATGGCGAGGAAGAGGTTGGAGAGCGTCTGCGCCTGGATTCCCTGCGAGGCGTCCACCACCAGGATGGCGCCCTCGCACGCCGCGAGGGAGCGCGAGACCTCGTATGTGAAGTCGACGTGCCCCGGCGTGTCGATGAGGTTCAGCTCGTACGACTCGCCGCTCTTCGCCGCGTACGTCATGCGCACGGCGTTCAGCTTGATGGTGATCCCGCGTTCGCGCTCGAGGTCCAGCGTGTCGAGCACCTGGGCCTTCATCTCGCGCTTCTGGAGCATGCCGGTGGCCTCGATCAGGCGGTCGGCGAGCGTCGACTTGCCGTGATCGATGTGGGCGACGATGCAGAAGTTGCGGATGCGGCGTTGGTCCAAGGCGTCAACGGATTAGGGTCAGCCTTGAAAGTTAGCCGCTTGCGGGGCTGGTTCCAAGACGCGCGGTTCGACGTTTTGCCCTGCACGCGCGTACTATTACTGGTTTCCATGACCAGCCCGACCAACGCGCAACGCCCCGAACTCCTCGACCCCGCCCGGCTGAACGCACTGGGCGGGCTGGAGATTCGTGCCCGCTGGGTCGTCGAGGGCTTCCTGACCGGGCTCCATCGGTCACGCAAGAAGGGCTTCTCGGTGGAGTTTGCCGAGCACCGCCCGTACCAGTCCGGCGATGACCTGCGCTACATGGACTGGAAGATGGCCGCCCGCGCCGACAAGTGGCTCATCAAGTTGTTCGAGGAAGAGACCAACCTTCGCGCCACGGTCGTCCTCGACGTCTCGAAGTCGATGGACTGGACGGGGTCGCCGGCGCGCCTGACCAAACTGGCGTACGCCGAGACCCTGGTGGCCGCCGTGTCGCTGCTGTTGCTGAAGCAGCGCGACGCGGTGGGACTCATCCGCTTCGACGACGAGGTTCGCACCGTGCTGCCGCCGCGGTCGCGCGACGTGCACTTTCGGCGCATCCTCGCCGCCCTGTCCGATCCTGGCGCGGGCAAGGGAAGCGATGCCCCGGGCGCGCTCTTCCGCGCGGCCAGGCTGGTGCCGCGTCCGGGGCTCGTGATCATCGTGTCGGACCTGCTTCTCGATCCGCTGGCGACGGTCGAGGCCATTCAGGCGCTGCGCGGCGCGGGCCATCAGGTCACCGTGCTGCACCTGCTCGATCCCGCGGAGCGCGACCTGACGGTGCCCGGCGCCGAGGTTGTCTTCGTGGACCCGGAAACGGGGGCGGAGCTCGAAGCTTCCCCCGGCGACGTGCGCGCGGCGTATCGCGCGACGGTCGTCGAGGCCATCGACGAATGGCGCACGCGCCTTGCCGGAGCCGGCGCGGCGTACGAACCGATCTATACCGACTCGCCATTCGCCGTGCCGGTGCGGCGTGCCTTCCTCGCGCGACGGCGACTGCCGTGAGCCTGCTCGCGCCACTGGCATTGCTGCTCGGCCTCGCCGTCGCCGTGCCCCTCTGGCTGCACCTGCGACGGCGCAAGGTCGAGATGCGCGTCGACTTTCCCGCCGTGCGGTACTTGCTGCGTGCCGAGCAGGAGCACGGTCGCGAGCTCAGGGTGCGCAACGTGCTGCTCATGCTGCTGCGCGTGGTCATCGTGCTGCTCATCGCCCTGGCAGCCGCGCGCCCGCTCGCGCGCCTCGGCGTGGCGGGGCACGGTCCGACCGCGCTGGCGGTGGTGCTCGACAACTCGATGAGCACGGGTGCCGTGGTCGACGGACGGTCCGTGCTCGCCGATCTGCAGCAAGCGGCACATGCAGTGGTCACGCGTGCGCGCAGCAGCGATCGCGTGTGGCTGGTGACGGCAGACGGGACGGTGAGCGGCGGGTCGAGCACGGCGATCGCCGCGGCCATCGATCGCACGACGCCGCTGGCTGGCGCGGGTGACCTGGCGGCGGCTGTCCGTCGCGCCTCGGCACTCGTGCCGGGGGCGTCGCTGCCGGCTGCCCGTGTGGTGGTCATCACTGATGGCCAGGCGAACGCGTGGCCTGTGCAATTGGCCGCCGTGGCCGCCCCCGTCCTGATTTACGCGCCGTCGACGGCACCGCCGGCGAACCGCGCGGTGACGCGCGTCGTCACCGACCCGCCGCATTGGGCGCCGCGCGGGGCGCTGCGCGCCTCGGTGATCGCGCGCGAGCCGGTGAACTGGCGCGCCGCACTGGGAGCGGCCACGCTCGCGCGCGGCACCGTCGCCGGCGGAGGCAGCATCGAGGCGGGGGCCACTCCCGCCGCGATCGGCTGGACCGCCGGCACGATGGAACTGCCGCCCGACGAACTGCGTGCCGACGACGTGCGCCCGTTCGCCGTGCACGTCGGTCCTGCACCAGCGGCGCGCGCCGACGCCTCGGCCGGGGCATTCGTGCGCACCGCGCTCGCCTCGCTCGTGGCCAATGGTCACGAGCGCGACGGCGCCGGTGTTTCCATCACCTCGGCCGAAGCCCTGGGCGCGCTACCCGCGCTGATCACCGCGCCAGCCGATCCTTCGCGCGTGGCGCTGGCCAACCGCGCGCTCGAACGCTCGCGCATTCCGTGGCGCTTCGGCGAGCGCCGCAGCGGCCCCGTGCGCTCGCGCGGCGACGGTTTGGATGGCGCCACGGTGCAGCGCTTCTACGCGCTGCAGAGGCAGGGTGCAGAGGGTCAAGGCGACACGCTGGTGCGCGCCGGTGTCGAGCCGCTGGTGGTTGCCGGCGACGGCTGGGTGCTGATGGCGGTGGCGCTCGATCCGGCCGACACGGATGTCCCGTTGCGCGCCGCGTTCCTGCCGTGGCTCGACCGGACGATCGCGCGCCGGCTGGCCACCGACGCCGGACCCGTGATTGATGTTGCGCCGTCGGCGGAATGGGTGCGCCCGTCGTGGGCCACGGGGCTCGAGGGGCCGAACGGCGAGGTACAGGCCATCAACGGAGCGCGGGTGCGAGCAAGCGACAAGACGGGCGTCTACTTTCTGCGTCGCGGAACCGAGCGCGCAGGGGCCGTGGTCGTTGCCCCCGACAGCAGCGAGTCGGTGCTCGATCGCGCCACCGCCTCCGCCATCGCCGCGCGGTTCGCGGGGAGCGGTGCGGCCGGCGTCGCCGAGCCGCGGCGCCTCGCCGACCGCGCCTGGTCGGACACCTCGCCACGTCCGCTCATTGCCGGGCTGCTGGTCGGCGCGCTCCTGCTCATGGCGGCCGAGACGTGGGTATCGCGTCGCGACCTCGCCGACGCGTCCTGATCGATGGCCCTGCCGCTCCTGCTCGAGCGCTTCTGCGCACTTCCCCAGTTCCAGGCGTTCCGCGGCCGCGCGCCGCGCGCGGGCGAAACGCGGCTGGTGGCCGGCCTCGCCGGCTCGGGTGACGCGTTGCTCGTCGCCGCGCTGACCACCGAGGCTCCCAATCGCCTGCACGTCGTCGTGGCCGACCAGGTTGGCGAGGCGGAGCGATGGCTCGCCGACCTCGAAGCCATACTGGGCGAGGGCTTCGTGGCGCTGTATCCCCCGCGCGAGGGGTTTGGCGAAGTGGAGCCGCACGCCGAGGTGGCCGGCGAGCGCGTGGAGACGCTCGAACGGCTGAGCCGCGGCGATGTGCGCGTGCTGGTGACCACGGCGCGCGCGGTGCAGGAGCGCACGCGCCTGCCGCGCGCGCTCGCCGAGGCACGGCTGGAGCTCGCGCGCGGCGCCACGTGGCGGCTCGAGGCGCTGGCCGATCACCTGGTGCGCGTCGGCTTCGAACGGGTGCAGATGGTGGAGGACGTCGCACAGTTCTCGGTGCGTGGCGGCATCGTGGACGTCTACAGCTTCGGCATGCTGGCCCCGGTGCGCCTGGAGTTCTGGGGTGATGAACTGGTCGAACTGCGCGAGTTCGACCTGTCGAGCCAACGCACCACGCGCCCCGTCGAGCGGGCGATCGTGCTGCCCGTCGACGTCGTGTCGGTGCCGGACGAGTCGTCGGCGGTCACCGCGGCCGATCGCACGTCGTTGGCCGCGCTCTGGCCGCCCGACTCGCTCGTCGTCCTTCCCGAAGGTGTGCATCTGCTGCCGGAGTTTCGGCGCACGTGGGACGAAGCCGATCATCACCTGGAACTCGCGCGCCGCCGCGGCGAGGACGTGTCATCACGCCTCGAGCTGCTGCAGCCCCCCGAGCTGGCGACGCGATCGCTGAAGGCGTATGCGACAGTCGAGATCGCCCCGGCGGTGGAGGGGGACGCGGGCGTGCTCTTCCCGCTGCGCGCTCCCGAGGCGATCGACCGCGACATGGCGCGCCTGCGCGCGGTGGTGAGCGACGGGACGCCGACGGTGATCCTGTGCGACAACAGCGGCCAGGCCGAGCGCCTCGAGGAGCTGCTCACGGCCACCGGACGCGTGACCCTTCCGGCGCTGGCCATCGGCGTGCTCGGCGGCGGCTTCGTCATGCCGCCGCGCGGCGCGCCCGGCGGCCTGCGTGTCCTCACCGACCACGAGATCTTCCGGCGCGACCGGCGCATCCGGCGCGTGCGCAAGTACGCGACGGGCACCGCGCTGGAGGTGGTGGGGGCGCTCAAGCCGGGCGACTTCGTGGTGCACCTCGAACACGGCGTGGGCGTCTATCGCGGCATGGAGGCGATCTTCGTCGGCGAGGCCACGATCGAGGTGATCGTCATCGAGTACGAGGGGGGCGACCGGCTGAACGTCCCGCTGTACCGCATCGATCAGGTGGAACGCTTCCGCCATTCGGCCGACGTGTCGGACGACGCGCCGCCGCCGCGGCTGCACCGGCTCGGCGGAAAGAAATGGGCGCAGCAGCGCGACAAGACACGCGCCGCCATCCAGGAGATGACGCACGAGCTGCTCGACCTGTATGCGCGGCGGCACATCGCCCACCGCCCGGCGCACGACCCGGACGGCGCGTGGCAGAAGCAGCTCGAGAGCTCGTTCCTGTTCGAGGACACCCCCGACCAGCTGCGCGCCACGCAGGACGTGAAGAGCGACATGGAGGGTCCGCGTCCCATGGATCGCCTGCTCGTCGGCGACGTGGGCTACGGCAAGACCGAGATCGCGGTGCGCGCCGCCTTCAAGGCGGTGCAGAGCGGCCGGCAGGTGGCGGTGCTCGTGCCGACGACCATCCTCGCCGAGCAGCACGCCCGGACCTTCGGCGACCGCTTTGCCGATTTCCCGGTGAAGATCAGTGTGCTCTCGCGCTTCCAGACGGCCAAGGAGCAGCACGCGACGCTCGTGGAGCTGAAGGCGGGCACGGTGGACGTGGTCATCGGCACCCACCGCCTGCTGTCGCCGGACGTCGAGTTCAAGCAGCTCGGCCTGATCATCGTCGACGAGGAGCACCGCTTCGGCGTGAAGCACAAAGAACGGCTCAAGCAGCTGAAGCTCGAGACCGACGTGCTGACGCTCACGGCGACGCCGATCCCGCGCACGCTGCACCAGGCGCTCGCCGGATTGCGCGACCTCACGCTCATGCAGACGGCGCCCC
Organism: Gemmatimonadota bacterium; assembly: GCA_038041995.1. Classification (GTDB taxonomy): domain Bacteria; phylum Gemmatimonadota; class Gemmatimonadetes; order Gemmatimonadales; family Gemmatimonadaceae; genus PNKL01. Next base: position 8,561 of record JBBTFF010000099.1, on the reverse strand, counting down.
GCGACCGGTCGCCGGTGCTGACCTTCGTGGAGCCCTGGGACGACGGGCTGTTGGAGGAGGGCATTGCCCGCGAACTCGACCGCGGCGGACAGGTGTTCGTGGTGCACAACCGCGTCGAGACGATCGAGGCGGTGGCCGACCATGTGCGCCGCCTGGTGCCGCGCGCCCGGGTGGAGGTCGGACACGGGCAGTTGCACGAGCGCTCCCTCGAGAAAGTGATGGCGAAATTCGTGCACGGCGAGGTGGACGTGCTGGTGAGCACGCTCATCGTGGAGAGCGGACTCGACGTGCCCAACGCCAACACGATGTTCGTGAGCCGCGCCGACCGGTTGGGCCTGGCGCAGCTGTACCAGCTGCGCGGCCGGGTGGGGCGCTCGCACCGCCGTGCCTATTGCTACCTGCTCGTACCCGACCAGCAGGTGGACCTCGACGCCGAGCGTCGCCTGAAGGTGCTGGAGCATCACACCGAATTGGGCGCCGGCTATCACGTGGCGCTCAAGGACCTCGAACTGCGCGGCGCCGGCAACCTCCTCGGACCCGAACAGTCGGGATTCGTGCACGCCGTGGGCTTCGACCTCTACCTGCGCATGCTGGAAGAGACCGTAAGGCGCGTGCAGCGAGGCGGGGACGCGCCGCTACCGTCGCCGGCGGACGTCACGCTCGACGTGCCCGCGTTCCTCCCCGACGACTTCATTGTCTCGGCCGACGCCAAGCTCGACCTGTACCGTCGACTGGCCGCCTGCGCCTCGGTGGAGGCCGTCGACGTCATTCGGGAGGAGGTGCGCGACCGGTTCGGGACGCTGCCGGCGAGCGCCGAGGCCTACCTGGCGGCCGCCAAGCTGCGCCAGACCGGGGGGCAACTCGGCATCGAGGGCATCCTGGTGCGCGGGGACGAGGCCCGTGTTAACTTCAGGGCCGATGCGCTGCCGCGCATGAAGCCCCTGGCCTCCGCCTTCCGGGACGTCCAGTTCCAGGTTGATGTCCGGCGGGTGCAGCCCCTGTCGCTCAAGCTCACGCGACTGGGCGTTGCCTCGATCCTTGAAGGGCTCGTGCGAGCGCTGCGAACAATTGGACCCGAGCCGAAGTAACACATCATTTACGGGACTGTCGGCCTCTGGCGAATTCGCCGGGTGGCCGGGCAATGCCCGCCTTCCCACACCCCGATGAAGCGTAACGTCATTCTCGCCACCACCCTGGCCGCCACCCTTGGCATCGCCGCTTGCGACAGCTTCAAGGAGGCGCTCACCGCCCACGTTGACGTGGTGGCCCGTGCCGGCACACAGGAACTGTCGGCCAACCACCTCGCCGACCTCATTGGCAACTCCAAGGTGCCGTTGCGCCGGGATGTCGCCAACGCGGTGGCGCAGATCTGGGTGACCTACCAGCTGCTCGCCTACGCCGGCGCGCACGACGACACCCTGCGCGATCCGGCGGTTGCCGACGCGTCCATGTGGTCGGCGGTCGCGCAGGAGAAGTCCAAGGCCTTCTACGAGCGCGTCTCCAAGGGCTGGACCAAGGTCGACTCCGCGATCCTGCCGCAGAAGTATGCCGCGGGCGACATGCTGGCGGCGCGCCACATCCTGCTGATGTCGCCGCGAGACGGCATGAGTGCGGCGTCGCGCGACTCGGTGCGCAAGGAACTTGAGAAGATTCGCCGGACGGTGACGGCGGCGAACTTCGCCGATGTGGCCACGAAGAAGTCACAGGACGGTTCCAAGCAGAACGGCGGCAGCCTGGGCGTCTTTGCGCCCGGCGCCATGGTGCCCGAATTCGAGGCGGCGGTGCGCGCCATCAAGCCCGGCGAGGTGTCTGGGGTCTTCGAGACGCAGTTCGGCTTCCACATCGTCAAGCGGCAGTCGTACGACGAAGTGGCCAAGGAATTCGCGCAGGCGTACGGGCAGATTGCCGCGCAGAAGGCCGAGAGCACCTTCCTGACCGGCCTCGAGACCGGGGCCAACGTGCAGGTGAAGTCGGGCGCGCCCAAGCTGGTGAAGGCGATCGTCGAGGATGTCGACGCTCACCGCGACGACAAGACGACGCTCGCCACCTGGCGCTCGGGGAGCCTGACCGCCGCCCGGCTGGTACAGTGGATGGGCGCCATGCCTCCGCAGTCCCGCATCCGTGAAGGGCTGGCGCAGGCACCCGACTCGGCCATCCCCCACTTCCTGAAGCAGATTGCCCGCAACGAGCTGGTGCTGAAAGCCGCCGACAGCATGAAGGTGGTGCTGGACACGGCGGCCCTGGCGAACATCCGCAACGCGTTCTACACGCAGGTGATCGGCGCGATGAGCGAACTCAAGGTGGCGCCGTTCTTCCTCAAGGACTCGGCCAAGACGAAGGCCGAACGCGAACGCCTCGGGGCGTCGCGCGTCGACGCGTACTTCGACCTGCTGTTGAACGAGAAGGCGGCGTTCGTGAACGTGCCCGAGGCCGTGTCCACGGCGCTGCGCGAGAAGTACGAGTCGCGCGTCGTTGCCGCCGGCATCGAGCGCGCACTGGAGCGTGCCACCAAGATCCGTCAGGTGGCCGATTCCACCCGCGCCTCGTCAGTGCCGCCGTCGGCGGTGCCGATGCCGGGTGCTGCACCGGCCCAGGCTGCGCCGCCGGCGCCGGCGCCCAAGCCGGCCGAACCCGTCAAGAAGCCGTAAGTGACCTTTCGCAAGAATTTCCTTCTCGCGCTGCTCTGTGGCGTCGTCACCCTGCCGGCGTTCGGCCAGGACGTGGCGACGCCGGCGACGCGTGAGCTGCCGGTGGACAGGATCATTGCCGTGGTTGGCACCAAGCCCATCATGTGGAGCGAGGTGCAGGAGTACATCAACTTCCAGCGGCAGCAGGGGGCCACGATTCCCGAGGACTCGGCCGCGTTCGTCACGTACGCGCGCGCGGTGATCAGCGACCTGGTGGACCAGGAAGTGCTGATCGCCACCGCCAAGCACTACAAGATCGACGTCACCGATGCGGAAGTGCTGCAGTCGGTGGAAAGCGAGATGAAGCGCATCCGCGACCAGTTCAAGACGGAGCAGGAGTACCGCGACGCACTGAAGACCGAGGGCTTCGGCACGGTGGAGGAGCTGCGGAAGATCCGCGTGGATCGCGCCAAGCGCGACCTGTTCCAGCAGCGGGCCATCGACTCGCTGAAAGCCAAGGGGCGCATGCCCTCGGTGGCGGTGTCGGAACCCGAACTGAACGAGGCGTTCCTCAGGGCCAAGGACCGCCTTCCGCGTCGCCCGGCCACGGTGACGTTTCGCCAGATCATCATTGCACCCAAGCCGAGCGCCGAGAGCCGCAAGGCGACGCTCGCCAAGATCGACTCGCTGCGCACCGAGATCGTGAAGGGTGCGGAGTTTGAGGCGGTGGCCAAGCGCGAGTCGATGGATCCGGGCTCCAAGGAGTTGGGGGGCGACCTGGGGTGGTCGCGCCGCGGCATGATGGTGCCGGCGTTCGACCAGATGCTGTTCGCGCTCACCCCGAACGCGCTCAGTCCCGTGGTGCAGACAGTCTACGGCGCACACATCATCCGCGTGGACCGCGTCAGGCCGGCCGAGGTGAAGGCGCGGCACATCCTGCTGAAGTGGAAGCTCGATTCCGCCGATGTCGTGCGTGCGCGCGCCGAAGCCGACACGACGCTGGCGCAGTGGCAGAAGGGCGTGTCCTACGACTCGCTGGTGGCCAGGCACCACGACGAGGCCGAACTGCGCCTGATGGCCGACCCGGTGCCGCGCGACTCGCTGCCGGCCGCGTATCGCGCAGCCATCGAGGGAAAGAAGGCCGGCGAGTTCGCCGGACCGTTCGAGATCCCCAACCCGCAGACGGGGTTCGTGAAGGTCGTCGTCATGCAGCTTTCGACGTCCGAGGAGGGCGGCGAGATGAAGTTGTCCGACATACGCGAGCGCATCCGGTCGCAGCTGGCGCAGGAGAAGACGGCGCGCCGCATCCTCGACCAGCTGCGCAAGGAAACCTACGTCTCCATCCGGATGTGACGACCCCGCGGCTGGCAATCACGCTTGGTGATCCGCGCGGGATCGGCGCGGAGATCGTACGCAAGGCGCTCGCCGACCCTCGGGTGGCGGGCGCTTGTCGCTGGGTGGTGGTGGGACCCTCGGGACTCGAGTGCGCGGCCGACGAGGTGATCGGCGAGTGGCACCCGCGGCAGAGTGCGGCCAATGCCGGGCGCCTGGCCGGCAAGGCCATCGAGCGTGCGGTGGCGATGGCCCGCTCGGGTGACGTCGCCGGCATCGTAACGGCGCCCATCGACAAGCACGCGCTGCTGGCGGGAGGGTACGACTACCCCGGGCACACCGAGATGCTCGCCGCGCTGACCGGGTGCGACGTGGCCATGATGCTCTCGAGCGATCGCCTGCGCGTGGTGCTGGCCACGACGCACGTGGCACTGCGCGACGTGCCGGCGCTGCTCACGGGCGAGCTGATTGCGCGGGTGGCGCGCGTGACGCGCGACGGGCTGCGCGCGGCGTTCGGCATTGCCGAGCCGCGGATCGCGCTGTGCGCGCTCAACCCGCACGCGGGTGACGGCGGACGCTTCGGGCGCGAGGACGAGGCGGTGCTGGCGCCGGCCGCGCGGGCCAGCGGCCTGCTTGGGCCGTTTCCGGCGGACACCGTGTTCGTGCGCGCGATGCGTGGCGAGTTCGACGCGGTCATTGCGCCGTATCACGACGTCGGCATGACCGCGATCAAGGTGGCGAGCTTCGGCTCGGCGGTGAACGTCACGCTCGGGCTGCCGTTCCCGCGCACGTCGCCCGATCATGGCACCGCGCTCGACATTGCGGGGCAGGGGAAGGCCGACGCCGGGTCGATGATCGAGGCGATCCTGCTGGCGGCGCGATTGGCGGGGCGATCGGGCGGGTAACTGCGCACCACGGATACACGGAGTACACGAAGGGGGCACGGCGAAACGCCTGGGGGAACCGCAACGAACGTGCAGCTCGCCCATTTGGTTGTCCTCCGTGAATCTCCGTGTCCTTCGTGCCTCCGTGGTGTGCCGTAGTACCCAGCAGGACACGGAACTCAGTCCCGCTTCATCTCCAGTTGCGCGATGCGCCGCCCATCCATCTCGCGCACCGTCCACGTCGCTCCGCCGCCGCTCACGCGGTCGCCCACCTGCGGCAGGCGCCCCAGCGCGCCGAACACGAAGCCGCCAACCGTGGTGTAGTCGTCGTCGCTCAGGTGCAGGCCGTGCTGCACGTTGACGTCGCCGATCTCCGCCAGGCCCGGCACGAGCGCCTCGCCCTGCGCCGTGCGCTGCACGATGGCCGCCCCGTCGTCGTACTCGTCGAGGATCTCGCCCACCAGCTCCTCGAGCAGGTCTTCCATGGTCACCAGCCCCGCCGTGCCGCCGTACTCGTCGAGCACGATGGCCATGTGCTCCTTCAGGCGCTTGAAGTCGGCGAGCACTTCCTCGACTTCGCGCGAACCGGGCACGGCGTGCACATCGCGCATGACGCTCGATATCGAGAATTCCTCCGGGCGGTGGCGCAGCACCGGCAGCAGGTCCTTGGCGTGCACCATGCCGACGATGTCGTCGAGTGTGCCTTCGAATACGGGATAGCGCGAGAATCCGGCTTCCTCCACCGTGGCCAGCACCTCGTCGAGCGTCGCGTCGGCGGCCATGGCCACGATGGAGGTGCGCGGCGTCATCACCTCGCGCGCGTTCTTCTCGGAGAACTCGAAGACCGCCCCGATCAGGTCGGCGTCCTGCTGCTCGATCTCGCCATCGCGCTGGCTCTGCTCGACGATGATTCTCAGCTCGTCGGGCGAGTGCACCGACTCGTGGCCGGCGTCGAGCTTCAACCCGAACAGGCGCAGTACGCCGTTCGCCGAGGCGTTCAGGAGGGCCGTGAACGGCCGGGCCAGCCACGCGAACCCCAGGAGCGGCGGCGCCAGCCATTTGGCCCAGGTCTCGGGGTGCTGCAGGGCCGCCGCGCGCGGTACCAGCTCACCAAAGACGACATGGAGATACGTGACCGCCATCAGCGCCACGGCGGCACCCAGGCTCAGGCGCAGGCCGGCTTCGATGGCGAACGGCAACAGAGCGAACCACTGCTCGAACAGATGCCCAACCGATTCTTCGGCAACCCAGCCCAGCCCCAGCGAGGCGACGGTGATTCCCAACTGGCTGGCCGAGAGCACACGCACCAGATTGTCGGTGGCGCGCAGGGCAAACCGGGCGATCGGGTCGCCGGCCCGAACCATGGCCTGCAGGCGCGTGCGGCGCGCGCGCACGAGGGCAAACTCCACCGCGACGAAATACCCGTTCAGGAGAAGCAGCAGGACGATGAGGCCGAGTCGCGAGAGCACGGGTGAAACGTACAGAAGTGGCGCCGCGCGACGCCAGCGCAGGTCGCGCGCGTGAGCGCCCCGAACGTGCGCAACGCTCCGGCCGGGCAGGGTGACTGTGCGCCGCTGGCCAATGAACGCGCGGCCGGCGCGTCCCGCGCCCACTCGGGCGACGGGCACGATCACTTCCACCAGCACACGGCGGCGACCGCGGGGCTGAAACTCGCGCTCTGGCTGACGCTGGCGTTCTTCTTTGCCGAGGTCGTCGGCGGCTGGATGGCCAACTCGCTGGCCCTGCTGGCCGACGCCGGGCATATGTTCACCGACGTCGGGGCGCTCGGGCTGTCGCTGTTCGTGGCCTGGTTCAGCCGCCAGCCCGGCACCGCGAGCAAGACGTACGGCTACCTGCGCTGGGAGATCCTGGCCGCCTTCCTCAACGGGTCGGCGCTCCTGCTGGTCAGCGCCGGCATCGTGTGGGAGGCGATCGGGCGCCTGCGAAACCCCGAGCCGCTCTCGAGCGGCCTGATGCTGGTGGTTGCCAGCGGCGGCCTGGTGGTGAACATCATTGCCGCGCGCCTCCTGCACGCCGGCGCGTCGCACTCGCTCAACATGCGCGGCGCCTACCTGCACGTCATCAGCGACCTGCTCGGCTCGGTGGCCGTCATCCTGGCCGCGCTGGCGGTGCGCTACCGCGGCTGGACGATTGCCGATCCGGTGGCGTCCATCGTGATGACGGCGCTCATCGTGCGCGGCGCCTGGCAACTGGTGCGCGAGTCCGTGGACGTGCTGCTGGAAGCGGTGCCGCCGCACATCTCGCTCGAGGCCGTGCGCGCGGCCATCGCCGCCGTCCCTTGCGTGAGTTCCGTGCACGACCTGCACGTCTGGACGGTCACCAGCGGCATGGTGGCCATGAGCGCGCACGTCGTGTCGCCCGATCCCGCGCGGCACCAGGACGTGCTCGAACGGATTACCGCGGCCATGGCGCCGTTCGGCATCGGGCACGTCACGGTGCAGATTGAAGGTCGTGAGTTGACCGACTGCGCGCCTGTCGACTCCACGTAGTTGTCCGACCGCCAGCCGCCAGCCGCCAGCCGCCAGCCGCCAGCCGCCAGCCGCCAGCCGCCAGCCACCAGCCACCAACCACCAACCGTCAACCGGTTTTATGGCCCAACTCGACAAGCTGCTCGCCGTCATGATCCAGAAGAGCGCCGAAGCACTCTTGCTGGATGAGGACCAGCCCTGCACGCTGAAGCTCGAGGGGCAGGACACGCCCCTCACCAAGGCCCTCAACGGAGCGCAGGTGGTGGGCCTTCTCAAGGAAATCGCGCCGCCCGCGGCCGGCGCGCATCTCGACCAGAAGGCGCCGGTGAAGTTCCAGTACACCAACGCCGAGGGTGTCTTTCTCGTCCGGGCCATGCTGCAGGGCGACAAGTGGCATTGCCAGCTGACGGTCGACGACAAGGGCGAGTTCGAGCGCCGCACCGGGATGTTCCGGGCGATGGACATGGAAACGCCGTCGGTGGCTGAGGCCGCGGCGGCGGCGCCGGTCGCCGACACGGCATCGCTGGGCGATCCGACCAAAGCGAAAACGGAGATGGAGAAGTTGCTGCGCCTGCTGGTGGAGGTCGGCGGGTCGGACCTCCACTTGCGCGCCGGCGAGCCGCCGATCATCCGCAAGAGCGGCGAGATGACGCGGGTCGAGGGCGCCCCCAAGCTGACGGCCGCCGAGCTCGAGCTGCTGATCAATTCCATCGTGCCCGACCGCAACAAGAAGGAATACGCCGAGCACAACGACACCGACTTCGCCCATGAGATCGAGGGCGTGGGGCGCTTCCGCGCCAACGTGCTGAAGGACCGCAAGGGCATTGCCGCCGTCTTTCGCGTCATCCCGAGCAACATCGTCACCGCCGACCAGCTGGGTGTCACCCCCGAGGTGCAGAAGCTCTGCTACCTCACCAAGGGGCTCGTGCTGGTCACCGGCCCCACGGGGTCGGGCAAGTCCACGACGCTGTGCGCTCTCGTCGACCTGGTGAACCGCTCGCGGTCGGACCACGTGATCACCATCGAGGACCCCATCGAGTTCGTGCACGAGAACAAGAGCTGCATTGTCACGCAGCGGCAGGTGGGTGTGCACACCGATTCGTTCAAGAGCGCGCTGCGCGCCGCGCTGCGCGAGGATCCGGACATCATCCTCGTGGGCGAGCTGCGCGACCTCGAGACCGTGGCCATCGCCATCGAGACCGCCGAGACGGGGCACCTCGTGTTCGGCA
>JBBTFF010000098.1:5451-8769 GCA_038041995.1 Gemmatimonadota bacterium | reverse complement strand
GCCCGGACGTAGTTCACGACGTCCCAGCGATCCATCTCTTCAATGCGGTTGGCGCTGGGCATCAGCCCGCGCCCGTTGCGCATCATCCCCCACATATAGCCGTCCGTGAACGCCTTCGCGCGAACCGAGGTCAGCGGCATCGGCACCATGCCGAGCTTGGTGGCCGTGCCGTCACCCAGGCCGGCGCGACCATGGCAGACGGCACAGTTGATCTGGTAGTACCGGCGCCCGCGCTGCACCGACGCGAGGTCGGCCCCGACGGGGTTGGCCAGCGACGACATGGAGTCGATGGTGGCCGGCATCTGCCCATACGACACCTGCCACTCGGGCATCATCGTGCCGTTGATGGACACCGAGCCGCGGGGATTGCCGCGGAAGCCCTTGGTCTCGGCCGAGTCGGAGGTGAACACCTGCCAGGTGCCCACCGACGGCTGCTGCCGGAAGTCGGTGAACCAGCTGCAGGCCCCCAACGCCAGCGGCAGCGCGGCGACGACCGTGCCGCGGAAGATCGCTCTAGCGTTCACCGCGCACCTCCACCGCCCCGTGCTTCCGAAGGAGCGCTTCGGCGGAGGCGAGCTGCCCGGGCGCGCATTCCACCCAGATGCCGTAGTCGCCGTCACTGAAGCGCGGATCGTAGCCGACGGTCATCGTCAGCCGCGGGATGCCCGCGTGAATGAACAGGCCGGCCACGGTGGACAGGGCACCGACGAGCACGAACACCTCGAAGCCGAAGATCGTGTAGGGAATCCACGAGGCAATCGCCTTGCCGCCGACCACCAGCGGCCAGTACTCCGACGCCCAGATGGCCATCCAGTAGCCGAAGATGCAGCCGGAGAGTCCGCCGACGAGGAAGTACCGTCGCACCGGGCTCGGCGGCGGCTGGACCGCGTGCTCGAATTCGTGGCGCGGCGTCGGCGTGAAGACCGTGACGTCGCCGAGCTTCGTCTGCCTGAGCTCGGCGATGGCCTCCACCGCGCTGTCCAGCTCCTTGAAGTGACCGAGTACGCCGCGCATCAGTGGGCCCGTCCCGTTTGGGGTTCGAAGTCCTCGGCATCCACCGGCGTGTGCACGTGTGCATGCCGCACGCGCGGCGGCACGATCTCCTTGGTTTCGGAGATCGCGATCACCGGGAACTGCCTGATGAACAGCAGGAACCACATGAAGAACCAGCCGAACGACCCGAGCAGCATGAAGTAGTCCACCCAGGTCGGGCGATATCCGCCCCACATCCACGGCTCGAACTCGTGCGACAGCGACGGCACGACGATGACGAAGCGCTCGAACCACATGCCGATGTTGATGAAGATCGACAGGATCCAGAGCCACGCTGGGTTGCGGCGCAGCTTCTGCGAGAAGAGCGATAGCGGGAGGATCATGTTGCACGTGATCATGATCCAGGCTGCCCACCACCACTGCCCGAAGACGCGGTTCCAGAAGTAGTCCTGCTCGGCCGGCACGCCGCCGTACCAGGCGATGAAGAACTCCACCAGGTAGGCGCAGCCGACGACCAGCGAGGTGGTCAGGGCGAGCTTGGCCGCCGCATCGAGGTGGTTCAGCGTCACGTAATGCTGGAGCCTGAACCACTTGCGGATGGGGATGAGGATGGTGAACACCATCCCGATGCCCGAGAAGATGGCCCCGGCCACGAAGTAGGGCGGAAAGATCGTCGTGTGCCAGCCGGGCGTGATGGACATGGCGAAGTCGAACGACACCACCGAGTGCACCGAGAGCACCAGCGGCGTGCTGACCGCCGCGAGGAACAGGTACGCCCGGGCGAAGTGCCGCCACTCGCGCTCGGTGTTACGCCAGCCGAACGACAGGAAGGCGTAGATCGACTTGCGGATCGGGTTCTTCTCGCGGTCGCGCAACACCGCGATGTCGGGGATCAGGCCGACGAACAGGAACGTCGTCGAGATGGTGAGGTACGTCGAGATGGCGAAGACGTCCCATACCAGCGGCGACTTGAAATTCGGCCAGAGCAGGCGCCAGTTCGGATACGGAATGAGCCAGAAGAACTTCCAGGCGCGCCCGATGTGGATGATCGGGAACAGCCCGGCGGTCATGACGGCGAAGACCGTCATGGCCTCGGCGCACCGGTAGATCGTGGTGCGGAAGCCGGCGCGGAAGAGGTACAGGATCGCCGAGATCAGCGTCCCGGCGTGGCCGATGCCGACCCAGAAGACGAAGGTGATGATGTAGATGCCCCACATCACCGGCGGGTTGTAGCCGGCGACGCCGACCCCCTCGCGGATCTGGTACAACCAGGTGGCGGCACCCAGCAGCATGCAGGCGATCGCGACCAGGAGCGCCGCGAACCACCCCTTGGAGAACCGCAGCGTTCCCACGATCTCGTCGGTGACCTGCTCGTAGTCCCGCACCGAGGGAAGCTGCACGTTCGCCGTGGCGATGTTCGGCCGCCTCAGCTCGTTGGCGATGGTTGCCATCGTCCGCGCCCCCTTACGCCGTGGCCCCGGCCGAAGCCGGGTGGTTGATCTTCTTCAGGTAGACCACGGCCGTGAACACGTTCAGTTCCTCGAACACGTGATACGCGCGGCGATCATCGATGAGCTTGGTGACGGACCACTTCTCGTTGGCCGCGTCGCCAAAGACGATGGCGCGCGACGGGCAGGCCTGCGCGCAGGCCACCGTGAACTCGTCGCCCTGCACCTCGCGCCCCTCGACCTTGGCGATGGTCTCCGCCTCGCGAATGCGCTGCACGCAGAACGAGCACTTCTCCATGATACCCTTGCCGCGCACCGTGACGTCGGGATTGAGCTGCCAGTTGAGCGGCTCGGGAAACGCATACTGCGATCGGTCGATTTCGCCGTACCCGAACCAGTTGTAGTAGCGCACCTTGTAGGGGCAGTTGTTGGAGCAGTAACGCGTGCCAACGCACCGGTTGTACACCTGCACGTTGAGGCCGTCGGGCGAGTGATACGTCGCGTACACCGGGCATACCGGCTCGCAGGGCGCGTTGCCGCAGTGCTGGCACATCATCGGCACGAATCGCGTCTCGGCCCCCGGATGCTCGGCGTTCCAGACGACGTCCTTGTACTCCCGGTCGATCTCGTAGTAGCGCTCCAGCCGAATCCACGCCATTTCGCGCGACCGCACGATGTTGGCACCAGGCCCCGTGCGGTCGGGATGCAGGATGGGACCCTGCCAGTCCGCGCCGACCGTCGGGATGTTGTTCTCCGCGTAGCAGGCGGTAACGCAGGCCGAGCAACCGGTGCACTTGGCCAGGTCGATGGTCATCGCCCAGCGACGCTTGGCCAGGCCGCTTGGATGGTTGGGATCGTACTGGCCCTTCATGGCCGA
>JBBTFF010000098.1:0-5351 GCA_038041995.1 Gemmatimonadota bacterium | reverse complement strand
TGTCGTTGACGGCGACGAGGATCTTGAAGACATCGACGCCCGTGCCGTCGGCGTAGCGACCGGAGGCGCTCTGGCCGCGGCCGACCATGACGCTGATCGTATCCGGGCGCACACCGATGTACAGGAACGCGGGAGCGGTCATCGATCCGCCCAGCGTCTTGACTGTCACGAAATCGCCGGCGACCACACCCATCTTCTTCGCCGTCTCCGGGTGCATCTCCACGACGGTCTGCCAGCAAGTCTTGGTGACCGGGTCGGGAAGCTCCTGCAGCCATGGCTTGTTGGCGCCGCGTCCGTCACCCATGACCGCGTTGAAGTACGAGACGAGATAGTACTCGCCCGCCGTCTTCTCGATGCCGCCCGGGGTGGTCCGCATCGACTTGGCGGCGGGCGCGGTGCGCGCTGGCATCGTGCCCGGCAGCATGCCCGTGGGTAGCGCGTTCTGCAATTGCGTGTTGCCGCCGATGCGCGCCGAGATGATCGCGCGGTAGTCGGCGGGATACCTGGCAGCCATCACCGCATCGGCCTTGGCGACGGCGATCAGCACGTCGGCCGTCGCCCGGGTGTTGAACACCGGGTCCATGGTAGGCTGCTGCAGCCCGATGGTTCCCTTTACCGGCTCGGCGTCACCCCAGCTCTCGAGCGAGTGGTGGTCGGGCAGGATCAGGTCGCAAAATTCAGTGGTTTCGTCGGGCACCGACGAGAACGACACCTTGAACGGCACCTTGGCGGCTGCGGCAGCAAAGCCGAGGCCAGCCGGCGTGTTGTATGCCGGGTTCGCGCCGCGCACGAAGAGCACCGGCACTTCGCCGGCGGACATCGACGCGACGACATCGTTCAGTGCCGCCGCGGGGGAGACGCCATCCCAGGCGCCGTAGGTCTCGGCCGGCTTCACCGTGACGCCGACGTTGCCGAGCGCCTTGTTGAGGTTGTTGACCTCGATGGCGAGTTCCAGCGCCTTTTCGCCCGAGGCGCCGGCGATGAACAGCGACGGCTTGACGCCCTGCACTTCCTTGTTGAGCGCATCGAGCGTCGTGGCCGGCACGTCCGTCGCCGCGGCGGCTGCGGCCACCGACATCTTGCCGGCGAGCATCAGGGCGATGGCGCCCAGCGTCCCCGGCTTCGGCGCGATCCACTGGTCGGCATTGAGGCCGGTCAGCGAGCGGCGTGGGCCTATATAAATGAAGCGCGGCGCCCCCTCGATCCTGCCGCGTGCGTCGGCAAAGTCGAGTTGCTGCGGCACCGGGAGTCCCCACGCGTCCAGAAAGTCCGCACTGAACGAAACGATGAGCTTGGCCGCGCCAAAGTCGAGCTTCGGCCAGGCCGCACCGTACACCGCCTTGTTGGCAGCGATGGTGGCCAGCGGCGCCTCGGCGTCATAGCTGATGTGCGCCGGCATGCCGAAGCCGGCGAGCCAGCCGTCGACGTGAGCGGCAAACGAGCCCTGCTCGTGCTGGTTGATGAAGACGGCCTTCCCTGCCCGGCCACCGGCCTTCGCTTCGGCAAGCTTGGCGTGCAGCGTGGCGATGCCCTTGTCCCAGGTGACGGGGACGAGCTTGCCGTTCTCGCGTGCCATCGGGCCGCGGAAGCGATCGGGGTTATAGAGCCCCTGCAGCGCACTCTGCCCGCGGGCGCAAAGCGCGCCGCGATTGACCGGATGCGCGGCGTTGCCCTCGGCCTTGATGGCTCGGCCGTCGCGCGTTTCCACGATCAGGCCGCAGCCGGCCGCGCACTCACGGCAGGTGGTGGCGTAGTAGCTGGAGACGCCCGGCACCGTGTTGTCCGGTGACGTGACGTACGGAATGAGCTTCTCGACCGCCTCGGTGCTGCAACCAACCATGCTGGTGGCGGCACCGGTGACGCCGAGGACCTTCAGGAAATCGCGGCGCTTGACGCCGTTCGTCGCTTCCACGCGAGTCGTCATGCGTCAGGTCTCAGTAGTGGCAGGCGGCGCAGTCGTACGACGCCGTCTTGCGAATGCCCTGACGTTCGTCGGCGAGCGCCGTCGAGTCGGGCTGGTAGCCGGCCGCGCGCATGCCCTCGGCGCGCGAGTAGCCGTTCACGTGGCAGGAAACGCACCAGCCCATGTTGAGCGAGCTGTACTGGAAGACCTGGGTCATGTTCTGCACCATGCCGTGACAGGTCTGGCAGGTGACGCCGGCGTTCACGTGGCGGAGGTGTGTGAAGCGCACGTACTCCGGCACCTTGTGCACGCGCACCCAGGCTATGGGCAGCTTCTTGTTGAAGGCGTCGGCGACCTTCTTGATCTCGGGTCGATCGGCTCCGATGATCAGGTGGCACCCCATGCAGGTGCCGACCGCAGGGAGGCCGGGATCGGGAGACTTGTTCGCCGCGCTGTGACAGTACGCGCAGTTCAGCTGCAGCGTGTTCACATGCACCGGGTGCGGGAAGCTGACGGGCTGCACCGGCGATCGGCCGGTGCCCTGGCCGAAGTAACGGGTGTAGCCCGAGGCGCCGCTGTAACCCCACGGACCCGGCTTGGCCTTGCCCACCGCTTCGCGATTGGCCTTCTGCGTGGCCGTCTCCTTCGCGCCCGGAGCGGTGGCTACAGACTGGTCATTGCCGGCGTAGGCAGACATCAGCGTCGAGGCGACCGCAATCGCCACCACGCCGAGAATCACCAGCCACTTCCTGCGTCCCGTCATCGGATGTCGTCCGGGAGAGAGGGCAAACGGTCGAATTGCGCCCTGTGAAAGACTTCACAGGTCGTCTAGAACTACCAAAAATCGCCACGTGTAGTGGAGGGCGCAAGGCAAGCGCCGACGATTGCGCCAGAAGTGTTGGTGCGGGACGGGTCTACGAGCCTTCAGTCGGTTCCGTCGCCCCGGACGCGGCGTCATCGCGCCGCTTCCACGGCCCCTTGGCGAGGCCGCGCGTGATGCGGTCGATGGTGCGCAGCACCTCGATGGCGCTGGCCCGCAGCATGGCGACTTCGCGGGCGTCGGGCTTGGCGCGAAAGGCGAGACTGCGCAGCGCGCGCATGACGAGTTCCGGGTTTCGCGTGCGAAAGAACGCGATGGAGTCGAGCGCCAACTCCACGTCGGTGAACAGGCGCTCCCATTCCTCGTGCAGGGCCGGGGACGCCGGATGCCGGTGAGCGCCGATGTGACGCGTGGCATCGCCGGCCGCGAGGTGGAACTCGTACAGCGCCACCAGCACGGCCTGCGCCAGGTTGAGCGACGAATGCTCCGTGGTGGAAATCATGCAGAGCACGTGCGCCCGGTCGAGCGCCTCGTTCGGCAGCCCGTGGTCCTCCTGTCCGAACAACAGGGCGACGCGGTGCCCTTCGGCGAGATCGTCGACGTAGCGCGAGGCGACCTCGCGCGGGACGATGCGTTCCCACTTCACCGAGCGCCGCTTGCCGGCAAAGGCGACGACGCGTGCACAGTCGGAGAGGGCCTCGTCGAGCGTGTCGAAGTGCCGGATCCGTTCCACGATGTCGCGGGTGTCGTGGGCCACGCCCTCGATGCGGAACGGATCGTAGGGGCAGGGTTTCACGAGCCGGAGGTCGCCCACGCCCATGTTCTTCATCGCCCGCACCGTGGCGGCGATGTTGACGGGATCCTGTGGGTAAAGGAAGACGACGGACAGGTTGTCGAGGAGGGGCATGGGAGCAATCTAACGAATCGGAATTCGGATGTACGGAATTGGAATTCGAACTCGGAATACGAGGCGGATCGCGGGATTGGAATGCGGAAACCGGTCCGGCCTGTTCCGCTTCCCGTTCCGCCCTCCGCTTCGAATTCAGAAATCGGATTCCCGTTCCGTCATCCGAATTCCGATTCGTAGTTAGATTGTCGGCATGGACCTGATCCTCGACCTCTTCCACCGCCTCCGCGACCTCGATGCCCTGGTCGCCTGGGCGGGTTACGCCGGCCTCGCGGCCATCATCTTCACCGAGACCGGCCTGTTCTTCGGGTTCTTTCTCCCGGGCGACTCGCTGCTGGTGACGGCCGGGCTGTTGTCGGCCACCCCGGATTCTCCGGTGAAGTTCGACCTGCTGGCGCTGGGCCTCCTGCTGAGCGCAGCGGCGATCATCGGCGACAACACCAACTACTGGGTTGGTCGCCTCACGGGACCGCGGATCTTCCGGCGCGACGACTCGATGTTCTTCAAGCGGAAGTACGTCGACGAGGCCCACGCGTTCTACGAGAAGTATGGTGCCATCACGGTGGTGCTCTGCCGGTTCATGCCGATCATCCGCACGTTTGCCCCGCTGGTCGCCGGCGTGGCGCTCATGCGATATCGCGTCTTCCTCACGTACAGCATCATCGGCGGGCTGTCGTGGATCTGGTCGATGCTCGCCACCGGCTACCTGCTGGGACGCTACGTCCCCGGGGTGGCGCAACACGTGGAGAAGGTCATCATCCTCGTCGTCCTCGTGTCGATCATGCCGGCGATCGTCGGCGGAATCAAGGCACGGCGCGCAGCGCGGCGCGCGGCGCGGCGTGGTGCCTGACGCCGAACGGGCGCTAGATTTCGTTCATTCACCTGAAGTCCCCCCGGAGACCAGCATATGGCACATACGCTTCCTGCCCTGCCCTACGCCGTCAGCGCGCTCGAACCGCACATCGATGCGCTGACGATGACGATCCACCACGGCAAGCACCACAACGCCTACGTCACCAACCTCAACGCCGCCATCGACAAGGCGCCGGAACTGGCGAACTGGAGCCTCGGCGATCTCTGCCGCAACATTGCGCAGGTGCCGGAGGGCGTACGCACGGCGGTGCGCAACAACGGCGGCGGGCACTGGAACCACTCGCTGTTCTGGGAGTTGATGGCCCCGAATGCCGGTGGCGAACCCGGCGGCGAGCTGGGCGCGGCGATCACCAGGACCTTCGGCGACTTCGGCAAGTTTCGCGACGCAGTGAAGGCGGCGGCGGTGGGCCGGTTCGGCTCGGGATGGGCGTGGCTCGTCGCCGGACGCGACGGAGCGCTGACCGTCGAAAGCACGCCGAACCAGGACAACCCGCTGATGGACGGCAAGCACGCCGTACTCGGCCTCGACGTCTGGGAGCACGCGTACTACCTGAAGTACCAGAACCGCCGGCCGGACTACGTTGACGCGTGGTGGAACGTGGTGAACTGGGGCGAGGCGGCCAAGCGCTACGCGGCGCGGTAACTTCAACTTCACACCACGAACTCACGAAGGACACGAAGGTTCACGAAGGGAACAACACGGGGGAAGCAGCGATGCGCTCGCCGTTTCCCCCGTTTGCTCTTCGTGAAGCTTCGCGTCCTTCGTGACTTCGTGAGTATGCAGTCCTGGACTCCTAGCCCAGCCGCCGCCCCTGCGCCGTCTCGCGCCGTTGTCGCTGCGAACGGCC
>JBBTFF010000097.1:23434-26165 GCA_038041995.1 Gemmatimonadota bacterium | reverse complement strand
CGTGGCTTGGGCGTCGTCCTGTGGGCGCTCGGCCGCCGCGCCGAACTCCATCAGGGCCAGCGCCTCGAGGAGCGCCGTCGCGCCCAGCTCCGACAGGCGCAGCGTCAACTCTCCACCCGTCTCGTCGGCGAGGATCGGCGTGGTGAGCGTGTGGATCACTGGTCCCGCGTCGAGCGCGGGGACCATGCGCATGATCGTCACACCCGTCTCGTCGAGGCCCTCGGCGATAGCCGCCTGAATGGGGGCGGCGCCGCGGAACTTCGGCAGCAGCGACGCGTGGATGTTCAGCGTTCCCCGCGTCGGAAGGTCGATGACCTCCCTGGGGAGGATGTGACCGTATGCCACGACCACCGAGAGGTCCGGCGCGAGGTCGCGCAGGGCCTGCACGAACTCGGGGCCGCGGGGACGCTCCGGCTGCAGCACCGGTATCCCCTCCTCCAGGGCGACGAGCTTGACCGGCGACGGGTCGAGCTGCGAGCGCGAACGGCCGCGTGGCCGATCGGGCTGCGTGATCACGCCCACCACATCGAACCCTTCGCCGATCAGCGCGCGAAGCGGCGAGGTGGCGAAGTCGGGCGTGCCCCAGAACACGATGCGCACTACAGCTCCTCTTCGGGGTGCTTGCTCTTGCTCTTGCCGGCCTTCACGATGCGAATGAAGCCGGGGTACTGATCCTTCTCGTCCTCCCACCTGGCCAGCGCTGCGCGCCGCTTGAGGAAGCTCAGGTGGTCGATGAACAGCTTGCCGTGCAGGTGGTCGATCTCGTGCTGGATGCACCGTCCCAGCAGTCCTTCGGCGGCAACCTCGAAGGGCGAACCATCGCGGTCGAGCGCCCGCACAACCACGCGCGATGGACGCAGCACGTCGCCGTAGACGTCGGGAATCGACAGGCAGCCTTCTTCGGTCTTGTCCCGGGGCCCGTCGGCCGTGACCATCTCGGGATTCACGAGCGCGTAGGCCGCGCCCTCCACCTCCACCACGCAGACGCGCTCGGTGCGACCCACCTGCGGTGCGGCCAGCCCGATGCCGCTGGCGGCGTACATCGTGTCGAACATGTCATCGATCAGCTGGCGCAACTCGTCAGTGACCTCGGCGACGGGCAGGGTCTCCTCGCGCAGGACCGGGTCGCCGAGCACCCGGATAGGGAGAACGCTCACGCCGCCGCCGCGCCCCCGGAGGAGGCCACGCGCGCGATCGCGCGCCGCTCGACGACGATCTTCACTTCACCCGTACGAATCGTCACCAGGTCGTCCATGCCCTTGCTGGGCTTCCCTTCGTCGATCGTTTCCTTGATGTGCACCACCTCGCCGACGACGCCGCCGGTGGTGACCACGCTGTCGCCCTTCTTCATGCTGAGGATCGCCGCCTCGAGGGCCTTCCGCTGCTTCTGTTGCGGGCGGATCATGAGGAAGTAGAAGATCGCCATGATGGCGCCCAGCTGGAACAGGAACGGCATGAGCGAACTGCCACCGGAGGTGGCGGCCTGGGCCTGCGCGAAGATCGGGAAGAGAGCGTTCATTGGCTGGTCGAAGTCGAGTGGTAACGTGCGAGCCAGTCACGGCTCCAGGGGGCAAAGTCGCCCGCGATGATCCGGCCGCGGGCCTCGCGCATGAGCGCGATCAGGAAATGTACATTATGCAGCGACAACAGGCGGGCGCCCAGCATCTCGTCGGCCTGGACCAGGTGCCGCACATAGGCGCGCGAGAAGCGCCGGCAGCAGGCGCAGCCGCACCCTTCGACCACGGGGCGGTCGTCGGCGCGGAACTCCGCGCGGCGCATGCTCACCCGGCCGTCGGGTGTCAGGGCCGCCGCGTTGCGTCCCATGCGGGTGGGAGCCACGCAGTCGAACATGTCGATGCCCCTTGCCACGCCCTCGAGCAGGTCTTCAGGGTAGCCGACGCCCATGAGGTAGCGCGGTTTTTCGGCGGGTATGGCGCCGTCGCAGACCTCGATCATGGCGTACATGTCGGGCTTGGCCTCGCCCACGGAGAGGCCGCCGATGGCGAAACCGTCCCACTCGTGCATGCCGGCAATGGCCCGCGCGGCGTCGCGCCGCAAGTTCGCGTGAATGCCGCCCTGCACGATGGGAAACAGCGACTGGCGCGGCGCGTCGGGTGCGGCGTGGAGCACCTCGAACTCGGCGCGACATCGCGCGAGCCACCGGATGGATCGTTCGCTGGCGTCGTGCGCGGCCGCCGCATCGCTCTGCCCCGGAATGACGTGATCGAACTGCATGATCACGTCGGCGCCGAGGTTGGTCTCGATGCGCATCACGCTTTCCGGCGTGAAGTGGCGCGCCGAGCCGTCGATGTGGCTGCGGAAGGTGACGCCGTCCTCGTTCACCTTGTTGAGTGACGCGAGCGAAAAAACCTGGAATCCACCCGAGTCGGTGAGCACCGGGCCGCGCCAGCCCATGAACCGGTGGACGCCGCCCAGCGCGCGCACGAGTTCGTCGCCGGGCCGCAGGTGCAGATGGTAGGCGTTGGCCAGGATCATCTGCGCGTTCATGCCCACCAGTTCGTCCGGATCCAGCGCCTTGACCGTGGCGAGTGTGCCCACGGGCATGAAGACGGGAGTTTCCACCACGCCGCGCGGCGTACGAAAGCTGCCCGCGCGGGCGCGGCCGTCGGTGGCGTGAATGTCGAACGAGAACATTGGGTGAAAGCTACACTGGCTCAGTGGTGAGTGCGGGGTGGCTCGTAACGGTGGGGGGAGTGAGGGGTGGGGGGGG
>JBBTFF010000097.1:0-23424 GCA_038041995.1 Gemmatimonadota bacterium | reverse complement strand
CCGGTTCACCATCAGCCCACGTGCCGCGCCTACCCCGGCCGTCGCGCGATGATTTGCACCACCGCACTCGGCCCGTCATGGAACGCGCCCTCGTGGATGTCGCGCTCGAGTTCCAGCGAGTGCAGCAAATCGAGTCCAGCGAGTTCGGCGCACAGCGCGTCGAGCGTCGGCAGCAGCTCGGCAGATTTTGGCCCCCCGGTGCCGTGGAGGAGCTGTTGCACGGAATACGACTCGAGCACGTACAGCCCGCCCGGCACGAGCCCGCGCACGACCTGCTGGTGTACGCGCCGCCGAAGCGGTGGTGACAGGTGGCAGAAGATCGAAACGATCCCTTCCCATGAGTCCGGGGCAATCACGAAGTCGGCCAGGTCGGCGGCAATCGTGGTGATCTCCACGCCGCGCGTGGCGGCCAGCCGCTGCGCCTTGGCGAGGCCCACCGTCGAGGCGTCGACGGCGGTGACGTCGTAGCCAAGCGTGGCCAGGAAGACGCCATTGCGCCCTTCACCGTCGGCGATCGACAGCACCCGTCCCGGCGGGATGCGCGCGGCGACCGCGGCGAGAAAATCGTTGGGCTCGGTGCCGTAGGCATAGTCGGGCCCGCTGTAGCGCTCGTTCCACATGAGGGACTCGCGGGTGTGAGAACTGCGGGTGGAGTGCGGGGTGGCGGGTTCCAGTGCGGAGGAATGAGTGGAGGTTGGGAGTGAGGGACGGGGGCCGCCCCACCACTCGCCCCCAGCCCCCACTCACCACCCCGCACCAGAACCCGCCACCCCGAACCCATCCCCTAGATGATCACCATGGCGTCACCATACGAGTAGAACCTGTATCCTTCGGCAATGGCCACCCGGTATGCCTCCATGGCGAGGTCATACCCCGCCATCGCCGACACCAGCATCAGCAGCGTCGAGCGCGGGAGGTGGAAGTTCGTCACCAGCCGGTCGGCACTGCGCAGGTGATACGGCGGGTGAATGAAGATCTTCGTTTCGCCGTCGAAGGCGTGAAAGACGCCGCGGTCGTCCACCACGCTCTCCAGCGTACGCAGCGAGGTCGTCCCCACGCACCACACCTTGCCACCGAGCTCGCGCACGGCATTCAACTGCGCGGCCGTGTCGGGCGTGACGCGGTACCACTCCTCGTGCATCACGTGTTCGGCCAGGTGTTCCACCTCCACCGGCTTGAACGTCCCGGCACCGACGTGCAGCAGCACCTCGGCGCGCTCCACTCCGTTGGCGTCGAGCGCGGCGAGCAGTTCGGGCGTGAAGTGAAGCCCCGCCGTGGGCGCCGCCACCGACCCGGACTGCCGCGCATACACCGTCTGGTACCGTTCCACGTCGGCGCCGGCGTCGGCGCGCGCGATATAGGGCGGCAGGGGCACATGCCCGTGCGCCTCGATCATCTTCATCTCGTCGCCCTTCACCACGAGGCGCACCAGCCGCGTGCGGCGCTCGGTGACGTCCTCCACGATGACGTCGAAACCCGGTGCGATGTGTACCGTCCGTCCCGGCTTCAGCTTGCCCCCGGGGTGCACCATCGCCTCCCAGCGGCCGTCGCCGTGGTGCCGCAGCAGGAAGATCTCGGCCGACGCGCCCGAGTCGCGCGTGCCGAGCAGGCGGGCGCGAAAGACGCGCGTCGTGTTCAGCACCAGCGCGTCACCCGATGGGATCAGCGACGCGAGGTCGGCGAAGCGACGGTGCTCGATGGCTCCGGTGTCGCGGTGCACGACCATCAACCGGGACGCGTCGCGCCGCTCCACCGGCGACTGCGCAATGCGCCCCTCGGGCAGGACGAATTCATAGTCGCTGGCGCGCAATCCCTTCATGGCGTACGCCGCGGGCTCACGGTCCGATCAGCAGGGTGGTACTGCGGCGGGTGCTGGCGCCCGAGGCTATGTCGACGATTTCCACCGTCAGCGTGTACCGTCCTGCCGGTGCCTCACGTAACGACAGCGAGAAGTGATCGAGTGCGACATCACGCGCGGCGCCAGTACGCTCGAAGCCCAGTGTCACCTTGTCATTGCCGCGCTGGGTGTTCACCAGCCCGCCGATCTGCGCCACGATACGCCCGGCAATGGACTTGGACGCCTTTTCCAGCACCAGTCGCACCGCGTAGCGCTGCACGCCGTCCTTCACCGAGAGTCCGTACGTTTCCCACGCGATGGCGATACCGCGTGTGCGGGGCAGGGTATCGGGTGCCGGTGCGATGACGAACTCGTGCCAGCGCAGAGCCGGCGACGCTCCGTCAGCCACCGAGGCGGCGATGAGCACGTCGCTCATGCCGAGCCCTGGCGCGCGGCCGACGCCCGGCGAAAACACGGTGCCGCGTGCCGCACCGGCACCCGGCGTCACCGCCTCGGCGCGCGCATACAGGTCGCCGGCTGGCGCACGAAACTTCCACAGTGCCAGCCCGCTGGCGTCGCTGTGCGTCGAGTCACGCGCCACGGCATCGGCGCCATCGGCGAAGATCCACAGGCGGGCCGTGGCTGCGGTGGCACGCACGCCACCCTCGGCCATCCTCTGCAGGGGAATTGCGCCGGACACGAGAACCGAGGGACTCGTACCATCGGGCCGGAATCGGGCCACCCGCAGCGGGATCGAGTCGATGGCCGGGACGCCGGGAATATCGGTCCACGCGGCCGGCGCCTGCGCCCGGATGTCCTCGTTGATCGCAACGTCGTCGAAGCCGGCGCGGAAGCGGTTGAAGGCCGCCTGATAGTGCACGATGAACTGAAGCCGCGGCGCGTACCACCATAGCCAGCAGACCTGATTCGCCTGGTCGGTGGATTCCGGTTCGGCGGACGCGGCGGCGCACGAGTAGTTGGCGGTCAGCTTCGGGAACCCGTAGCGCACGTGCAGGTCACCCGGGAAGGTGTCGACGCCGTGCATCCCCAGTTCCTCATCAGAGTAGCGCAGTTCGGCGAAGGCGACGCGCGCGAGGTACTCCGCGCGCACCTCGTTGCCCGGCACGCTCCACAGCGGGTCGGCGGCGGTCCAGACGAACCGCTCCGTGCGCGCGCGCTCAGCCGGGGGCAGGGCCTCCAGTGCCTTCACCGCCTTGGGGCGCATGATGCGCTCCACGTCGTCAAGCCGCGAGCGCGTGCTGTCGGCCATTTGCGCAAAGGCGCTGTCGAACGCAGCCAGTGCCGATCCCTGGCCGATGCGGTGTCGTGCGAGGCCGATGGCGAGCCATGCGTCGGGGTCCCACGGAGCGATCGACAGTCGCGTGCCGGCGGTCGCCTCCAGTTCTTCCCATCGCTGGCGATCAGAAAGGGCAGCGAACCGGTGCCGCCACGGGAGCGGCAGTGAGGGGGCGGCGCGCGTCGCCGTCTCGAAGTAATCCAGCGCGTCCTCGTAGGCCGCGACGCCCGGTGGCGGGTTGCCGCCGACGAGCGAGGAGCGGCTCTGGATCGCCTCCCGCACGATGTCCGCACTGGCGCTCACCGAGCGGCCGTCGGCTCCGGACTGCTGGCCGAGAATGTCGGCGATGCTTGCCCCCGGTCCATTGCCCAGCGATATGCGCCGGCCGAACATCGCCTGGTAGTCCTTGAACGCGAGCTTGCCCAGCGCGTCGGCCATCTGTGCCACGGCCATCGAATCGGCCCCGGCGCGCGCCGCTTCGAAGGCGCGCTTCACGAATCGCGTGGCGCCAGCGCGTACCATGGGCGATCCCTGCGAACGGTACATCGCCACGTCCACCAGGTAGCGCACGTTGGTGGGCTCCAGCGTCACCGCCGCGACCAGCGACGAGTCGGCGGCCCAGTTCAGCCTCATCTGTTCTCCGTCCACGCGGATGCCGATGGCGCGCCTACCCTGCGACAACTGCCAGGCCAGCAGGCCGCGCGCGTGCCAAACGCGAGCCTCGGTGTTGCGCGTGGCGACCAGCGAGTCGAGGCGGGCCAGTTCCGTCATCGAGTCGGCGCGCGTCGTCGCCGCCACCGGCGTCGGCTGCTGTGCCTGTGCGCCGCGGCCGAGGGTGACGATCGCCAGCAGCAAGGCGGCGGGCACGGCGCCGTGCGTACGCATCGTCCCTGGTCTAGAGGAGTGACGCCTGGGCGTCGCTGCTCTGCGCCGGCGGGGTGTAGCCGAAGTGCCGGAACGCCAGCGCCGTCGCCATGCGTCCGCGCGCCGTGCGCTGCAGGAAGCCGTTCTGCACGAGGAACGGCTCGTACACTTCCTCGATCGTGTCGGCGTCCTCGCCCACTGCGGCGGCAATGGTCTGCAGGCCCACCGGGCCGCCCTCGAATTTCTCGATCAGGGTGCGCATCAGGCGCGCATCCATTTCGTCGAGTCCGAAGTGATCGACATCGAGCATCTCCAGAGCCTCGCGTGCCACGGCCTCGGTGATGATGCCGTCGGCGCGCACCTGCGCGTAGTCTCTCACCCGGCGCAGCAGACGGTTGGCCACGCGCGGGGTGCCGCGCGCGCGCCGCGCCAGCTCGCGAGCGCCGTTGGGCTCGATCTGCACCTTCATCACCTCGGCCGTGCGGTGCACGATGTGCTCGAGCTCCTCGGCGGGGTAATAATTCAGGCGCAACTCGATGCCGAAGCGCGAGCGCAGCGGCGGGGTGAGCATTCCCAGCCGCGTCGTGGCGCCGATCAGCGTGAAGCGCTCCACCGGCATGGTGATCGTCTGCGCCCTGGGGCCATCGCTCAGGCGGATGTCGATCTTGTAGTCCTCCATCGCCGGATACAGGAACTCGTCGATGATCGGTCGCAGGCGGTGGATCTCGTCGATGAACAGGATGTCGCCTTCGCGCAGGTTGGTAAGCGTGCCCACCAGGTCACCGGGCTTCTCGAGGGCGGGGCCGCTCGTCGTGCGGATGTTCACCCCGAGCTCGCGCGCCACCAGCTCGGCCAGCGTCGTCTTGCCCAGCCCCGGCGGGCCGAAGAACAGTGCGTGGTCGAGCGGTTCCTTGCGCTCACGCGCCGCGTCGATGTAGATGCGCAGCGCGTCCTTCACCTTCCCCTGGCCGATGAACTCGGCCAGCCGCTGCGGGCGCAGCGACAGCTCGACGACGGATTCGTCGGAAAGAACCTCGGGGGTGGTGATTTCGGCGCGGCTCATGACCCAATCTAGCCAGAGGATGAACGGTCGGCTTACGGCGAACGGCGAAGAGCGTAAAGCAGCTGTCAGCTGTACGCTTTACGCCATGAGCCGTCCGCTAACAACTAACCACGCTTCGAGACCCGCGCGAGCGCCTTGCGGATCAGCTCGGCGGTGTCGCCCGCGCCACCGTCCTCGAGCGCCGCGAAGACCGCCTTCTCCGCGTCGCTCGCCTGGTAGCCCAAGGCCACGAGCGCACGCACCGCATCGGCGCCCGGGCCGGCAGGAGCAGGGATGCCTTCCGTGCCCCTTCCCCTGCCCTCGGAAGCCAGCTTGTCCTGAAGTTCGAGCACCAGCCGCTCGGCGAGCTTCTTGCCCACGCGCGGCACGCGCGTCAGCGTCGCCAGGTCCTTTTCCTGAATGGCGCGCACCAGGCGGTCGCCGCCCAGCGCCGAGAGCAGGTTCATGGCCAGCGACGGACCCACGCCGGTGGTGCCGAGCAGCCGCTGGAATAGTGCCCGGTCGGCGGCACCGGCAAAGCCGTACAGTGTCCAGCCGTCGTCGCGCACCACGAGCGCCGTGTGCAGCTCCACGGTGCCGCCGGGGCGGGGAAGCGACTCGGCCACCGACAGCGGAATGTGCACGAGATACGCCACACCGCCGGCGGTCATGACCTCCACGCGGTCGATGTCGGAAGCGAGCAGCGTGCCGCTCACCCGGGCGATCATCGGGCCGCCGCCAGTGCGCGTGTCACGCCGGCCTGCAGCACGCAGGTGAGCGCGGCGGCCACGCCGTCGGAGGCGTCAGCCGGCTCGGGGGCATGCTTGAGGCGCAGCAATTTGGTGACCATGAACTGCACCTGCTCCTTGGTGGCCGCACCGTTCCCGACCACCGCCTTCTTGATCTCGGCCGGCGCGTACTCGTGGATGATGACGCCAGCCTGCTGCCCCGCGAGCAGCACGACGCCGCGCGCGTGTCCCAGCACCACCGTGGTGCGCACGTTCCGCGAGTAGAAGACGTCCTCCACGGCCAGCGCGTTCGGCTGGTGCCGCGCCAGCAGCTCGCGCACGCCCTCATAGATGTCGTGCAATCGCGCGGCCAGCGGTTCGCCGGCGCGCGTGCGGATCACCCCGCACTCCAGCAGATCGGCGCCGCCCGCGCTCCGCGCGCGAACGACGCCGTAGCCCGTCACCGCCGTGCCGGGATCGATGCCGAGGACGATCACGCCCCGGCCATCTCCGACGGGTCCATGTCGAAGTTGGCATCGACCTTTTGCACGTCCTCGAGATCCTCGAGCGCCTCGATGAGCTTCAGCAACTGGCTCGCCGGCTCGCCCGTCACCGGTACCGTGCTCCTGGGAATCCACGCCAACTCGGCCTGCGCTGCCTTGATCCCCGCCGCTTCGAGGGCCGCCTTCACCGCATGCAGGTCGGCCGGAGCCGTCGTGATGATGAAGGTGCCATCCTCGCTGGCGAAGTCCTCGGCGCCGGCCTCGAGCGCCTTCTCCATGGCGGCGTCTTCGGTGAGCGCGCCTGATTCCACGAGGATCTGTCCCTTGCGATCGAACATGAATGACACCGAGTTGCTGGTGCCCAGGTTGCCGCCGCCGCGTGACAGCTTGGCGCGGATCTCGGCGACGGTGCGGGTTGCGTTGTCCGTCAGCGCCTGGATCATGATGGCAACGCCGCCCGGGCCGTACGCCTCATACAACACCTCCACGTAGTCCACGCCCTCGAGGTCGCCCGTGCCCTTCTTGACGGCGCGCTCGATGTTTTCCTTGGGCATCGACAGCGACCGGGCATTGTCGATGGCCGTGCGCAATCGCGGATTGCCGTCGGGGTCGCCGCCGCCCTGCTTGGCTGACACGGTGATCTCGCGAATCAGCTTCGTGAACAGCGCGCCTCGCTTCTTGTCGGTGGCGGCCTTGTAGTGCTTGGTTGTCTTCCACTTGCTGTGACCAGCCATGACCAAGAATCCGGATTCAGGATTTCGGATTCCGAAGACGGATTTCGAATTCGGACAGGGAACTTGATGCGACAGTGCCGCCTCCCGTCAATCTACCGCCTTTCCGTCCCCCGGAAAACCGGAAGGGGCGACCCTAGGGCCACCCCCTCCGTCCGCTATCAACTATCGACTATCGACTATCGTCTGCAGCTAGTGCAGCCTGATCATCAGCGACGTCCGCCAGCCCGTCACGTCGATCCCCGAGCCGTCGATCGTCGAGTACAGCTTGCCCATCTGGTAGGTGGCGCTCGGCATGATCGTGAACGCTCCGGCGCCGAAACGCAGGCGCAGTCCGCCGTTGCCCAGAAGGCCCGCCTTCACGCCGTCCACCTGCCAGCTGCGTCCTTCGATGCTTGGCTCGATCAGCAGGTCGCCGACATGGAAGCCCAGGGCCACCGAACCGCTGGCCACGCTCTCGGGATTGGAAACGCCGCCGAGCTGCTGTCCCCTGGCGCGGTAGAGATTCCAGCCGCTGATGTACAGGTCGGTGGTGCCCAGCGGCAGGTACAGTGACGCCTGCCCGATGTACCGGTCACCCGTGGCGTACGACGTCGAGTCGGCGACGTCCTTGCCGAACGCCGAGTAGCTGACCCCCATCGTCAGGCGCCCGTTGCCGATCATGCGGTCGACGCCCACGCGCGCGCGCGTTTCGTCAGCCGGTGTGAAGGTGAAGGTCCTGTCGGAGATGTTGAAGGCGTCGAACTCCGTCGATTTCCGGAACGACGCGGCGACGCCGAGGTTCCAGTTGCCGAGGCTCCTGGCAAAGGCGACACCGCCGGTGCCCGAAAGTCCCGAACCGTACGAGGAAGTGGGGAAGAGCAGGAAGTCGTTGCCTATCTGCCCGGCCGCTTCGGCCTGCCCCTCGGGAATCGTGTACTGCCCCGTGGGAATGTTGGCGCCCACGGTGAACACCACCGCGTCGTTGCCGAGCGTCAGGTTGGCGCGAACTTGCGTGTCGGTGAGTCCGTTGATCGAGCTGGACGTCGAGCCGTTGCTCGACACCTCGGAGTTGGCGTACGCCGTGGCCACGTCGATGTTGAAGCGCGACGTGAGAGGAAGCACGAACACCATCGGCACCGAGAGTTGCGTCACCGTCTTGGCCGACGCGCCGGTGCCGATCTTGATGGACACGTACTGCGGGATCGCCGCCAGGGCGGCGTCACTGAGGCCCTGCGCCAGCGCGACGCATGGCGCGGCGGCGAACAGCAGTGAGGCGAAGGTGGAGCGCATCAGTCGCATGCTCACGGCCTCCGGATGATGATGGTCACCGTCCCGGTCTTCTGGGCCGGCTGGTCAGTGCCCGTCTTTTCCGACGTGGCATCGCGCGTGGTCGGCGGCGCCTGCCCCTGGGTCTGCCCCGTCCCGCCACCGGTGGTGGTGTTCACGCTGTTGGCCGCCGAGGGGTTCACATCACCTACCGCGTTGGCGAGGGTCGACCCGATGTCGGTCGTGCTGGTGGCCACACCGCGTTCGGCGGCGCTGACCGTTGCGCCTTCGCTGGAGTTCGCCAAGCCCGACTCGACCTTGGCTGCCGTCACCTGCGAGCCCTGCTGGGCGGCGCGCGCGCTCTGCGCCTTCTGCAGCGCCTGACCGTAGCCGGGGTCGATGCTCCGCGCCTGGTCGAAGAACCGGGCGGCGTCGTTGTACCGCCCCTCGTCCTCCGCCACGAGGCCGTTGCTGTAGGCCAGGAAGGCCTGCAGCGACCGCGTCGGGCGCTGCTCGATGGCCGCGCGTTCGGCGGCCGACAGCCGGACGCCGAGCTGGTCGAAGATGCCGAGGGCGAGGTTCTTCTCGATCGCGAAGATCTGGTCGAGTACGTCGCTGCTCAGCACGTCGCGGCCCTGCTGCTGTGACGTGGCGACGTTCATCACGGCTGCGTTCACCGTGAGGTTGCGTTCGCCGGTTTGCGTGATGGCGCCCTGCACCACGCGACCGGCGCGGATCAGCTTGCCCGCGCGCAGGGCGGTGGCGGCGTCGGTGCGCCCCGACTGGCTAAGCGCGATCTCGTCGACCATGGCCTGAATCCGGTCACGCTCGAGCAGCTGCACCTCGGGGGACCGGGCGAGGTCG
Organism: Gemmatimonadota bacterium; assembly: GCA_038041995.1. Taxonomy (GTDB): domain Bacteria; phylum Gemmatimonadota; class Gemmatimonadetes; order Gemmatimonadales; family Gemmatimonadaceae; genus PNKL01. Next base: position 14,310 of record JBBTFF010000097.1, on the reverse strand, counting down.
TTGATCAGCAGGTCTGTCAACCCGCGCCCCAGCGGGGCGAGCGTCTGGTCGATGCCGCTGAAGGTCATCGGGAGCACCGCCACGGCGCGCGCCTCGCCAGGCTGCGGGGCAATGCGTGCCTCGTTGGCAATGGCCGATTTGGCGGCCGCGTGCAGCTCCTTGCGTGACAACGCCACCAGCCGCGTGCGGATGTCATTGCGCACCGACCGCGTCTTGCCCACCAGCAGGTAGCTGTTGTACGCATCCTTGGCGCCGGTGTAGTCCTCGAGCGCCTCGGCGCTCAATCCGGCGTAGAGTGCGCTCACGCCGTCCTTGGGGTCGAGCCGGCGCGCGGCGTTGAGCACCGTGGCGGCATCGGTGAATCGCTGCCGCTTGTAGTAGGCCACGCCGAGCGCACGAAGCGCGGCGACCGAACTGGGATTGGCCGTCCGGTTGCGCTCCAGCTTGGCGATCGCATCGTCGCCACGCTGTTGCGCCGCCACCGGCACGGCGAGGCCACACAGCAGGGTCAGGGCCAAGAGTCTCAGAAGTCGCATGTTACCGGCCTCCTACCGGTCGGGATCGAGCATGTCTTCGAACCGCATCCACTGCTTGTAGAAATACAGATCCACATACCCTACATTGCCGTTCCGGTTTTTGCGAACTAGGAGCTCCGTGGCCCCCTCCACCCCGTAACCGGGGCGGTACATCTCCTCACGGAAGATGGCCAAAACCACATCGGCATGCTGCTTCACTGCACCCTGCACCCCGAAGTCGTCGAGCACCGGACGCGGATCCGCCCGGTCCGCCGTCAGGAGTGGCAACTGGCAGGTGAGCACCAACGCCAGGTCGAGTTCGATGGCCAGCACCTTGAGCATGCGCACGGCGGCGGCCAATTCCTCCTCCTGGGCCCGTGTGCTACCGGCCAGCAACTGCAGCGAATCGACCAGGATGACCTGCACGTCGAGCGTCCGGCGAATCTCGGCGGCGAGCGCTTCCACGCCGCCGCCCGGAGGAAAGGCCGAGATGGTGGGCAGCCCCTCGCGAAACCGGACGGCGGCACCGCCAACGCTGGCTCGCGTAAAATCATCCAGCGAACCACGGCGCAGGTCGTCCACGCGCGCGCGCCCCTCGATGGCCAGGGCGCGCTCCATGACCCGCTCACCTGACATCTCGCCGGTGAAAAACACCGCGTGGACGCCCTGCTGGGCCATGCGCAGCGCCATCGCCAGCGCCAGGGCGCTCTTGCCGCTCTGCACGTCGCCGCCCAGCACAACGAGGTCGCCGCGGCGCACCCCGCCCCCCAGCCACTTGTCGATGCTCGGAAAGCCGGTGCCATACGCGTCGCGACCACGGTCGCCGTCGGCGGCCGCGTCCACCCGGCGCATCACACGGGCAAGAGGGGAGATGTCGGTGGGTCGGGACACTCGGACTCAGCGTCGAAAACGGATCATGGTAAGATCATACGAACGTCGCCCCCGGGCCCACAAGCACCGGGATCAGGCGCCGCTCTGACCGGCGAGTCGCTCAAGCTCCAAACGTGCCTTCCGGTCGAGGTGCGGCGCCGTGACCTCGGTCACCTTGGCGAAGGCGACCGACAGGGCCGCCGGCTCCCCGCGCGCCGAGGCCTCCACCAGCTGCACGAGGGCGCCGCGAATGGGCACCGGCAGCGTCAGCGCCCCCATCCAGTGACGCGCGGCGGCAGCCCGTGCGACCCGAAGAGCGGCCGGCAGGGCGCCGGGGCCGTGGGCCACCGCCGCCAACCTGGCGGCGACCAGCGTCGCGGTGAGCGCCTCGCGCGCCCCGCCGAGCGGGGCCCGGGCCGCCGCGGCCGCCAGCGCCCGCAGCGGAAACACGGGTTCGGCGAGGGCAAATGAGGGTTTGTCGTCCATGTCACCGTCGAATCTGTGGTGCCCCATGGCACACCGCCAGCACGACCGCCGTTGGCGACGGGAATTCGCAGGGACTAACTTAAACAGGATATGGCGCTGCCGGCGAAATCCGTGCTCTGGGTGGACGACGAGGCTGAACTCCTCGAGTCGCACCGACTGTTCCTGACCGAGAAAGGGTATCGCGTGCAGATGGCAAGCAACGCGACCGACGCCCTCGAGCTGTTGCGGCAGCACGCCTACGACATCCTGCTGCTCGACGAGCAGATGCCCGGGATGCGGGGCATCGCCATGGTGCGCGAGGCGCGTGAACTCGCTCCCTCGCTGCCGGTGGTCATGGTCACCAAGAGCGAGGAGGATAGCACCCTGCGCGAGGCGCTCGGCCAGGACGTCACGGAGTACCTGGTGAAGCCGGTCACCCCGCGGCAGGTGCTGAGCATCGTCACGCGGATCCTCGAGGGGCCCAGGATCCGCAGCCAGGCCATCGCCCGCCAGTTCGTGGAACGGTTCCGCGAACTGGAGGCCGTGCGCCTCAAGGATCTCGACTGGCGCGGCTGGACCGAGCGCTATGCCGAACTCGTGCAGTGGGATGTCGATCTCGCGGCTGCCGGAGAGCACGGGCTCAACGCGTCGTTGCGCGCCCTCTTTCCCGCGATGCACAAGGACTTCGCCGCGTATATCGGCGAGGGGTACCCGCGCTGGGTGCACGAACTCGACGGCGACCGCCCGCCGCTTGCCGTGGACATCGTCGGCGAGTTCCTCCTGCCCGTGCTCGCCGAGCACCCGGCGGTGCTCTTCATCGTGGTGGATTGCCTGCGACTCGACCAGTGGAAGGTGCTCGAGCCGATCGTGGCGCAGGCGTTCGAGATCGACGCCGCGCACTACTTCTCGCTCTTGCCCACCGCCACGCCCTACTCGCGGAACGCGCTGTTCAGCGGGCTCTTTCCCGCCGAGATCGCCGAGAAGTTCCCGGCCTGGTGGGGTGATCGCGATGACGAGTCCCTGAACCAGCACGAACGCGACCTGCTGATCGAGCAACTGCGCACGCTGCGCGGCGAGACAGCGGTGCGCTACCACAAGATCTCGTCCTCCTTCGATTCCGACGAGCTCGAACGGCACCTGAACAGCGCCTTCGCCGTCGAGGGCGTGAGCGCCTTCGTGTTCAACTTCGTGGACCTGCTGACGCACGGACGCTCGGAGTCGGCCATCCTCTACGAGGTTGCCCGTGATGAAGTGGCCTTGCGGCAGACCACCGAGCAGTGGTTCCGGCGTTCGGCGCTGTGGGCCGTGCTCCGCGAGGCGGCGCGCCGCGGGCTCCCGGTGCTCCTCACCAGCGACCACGGCTCCATTCACTGCGAAACCTCGGCCACGGTCTTTGCCAAGAAGGACGCCACCGCCAACCTGCGCTACAAGTTCGGCGAGGACCTGCGCGCCGAGCGTCCCGAGCAGGCGCTGTCGTTCGGCGACCCCGGCCAGCTGCGGCTGCCGCCGCTCGGCCCGCGCGTGAATACGCTGCTGGCCATTGGTGACTGCTTCTTTGTCTACCCGACCAAGCTGCGCGAATACCAGCAGCGCTATCGCGGGTCGTTCCTCCACGGCGGCGTTTCTCCCGAAGAGGTCATCCTGCCGCTAGCCCTTCTGACGCCCCGCCGCTGATGCTGCTCTATCGCCGCCTGCTGCATTTCCTCCGGCCGTATCACGCGCGCGTGGCCGGGACGCTGCTGCTGAGCGCCTCGGCCAATGCCCTGGCGGCACTGTCGTTCGCGCTGTTCATCCCCTTCCTCAACACGCTGTTCGAGCTCCCGGCCCTCGGCATCGGTCCGCCGAACAAGATGACGCTCCTGCTGCGCGGACTGATCGGGCGCTTCGTGGAAGGTGCCGAGAAGATGGATGCGCTGCGCACCGTCATCGTGGTGATCCTGGCGACGATGCTCCTCAAGAACACCTTCGCCTGGCTGGCCGGGCAGATGGGCGCCGGGCTTCAGGAACGCGTCACCCGCGACCTTCGCAACGCGGTCTACACGCACCTCGAGCGGCTGTCGCTGCGCTTCTTCCAGCGACACAAGACGGGACAGCTGCTCACGCGCGTGCTCAATGACACGCTCACCACGCGCCAGCTGCTCGCTGAGCTCGTCACGCGCTCGGTGAACGCCAGCACCCAGGTGGCGGCGTTTGTCGTTGCGCTCTTTCTCATCTCGGCCAAGCTGGCGCTGGTGTCGCTCATCGTCGCCCCGCTGCTTACCGTCGCCTTCCAGCCGCTGCTGCGCAAGCTGCGCAAGGGGCACCGGCGGCTCGCCGCCGAGTATGGCGAGATGGCCAGCGTGGTGCAGGAAACCGTCAGCGGCATTCGCCTGGTCAAGTCGTTTCGCGCCGAGGCGTACGAGGCCAGCCGGTTTGTCGCGGCCTCAAACCGCTACGCCAAGGGCATGGTCCGCATGAGCCGGCTCTCGCTCATGTCGCAGCCGCTGGCCGAAGTCATTGGCACGGTCGTGGCCGTGCTGCTGCTCTGGTTCGGTGCGCGGGAGGTGATCTCGGAGAAGAGCATCAGCGGGGCCGAGCTGGTGGGATTCCTCGCCATCCTGATGTCGCTGCTGCCGCCGCTCAAGCAGCTCTCGCAGATGCCGGCGGTGGCCACGCAGTCGCTGGCTGCCGCCGAGCGCCTGTTCGAGATCCTCGATCATCCGTCGGAAGAGGCAGCCGACGGCGGTACGCGGCAGGCCACCGCATTCAACTTCGACCTCGTCTTCGACGGTGTCGGGTTCACCTATGGCGACGATCCCGTGCTGGACGACGTCGACTTTGTCGCCAAGCGCGGTGACGTGGTGGCGCTTGTCGGCGCGAGCGGCGCGGGGAAGAGCACCCTGGTGGACCTGATCCCGCGATTCATCGAGCCCACGAAGGGGCGCATCCTGCTCGACGGCGTCGACACGCGCGAGATCACGCTGGCGTCGCTGCGCGCGCTCACCGGGATCGTCAGTCAGGACACGGTGCTGTTCAATGACACCGTGCGGGCGAACATCGCCTACGGCGCCACCGACCGGTACACGAGCGCGCAAATCGAGGCCGCCGCGCTGGCGGCCAACGCGCATGGCTTCATCAGCGCGCTCCCCGAGGGCTACGAGACGATTCTCGGCGAAAGAGGGACGCGGCTTTCCGGAGGCCAGCGCCAGCGCATTGCCATTGCGCGCGCGCTGCTGGTCGATCCGCCGGTGCTGATTCTCGACGAGGCCACCTCGGCGCTCGACACCGAGAGCGAGCGCCTGGTGCAGGAGGCCATCGACCGGCTGCTGGCCGGTCGCACCGTCTTCGTCATCGCGCACCGGCTGTCCACCGTGCAGCACGCCACGCAGATCCTGGTGCTCGACGGAGGGCGGATTGTGGAACGCGGCACGCACGCGGAACTGCTGGCGATCGGCGGCGCCTACGCGCGGTTGCACGCGCTGCAGTTCCGCGACGCCGTCACCGGCTAGCGCGTGCGAACCTGTTTCGTGGTGCGCGACGCGGCGTGGTCGGGAGCGACTCGCGCATTTGCCGACGCCGCCGAGCTGCTGGCCGCGCGGGGGTACGAGACCTGTTTTGTCGTCCCGGCCGAGAGCGAGGCCGCGCGGTGCCTTGCCTCAGCCGGGCACGACGTGATCGGCGTGCAGGGCGGCGGCGGGTGGCTGCGCGCCGGCTGGCGACTGCGTCGCGTGGTGGCCAGTCGTCTCAGCGAAGTGCTCTTCGTGCACGACGACCGTGAGCACCTCACGGCGGCCGCCGCTGTGCGCCTGGCCGGGCGAGGCGCCGTGGTGCGACGTACGCAGTCCGCCGAACGGCTGACGCTGGGCCGCGATGGCCGGATGGCCATGCGCTTTGCGGCAACCGGCTTCGTGTTCGCGCATGCCGAGGACGCGCGGGGCATGGCGCCGCCCCAGGGCGCACTGGCCGCACAAGTCGCGCCGCCGGGCGTGGCGATCGCCACGCCGCGGCCTCCGGCCGCGGTCGGCGCCATCGGTGGTACGGTCGCGCAGCGACTGGTCGTCATCGTTGGCGCCGACCGGCGGCGCGAAGCGCTCGTCGCCCTGCGCGCGCTCTCGCTGCTCGCGCCGCGACTTCCTGCATTGCGCGCCACGGTCTTCTGGCCGGTGGTTGACATCGACACGGTCCGCCTCGAGGCGGCCGCCCTCGGCGTGGCCGATCGCATCGCCTGGCGCGCCACTGGGGCGCCGCGCTCCGACGTGCTGGCCGAGGCCGACCTGGCGTGGGTCATTGCCGCGGCGGATGACGCGGTCTTCGCCATGCTCGACGCGCTCGCCCACGGCGTCCCCGTGCTCGCCGAGCGCTCACCGGTGACGAGCCGTGTCATCGAGGACGGCGTCACCGGGATGCTGCGGCACCGCGCCGACGAGGCCGAGTGGGCCTCGGTCGTCGCGGCAGGGCTGGCGCATCCCGAGCGGCTGGAGCAGATGCGTGGCGAAGCGCGGCGCGCGGCAGCACGCTGGCCGTTCGACGCCGGCGCCGACGGCTGGGTGCAGGTCACCGAGGCCGCCCGTGACCGTTCGCGCTGGACGCCGTAGTGCGACACCTCTTCATCACGCAGGACTACACGCCCGATCTCGGCGGCATGGCCCGCCGCCACGTGGAACTCTGCCGACGCTTTCCCCCCGATACGCTGGTTTCCACCGTGAGCGCGCCAGGTGTCGCCGCGCTGGACGCGGTGGAGCCGGTGCCGGTGCATCGCCAGCCCTTCACGTTCCGCCAAGCCGGGCGCTGGACCAATCAACTGCGCTGGGCACGGTGGCTGCACCAGCAGGCCGGCGCCTTCGACGTTGTCCATTGCGGGAACATCAGGCCGTGCGGGTACGCCGCCTGGTGGTCCATGAAGCGCCTCGGCGTGCCTTACCTCGTGTACGTGAACGGCGGCGACCTCCTGCGCGAACGCCGGAAGGCCGCCCAGGGACTCAAGCGCGTCACCGCGCGCCGGATCCTCGGCGACGCTGCGGGCATCATCGCGAACTCCACCTGGACCGCGGAACTCGCGCGCGAGGTCATGCGCGAAGTTGGCGTCGCGGCACTGCCACCAGTGGCTGATTTCCCGCTGGGCACCGACCCCGTGCAGTTCGCCCCGGGCAGGGCGAACGCGGCGGCGCTCGAGTCACCTGGCGTCGGCGCCGATCCCTACCTGCTGACGGTGGCGCGGCTCGTGCCGCACAAGGGACAGGATGTGGCGCTGCGTGCGCTCGCGGCGCTGGCGAGCGAGTTTCCCACGCTGCGCTACGTGATCGTCGGTGATGGACCCGATGAGTCGCGGCTGCGCGCACTGGCCACCACGCTCGGCGTGTCGGCTCGGGTCATCTTTGCGGGACCGATGCGTGATGACCTGCTGCCGGGCATCCACGCCGGGGCGAGCGTGTATGTGGGGTTGTCGCGGCTCTTCCCTCCCATCAACGTGGAAGGGTTCGGCATTTCGTTCGTGGAGGCGGCGGCGAGCGGGGTTCCGTCGGTGGCCGGCGACTCCGGTGGCGTGCGGTCGGCCGTCCTCGATGGCGAAACGGGGTTTGTGGTGCCGCCCGAGAATGACGCGGCTGTGACCGGCGCTATTCGACGGCTGCTGGGCGATGATGCCTTGCGACGGCGCATGGGCGCGACCGCGCGAGCGGCCGCCCTCGAACGATTCAACTGGGACCGTGTCGTGCGCGATACCATCGGCTTTGCGACGGAATGCGTGGGTCGCGCGAGGCACCGCGCGTGAAGGCGACCTGGAATCACTGGCTCGAATACGCGCTGCTGCGCGGCGTCGTGGCCATGCTGAGTCCGTTCGGCATTCGGCGCGCCAGCAACATCGGCGCGCGCATCGGCGCCCTGGGCTACTGGCCGCTCGGCATTCGGCGCCGTGTCGTCACCCGGCATCTGGCGGCCTGCTTTCCCGGACTCGACGAGCGTGAAAGCGCGACACTGGCGCGCCAGACATACGAACACCTTGGTCGCGTGGCCATGGAATCGGCGCTGCTGTCGCGGCTGGGCCCCGAGTTGCTGCTCGATTTGTTCGAGCGCGTCGAGGGATGGGATGCCATCGAACGCGGCCGCGCGCGCGGCCAGGGGCTCGTGCTGGTGGCCGGGCACCTGGGCAATTGGGAACTGTCGGGCGCCTGCCTGTCGGCGCTGGGCGTGCCGCTGGCCGCGGTCGCCAAGCACCAGCTCAACCCGCTGGCCGACGCGTTCGTGAACCGCACGCGCCGTCGCCTCGGAATGGTCGTCGTCTTTGACGATGAAGCGGTGCGCAAGCTCCCGCGCCTGCTTAAGGAGGGGTATGGCATCGGCCTGCTCGCCGACCAGGCGGGGCTCGGAGCCGCCACGCACGTACCGTTCTTCGGCCGGCCGGCGCGCACGCCGCGCGGCCCCGCCGTATTCGCGCTGCGCTTCGGCGCACCGCTCATCTACGCGCTGGCCGCGCGACAGCCGAATGGCAAGTTCATCCTGCACCTCGAGGAGGTGGAGGTGCAGTCCACCGGCAACCTCGAGGCCGACGTCGACGCCACCGTCATGCGGTTCACCGCCGTGCTGGAGAAGTGGGTGCGGCGATACCCCGGGCAGTACCTGTGGGCGCACCGACGCTGGAAGCGGCAGCCCCCCGACACACCACCTGAACTGCGCGAGCCGTGAGCGCGCAACGAGAGCCAATGTGACGTACGACGTCGAGGCGCTTCGCGCGCGCGAGTTTCCGTGGGCGGCGCGCGGCGAGCGCATCTATCTCGACCACGCCGCCACCGGTCCCCTGCCGCAGCGCGCCCGCGACGCGCAGGCCGAGGCCAACGCGTACCGCGCCGAGCCCTGGCGCATCGGCTTCGAGTACTTCTGGGATGCCATCGTGCAGGGGCGCGAACTGCCCGCCCGGCTCATCAATGCCGCCCCGGAGGAAATTGCGATTACCACCAACACGTCGCAGGGCGTGAACCTCGCGGCGCGCGCCCTGCCGTTCGCGCCGGGCGACGTGGTGGTGACGAGCGCCGGCGAGTTTCCGGCGAATGTCTATCCGTGGATGGCGCTGGAGAAGGCGCGCGGCGTCTCGTTGCACACGGTGCCGATGCGTGACCGGCTCCCCGACGAGGACGCGATCATCGCCGCGCTCGACCTCCCGCGGGTGCGCGCGCTCACGGTCAGCTGGGTGTCCTTCGCCACGGGCGCGCGGCTCGACCTGGAGCGCCTCGGGCGCGCCTGCCGCGAGCGGGGCATCTGGTTCGTGGTCGACGCCATCCAGGGACTCGGCGCCGCCGTGCTCGACGTGAAGGCATGCCACATCGACATCCTGGCGAACGGCACGCAGAAGTGGTTGCTCTCGCCGTGGGGCACCGGGTTTGCGTATGTGCGGCGCGAACTGATCGCCGAACTCGATCCTCCGTCGGTGGGGTGGCTCTCCCTGCCGGCATCGGCGGACTTCACGCGCTTCCTCGACTACGACCTCACGTACTATCCGGATGCGCGCAAGTTCGAGGTGTTCACGGCGCCGATGCACGACCTCAAGGCGATGGACGCGTCGCTCGGCCTCTTTCTCGAACTCGGGCCGGCAGCCGTCGAGGCGCATGTGGCGTCGCTCGCCGGCCACGTCGTGGCCTGGTGCGAGGGGCGCGGCGACGTGCGGCTCATCACGCCGAAGCAGCGCGCGCGCCGCGCCGGGCTGATGAGCATTGCCGTCGATGACCTGCCGGCGGCCAGCGCGCGGCTCGAAGCCGCCGGGGTCTCGCACACCGTGCGCGAGGGGGGCATTCGCCTGTCGCCGCACCTGTACAACACCACCAACGACCTCGACGTCGCCCTCGCGGCGCTCGCCCCGCGATGAACGTCGCCGGCGCGGTGCGTGCCGTGCGCGCCGAGCTGCAAAGCCATGCCTCGGCGGAACGTGCCGTCGCCGCCAAGGCGTACCTCAAGAGCGACCTGAAATTTCTCGGCTCCGACCTGCCGACGATTCGCCGCGCCGCCAGGGCGCTGGCAGGGCGCGTGCAGGCTGAAGACGACGCGCCGCTGCGCAGTGTCGTGGAGGCGCTGTGGAAGCCGAAGGTCCACGAGCTTCGCGCGGTGGCCATCGCCGTGCTCGAGCAACGGCAGCTGGCGCTCGGCGCGGGTGAACTCCCGCTCATCGAGCGCATGCTGCGCGAGTCGCACACCTGGGCCTACGTCGACTGGATCTGCCTCAAGGTCCTGGCGCCGATGCTGCTGCGCGAGCCGAAGCTGCGGCGCCAGTTGCCGCGCTGGGCGCGCGACGACGATTTCTGGCTGCGGCGATCGGCGCTGCTCACGCTGCTGCCGCCGGTCAAGCACGGGGCGGTGCCGTTCAGCGCGTTCGCGGCGCTCGCCGTGCCGATGCTCGGCGAGAGGGAGTTCTTCATCCGCAAGGCGATCGGCTGGGTGCTGCGCGAGGTCGGCAAGAAGAACCCCGCGGTGGTGGCGGGGTTCCTGCGCGCGCATCGTGCGGACGTCTCGGGGCTGACGATGCGCGAGGGGGCCAAGTACCTGCCGATGAAGGAGAGGAAAGCGCTCCTCGTGGTTAAGTGACGTCTCTCACGGAGACCGGAGCGGACGAAGGACACGGAGACCGCAAGACACTTGAGGGGATTTCGGGGACAGGTCCGTCCGCCAGGCCCCCTCAGAGTTGTTGCATCCTCCGTGAGGCTCCGTCAACCTCCGGTCTTCGTGGGAGGAACTTCCACGCCGGTCTCCGTGAGAGACCACGGCGCAGCTAAACCAGCTCGACCACCGCAACGTCGCGGCCGCCCTTGCGAAGCAGGAACCACCGCCCGTGCACGGCGCCGGCCGCGTCCACGGTCTGCGCGTCGGCGGCGAGCTTGTCGCCGTTCACGCTGACCGCGCCCTGCTGGATGAGCTTGCGCGCGGCGGTCCTGGAAAGCGCGAACGCCTGCTCGAGCGCCTCGACGACGTGGACGCTGCCGCCGGCGCCGTGCGCGACGGCGCGCGGGATCTCCGCGGCCAGCATGGAAAACACGTCGCCGGAGAGAGCGTGCGCGTCGGTCCGCTTGTCGAACACCACGCGCGACACCTGCTCGGCCAGTCCGGCCGCGCGGGTCCCGTGGACCATGGCCGTCACTTCCATCGCGAGGCGCCGTTGCGGCGCGCGCTCGTGCGGCGCCTCGGCCTGCGCGGCCGTCAGCGCGTCGATGTCGGTGCGGTTCATCAGCGTGAACATCTTCAGGTACTTCACCGCGTCGTCGTCCTCGGCATTCACCCAGAACTGGTAGAACTGGTACGGCGACGTGCGCGCCGGGTCGAGCCAGATCGCGCCGGCTTCCGACTTGCCGAATTTCTGCCCGCTGGCCGTCGTCACCAGCGGCAGCGTGACGCCGTGCGCCTCCTTTTGCAGCGTGCGGCGGATCAACTCGGTGCCGGCGGTGATGTTCCCCCACTGGTCGCTGCCGCCGACCTGCAGCGTCACGCCGTAGCGACGGTTCAGCTCGAGGAAGTCGTACGCCTGCAGCAGCATGTACGAGAATTCGGTGTAGGAGATTCCCGAGTCCATGCGCGACTTCACGCTGTCCTTCTGCATCATCAGGTTGACGGTGAAGTGCTTGCCGACGTCGCGCATGAACTCGATGGCGCGCAGGTCACGCAGCCACTCGGCGTTGTCCACTAGGCGCGCGGCGTGCGCCCCGGAGAAATCGACGAACCGCTCCAGCTGGCCGCGAATACCCGCCACGTTGGCGTCGATCTCGTCGAGCGCCAGCAGCTGGCGCTCGGTCGCCTTGCCGCTCGGGTCACCGATCATTCCCGTGCCGCCGCCGACGAGCGCGATCGGGCGGTGCCCGGCGCGCTGCAGGTGCACGAGCCCCATGATCGCCACGAGATTGCCGACGTGCAGCGACGACGCCGTCGGGTCGAAGCCGCAGTAGCCCGTCACCGGACCCGCCGCGAAGTACGCCGGCGCGCCCTCCGTGTGCTGGTAGAGCAGGCCGCGCCAGGTGAGTTCGGAGAGGAAGTCGGTCATGCAAAGAAGATAGCGGATGGTGGATGGTCGATAGCAGGTAGCAGACGGCGGATAGCGTACAGCGTACAGCTTACAGCTTCATTTCATTTCCCACCCGGTGTGCTATTGGCGACCTGCTGCAGGAACGCGTACAAGTCCCCCGTCACTTGCCCGATCTCGTGCTCCCGCCTCACCACCTCGTATGCCCGTCGCGCCATCCGGGGTCCGTCGGCGCGCTCGCGCACACACGCGCGGAGCGCGGCATCCACGGCAGCGCTCGCCCGGTCCTCGATGAAGTAGGCACAGCCGCGCTCCTGGAGGAAACGGTTCGACGCCGCATCGTGCGGTCCGCAGCCGAGGATCGGCCGGCCGGCCGCCATGTAGTCGGTCACCTTGGTCTGTACCGATGACCTCGACATGTGCGCCTGCGCCGCATCAAACGACGACGCCACGAGCAGGAGGTCGCAGTCTCCCAGCGCCGCGCCGAGTTCGGCGTACGGAATCAGTCCGCCGTCGACGACGCCCCATCGACGCCAGTCGGCCTCGTGCCGGCCCCAGAAGAACCGGTCCGTGAACAGCACGAACTCGATGTCGACTCCCCCCTCGGTGCGCAACCGCGCCACGCTCTCGGCCACGGCCGCCACGGCATCCCAATGCATCGGCCAGACCGACCCCGCGTACGCCACGCGAAACCGTCCGGTGCGCGGGGCGTCCAGCGCAAGCGGTTCGGCGGGACCCAGTGACACCGGGTTGTGCACGACCTGCGCGGGGCGATCGACACCGGTGGAGGCGCGCAGCGCCGCCAGCAGGTACGGGGAAATCGTCAGCCACCCCCTCGACGAGCGCAGCAGCGCCCGCCCGCGGCGCGGTGTGTCGAACGCAAACGGTGCACTTCGCACCTGTGCGAGCCAGTCATCCATCAGGTACGTCACCAGCGGCGCCATCGGCTGGTACCGTTCGGCGAGCGCGATACCCACCGAGTGCGTGGGCGCAGCCAGCACCAGCTGCGGAGCGAAGTCGGCCACGGCGCGCCCTTCCGGCAGCGGCCTCCAGTGTGCCCACGCGGCGTCGAGGTCGCCGACCACGTGGCGCAGAGGCTCGACGAACCGGCCGGGAAGTCGCGGTGCGGCGGCCAGCACCCGGTGGCCACCTTCCATCCGGTAGGGCACCGTCGTGGAGCCGCTGATCGCCAGCAGCGCGTCCGCCGGATAGTGCGAGAACAGGTTGGCCAGCGTGCGCCCCGCGCCGCGGCTCCCGACGGTGAGGTCCGCGTCGGTGACCAGCAGTACGCGCGGCAGCGCCCCGCTCACTTCAGCCGCTGCTGCCAGGCCTCCACGATCTCGTCGAAGATCGTGGCCAGCGGTATGGTGATCGACCAGTCCGGGTAGTGCGACATCATCTTCCGCAGGTCGCTGTAATAGCAGATGTGGTCGCCGATGCGGTTGGCCTCGTCGTACTCGTACTCCATCGGCTTTCCGGTGCGCTCGCTCACCATCTGGAACGCCTCGAGAATGGAGCAGGCGTTCCCCTTGCCGCCGCCGAGGTTGTAGACCTCCCCCACGCGCGGGGCCGCGATGAACGCCTCGGCGAACCTCGCCACGTCGCGCGAGTGGATGTTGTCGCGCACCTGCTTGCCCTTGTAGCCATAGATGCGGTACAGGCGCTTCTCGACGTTGACCTTCACGAGATAGCTCAGGAAGCCGTGCAGTTCGACTCCGGCATGGCTCGGCCCCGTCAGGCAGCCGCCGCGCAGCGCGCACGTCTTCATGCCGAAGTAGCGCCCGTACTCCTGCACCAGCACGTCGGCCGAGAGCTTCGACGCGCCGAACAGCGAGTGGGTCGACTGGTCGATGCGGAAGTCCTCGGCAATGCCGTTGGCGTAGGCCGCGTCGGCGTAGTCCCATCGCGTCGCGAGTTCGGTCAGCCTCAGCTCGTTGGGGGCGTCGCCGTACACCTTGTTCGTGCTGAAGTGCACGAACGGTGCGTCCGGGGAGTGACGGCGCGCGGCTTCCAGCAGGTTCAGCGTACCGACCGCATTGGTGTCGAAGTCATCGAACGGAATGGCCGCCGCGCGGTCGTGGCTGGGCTGCGCCGCCGCGTGGACGATAGCGTCGGGGCGGCGTTCGCGCACCAGCGCGTCGACCCCGGCACGGTCGCGCACGTCGACTTCGTGGTGGCGAAAGGCAGGATAGGTGTCGGACAGCCGCTGTTGCATCCAGCGCGTATCGCCGCCGGGGCCGAAGAAGACCGCGCGCTGGTTGCTGTCGACGCCGTCCACTTCCCACCCGAGGGCGGCGAAGTGCGCGACCATTTCGGAGCCGATGAGGCCGGACGAGCCAGTGACGAGAAGACGAGGCATGCGCAAAAGCTACAGGCGGCAGGGCAAGTTGGTAGGGACCTGGTGGCAGGTAGCAGGTGGTCTCAGGATGGGTGCGGAGTGGGGGGGGGGGGGGGGGGGGGGGGGGGGGGGGGGGGGGGGGGGGGGGGGGG
>JBBTFF010000096.1:1547-18668 GCA_038041995.1 Gemmatimonadota bacterium | reverse complement strand
GCGGAACGGCATGGAGCCACCGAACGCCCCCTGGAAGTCCGGTAGCGGCTTGCCGTCGAAGTGGTCGAGGAAGTCCTTGTTGTTGTTGTCGTCGGCGACCATTGGGTTGACGGCCGACAACTGGCGCGGCGTCGCGAGATAGGCGAGCAACTGCGCCTCGGTGTCAGGCACGCCGTTCTTGTCGGTGTCGAACGGCAACTGCCCGGGCTGCAGGCAAAGGCCGCCCTGCGCCGTCTTGGTCTGGCCACTGGCGCAGGCGTCGGGCAGCTTGGCGCCGAAGAACGAGCCGGGGGCGTAGCCTTCCTTGATGAAATTGCGGTAACGCGGGTAGCTGCCGCCGACCTTCAGCGGCGGGGCGCCGCCGAGACTGGTGACGAGCTGGCTGAGGAAAGCCGTGCTGCCGTAGACGTCGACCGAGAGGTCCGGCTTGTTGATGAGGAAGGCCTTGACCTTCAGATCCCAGCCCCACGCCTTCATGCCGCCGATGTTGTCGAGCTGCAGGGCGGAAAAGCCGCCCGTCACCGGGAACTGGCGCGCCACCAGGGCGTCCTTCAGTTCACGCCCCCAGCGGGTGAAGTCCACCGACCAGGTGTTGTCGAAGAACCCAAACTCCGTGCCCAGCTCCCACTCGGTGCTGATCTCCGGCTTCAGCTCCGGGTTGCCGAGGTTGGCCGGCACCAGGCCGCCGCCCGCCGTGGAGGTGAGTGGGCCGTACGTGGTGAGCTTGTCGAACGCGCCCGGCTGACGACCGGCCCGGCCGACGGCGGCGCGGAGGCGGAACGTCGACAGGTACTTGGCGAGAAAGCTCTCGCGCCAACCCGCGCGATCTGAGGGAATGACGGACAGCGATGCCTGCGGATAGAACACGCCGCCCTCGGTCTTGCCGAAGGCGCTGTTGTAGTCGTACCGCCCGCCGAACGTGGTGAAGATCCAGTCGCGGTAACCCATCTGCTCCTGGGCAAAGAAACCGGCGTTCACGACGGAGCTGAACGACTCGAACACCCGCGGCGAGGAGCCGCCGCCCACGACCTCGATGCCCGGACCGGGGAAGCCCTGATTGCTCCCCGACTCGTCGTTGTCGTGCGTCAGGAAGCCCTGCGCGCCGAAGATGAGGTTGGAGGACAGGTTCTTCATGAGGTCCGTCGTCCACCCGCCGTTGACGCTCATCGTGACTTCCTGGTGCGTCCGGTCATCGACGCTGGCGAGACCGGCATTGGCCCGGTTGACGCGGCGGTCGAGGTTGTTGCCGAACGGCAGGAACGACGTCGAGCGTTGCGCCGTGAAGTCGACGCCGAACGTGCCGTCGAAGTTCAGGCTCGACGACGGGATGTAGCTGGCCCGCAGGCGGCCGTTGAAGTGCCGGGCGTCCTGCTTGATGGCATACTGCAGCAGTTCGCGCATCGTGCCGAACGAGCTGGCGCCCGTCGGGTTGCCTGCGCCCAGGCAGAGGCCGTTGCCCAGCGAGCCATTGGTGGGATCGCTGGCGCTCGTCTTGGACGCGTCGCACTGCGCGTTCTCCGGCTTGGAGAAGAGCGCGATCGTGTACGGCGCGTAAATGCTGTTGTTGTTCTCGGGAATCTCGTTGTGCGTCGTGGCGTACAGGACGTTGGCCTGCAGCTTGGTGTTCGTCGTCGGCGAGATGCCCAGGTTCACCGTTCCCTGGTACTTGTTGTTGATGTCCTTCATGTAGACGCCGCGATCCTGCCAGTTGTAATTGTCGGCAGTGAACGGCCCGTCTTCGTTGAGCGCGCGTAGCGCGGCGAAGTACGTGACCAGCGGCGTGCCGCCCGACACCTGGCCCGCAAACGTGCGCGACATGCCGGTCTCGAACAGCTTGGTGGCGAAGGACTTGCTGAACGGCTGGAACGCCTTGACGGGCGTGCCGTAGTGCGCGGCCAGACGGGTGGCCTGCGAGTCCGACCGGGCAACACCCCACTGCGGCGCGATGCGGTCGGTCGGGTACGTCGTGAACGCCTGTTCGGCGTCGATCGACCACTTGGGAGCGCCCAGCGCGCCCTTCTTCGTGGTGATCAGGATGACGCCGTTGGAGGCCTCGGTGCCGTACAGCGTGGCTGCGGCCGCGCCCTTCAGCACTTCCACCTTCTCGATGGACTTGGGATCGATGTCGTCGAGGCGCGACGGACGGCCGCCGCCACCGGTGCCGACGAAACCGTTGCCGAAGCCGCCGCCGTTGTCGAGTCGCACGCCGTCGATGTAGACGATCGGCTCGTTGGACTGCGACAGCGAGGCGTTGCCGCGTACGCGGATGCGGGCTCCTTCGCCCGTCGTGCCCGACGATGGCATCGTCATGAGCCCGGGTTCACGTCCCTGCAGGATGTCGGAAAGCGACGAAATGGGCGCATTGGTGGGCGCCTCGACGGCCGCCACCGTGTTGCCGAGCTTGCGCGCTTCCACCTGCGAACCGCCCGTGCCGGTGGTCACCACCGCGCTCAGCTCGACGGCCGACTGCCGAAGCTCGTAGGCCACGGTCGCGGTGCGGCCCGGCAGCACGTTCACCACCTTGACCTGCGGCGCGTATCCGATGAGGCGCGCGCGCACGTTGCGCTCGCCGGCGGAGACGTTGTTGATGCGGAACTTGCCGGCCGCATTCGTGATGTTGCCAATCGTCTGGCTGGTGCCGGTGATCGTGACCTGCACACTGGCGAGCGGGCGGCGGCTTCCGGCGTCAATCACCGTTCCTTCGATCGTGCCGGTTGCCTGCTGGGCGGCGAGCGCCATGGGCATCAACGATGCCACAAACGCACGTCGCGCCAGCTTGGCCTTGGCCGAACTGATCATACTCATGCCTTCCTCCAACGGGGTGGGGTGGGGAGCTCGAAATCGAGCCGTGGAGCTATGGCGTTACGACGCGTGGGCGCGATGTGCGCGCTCGAACAACGCCGGGGGGAATGGAGCAACTTCAGCTCGGCACCATGGCAGGTAGCCGGTCCTGACCCACGATTGCAGGGTGGTACTCGATCAGTCGCCTGGCTGCGGAAACAGGACAATCGCGTACCTAATGATTTAAATGCCATAAAGTGGAACCGGCGTCAAGGGGAGCTCCCACGCGTTGTTGACGCTTCCCCCCGTTGCCTGCACTGTCTACCCCGCGACTTCGGCTGGCGTCACCGCCGCTCCAGCGCCGCCGCCAGCCGTTGCGCAGTTTCGCGCGCCGAGGCATCGGACGAATCAAAGGCCAGGCCTCGTCGCAGGGAGCGCAACGCCCCTGCGGCGTCGCGCGTCATCAGCTGGATTCGGGCCACCTGGAAATGCGCGAGCGTCAGCGAAGGGTCGCGCTGCAGCGCCTGCTCGTACAGGGCGCGCGCCGCTACACCGTCCCCGCGCAAGAACGCGATGTTGCCGAGGTTGAAGTAGCCCAGCGCATCGCCCGGCTCCAGCGCCACCGCGCGCCGAAGCGCCTCGATCCCGGCACTGGTGTCGGCGGCGTCGGTGAGTGCGATTCCGTAGTTCAGCCAGGCGAGAGGGCGCTGTGCATCGAGCGCGAGCGACCGGCGATACGACGCAATCGCGCCATCCAGATGCCCCGCAGCGCGCTGGGCGTTGGCGCGGTTCAGCCAGACGCGCGCGTCGCGTGGTGCAAGTTCCAGCGTCCGGCGGTAGGCGACGTCCGCCGCCGCTCCCTCGCCAGTTGCCGCCAGTCGGTCGGCGGCGAAGCCGAGCGCCACCGTCCAGCGTGCGCGGACTCCGTCATGCGCAGCATCCGACGAAGCCAGTGTGCGTCGCAGTTGCCGTCTCGGTTCGCGATCGGCACCTGCGCTCAGGTGCCACGCGGCGAGCGCCAGCGCCCGCACGTCGGCGTCACGATGCGCCGAAAGCGCGCGAAGCCTGGCAATGGCGCCGGACGGCAGCGGCTCATCGGGGCTGACGTACTCCTCGAAGATCCGCGCCAGGCCCGCTCCGCGGGCGGCGGCACGCTCGTCGGCGGCGCTGTCGGCGCCGGCTCCGAGCAGCAATGGCCAGGCGGAGTCCACCGGCATCCCGGTGCGGAACGCGAGCTGCGCGCGCACTGCCTCGGGCATCGGCTTGGGTTCGCCGTACCACGCATGCACCAGGTGCTCCATCTCTCGTGAGTTCCACCCTGCGTGGCACGACACGCAGGCGCCGCGGATGCCCATGGCGCTGTCCAGCCCGGGACGCGGGACAGGAATGGTGTGATCGGAGCGCGCATACCGTACGCCGGTGCCCGCCGTTCCGTCACCCGCGCCGGTCTCCGGCTGGTGCAGGTACGGCATATGGCACGAGGTGCACCGGCTCCCCGCGCTGTTCGGGGCGTGGTGAGTATGCGCCGTGACGTCGGCCGCCTTGCTCGGATGACAGCTCGTGCACTGCCGGTCGTCGAACCGCCCGGGGAGCGGCGTGCCCGCGATGTCCTGGTAGCCCTGGCCGTGCGGTTCGTGGCACGACGTGCACGTCATGCCGCCATTCAGGTAGCAGCCGCTGAAGCGGTGACCCTCCTGGTAGGCGAACGTGCGCACGCGTCCATCGGCGTGCAACGGACGATCACCGAGTGCCGGAAGCCCGAGGGAGTAGAACACCTCGAGCGGCGCGCCGTTCAGGAACCCCTCGCGCAGCTGGTCCTTCACCGCGTGGCACTGGAAGCAGACCTTCAACGACGCGTCCTTGCCGGCGACGGCCAACGGCGCAAAGCCGATGTCGGCGTCGCGGGCAATCTCACCACGCTCGGCGAGCTCCACGTGGCGCCGCCCGGCGCCATGGCACGACTCGCAGTTGATGGCCAGCGACGTGAACTTCGTCTCGTGGCGGTGCGACGTGGTATCAAGCGCAACCGACAGCTGGCTGGCGTGGCACCCCTGGCAGTTGCCGTATCGTGCGAGATCGCCGAGCACGCGCACCGGCGGCCAGTCGCCGCAGTCCGCCAGTCGCAGTTCGGGAGTAATTGGCACCCATCCACGTTGCGCGCGCGAGTTGGTGTTGCAGAACCAACGGCGGTCGTGCCGCGACCAATCGAAAGGCAGGAACCGCACCGTGCCGTCGTCGCGGCGCGTGACGAAGCCCTGCGTGCCGCCACCTTCCATGTGGCCGCCTCCCACCACGCCGTCCACGCGCAGCACCTCGTCGGCCTCGCCGTCGCGGCTGACGACGAACTCATAGGCGGTGCCACGACGGCGCGGCGTCACCCGCGCGGTGCGGCGCTGCCGCACGGTAGCCAGGTCGGGCCCGACGCGACCGCCCGAGGCGCCGAGCGTGTGGCAGCCCAGGCAGGGGAGGGAGCGCTCGAGCAGGGCGCGCGCCTTCAACGTGTCGAAGGGCGTGACGACCTGAGCGCCACCGGCCACGGTGCAGAGGGCGGCGCACAGGCCTGCCACGGCGGCGGCGTGAAGGTTCATGGAGGCGGATATTACCTCGGTGACCGCCGCGCGCTAGCGTGGAGGGTGAGTGATTGCCGGCATGGGACGGAACTCGGCCCCCCGGCGACTATCGACCATCGACTATCGACTATCGACTTTCATGCAGATCACCCAGACTGACCGCGTCATCCTCCGTGAACTGGAACCGGCCGATGCCGGCTTCATTCACGCCGTGCTCAACGATGCCGACTTCCTGGCAAACGTCGGCGACCGCGGCGTGCGCACACTCGATGATGCGACGGCGTACATCGAGTGCGGGCCGCGCGCCAGTTACGCGCAGCACGGCTTCGGGCTCTGGGCCGTCGCCCTGCGCGACGGCGGCGAACTGGCGGGGATCTGCGGCCTGCTCAAGCGCGACACGCTGGACGCGCCTGATGTAGGCTTCGCCTTGCTGCCCGCGCATCGAGGCCGTGGCATTGCCTCCGAGGCCGCGCGGGCGTCACTGGCGTACGGTCGCGATACGCTGGGCCTGCAGCGCGTGCTCGCCATCGTGAAGCCGCAGAACCTCGTGTCCATCCGCGTGCTCGAGAAGCTGGGGATGGTGCGGGAGCGGCTGGTCCGGCTGGTCGACGATGGGCCCGAACTGATCGTGTTCGCTGACCGGTTGGCGCCGTCAGGGCAGGGCTAGCGTCCCGCCCGGAGGGCAAGCTCGATGGCCGAACGAATCTCCCCGACCGCGCGCACGCCGGGCAGCACCTTGTTGTCGAGAATGTACGCGGGCGCCGCACGAATGCCGGCGCCGCGCGCGCGCGACGTCCGATTGCAGGAACGCCTTCACTTGGCGCTTCTGCAGGCACTCGCTGATGAGCATCGGGTTGCCGCCGTTGCGTCCGGCGAGTTCCTGAAGGAACTCCGTCGGATCCGCCAGGGAGATCCACCGCGGCTGTTCGCGCAACATGGCGTCGTGCACCGGCCAGAACTTCATGCCCGTGCCGGAGCAGGCCGCCACTTCGGCGGCAATCAGGGAGTTCTTGCTCGCATCGTTCGGCAGGTTGATCCATGCCACGCGAAGCTTGCCGGGGCGCACGTACAGCGAGTCTATCGTGGGCCACGCGTCGCGATGGAACGCGCGATTGCCGTCGCTGGCGAAATCGCCCACGATGACAAGCCAGTGGCTCGCGCCCTCTACGCCCCGGACGCGGGCAAGGTCGGCCACGGCGGCGGGCTGGGCACGCAGGCTGGTGCCGGTCAAGGCGGCCAACAGGCCGCCTGTCATCATAAGGTGACGCTTCATCACTGAAATTGGTACTGAGTGCAACGGAGACTGGCAACTTCCCATTGCGCCGTGCTCCGGCCGGGCCAATACATTAAGTGGGATACCCCCCTCTCCCAGCGGAAGGGAAGCACGCCATGAAACACCCTCGACTCGGCTGCCTCCTCATCGTGCCGCTCTGCGTCGCGCCCCTCGTGCTGGGCGCGCAGGGCGCAGTGATCGTCGGCACCGTGCGCGACAAGGACGGCGCCGGCGTACTCGGCGCGGAAGTCCTCGTGGAAGGCGGCGCGCTGCAGGCGCGGACCGACAACCTCGGCAAGTACCGCATCGCCGGAGTGCCGGCCGTTCCCTCGCGGATCGTCGTGCGACGCCTCGGCTACCGCCTCGAGGCGGTGAACGTCGTCGTCATCGCCTCGCGCGACAACGTGGTGGACATCCGCCTCGATGCCGTGCCCCAGAGCGTCGACGCGGTGACCATCGTCGGTCGTGCGGCGCCCCGCAACTATCGCATGGAGGGTTTCTACGAACGGGCACGCCTGAAGAGCGGCGGGTACTTCATTACGCGCTCCCAGATTGCCAGCCGCAATGCCGTGGACGCGCTGCAGATCATCCGTGGAGCGCCCAGCCTGCGCATCGGGAACAACTCGCGCCTTGGGCGCACGGTCCGGTTGCGCAACAGCAACTGCTCGCCCCTCGTCTTCATCGATGGGTTTCCTCTCACCGCCGGCGCCTTTGACTTCGAGTCGCTGTCGGCCGAGGCAATCGAGGGCATCGAGATCTACTCCGGGGTTTCCAGCATTCCCCCCGAGCTGCAGGGTCCGCGCGGCGGCTCCCTGTGCGGCGTGATCGCCATCTGGGGACGGCAGTTCCTTCCGTCGACGCGGAGCGTGCGCGCACCGAAGCTCACCGAGGCGGCGCTCGCGGCCAGTCGCGTGCGCGCCCTCGTGGCCGCCAACATCGCCTACGCCACGGACGGCGTGGACACCCAGGCACTGCTCGATGGCAAGTCGTTCGCGCCGCAGTACCCCGAGACGCTCATCGAAGAGCGCGCCACCGGCAAGGTGCGCGTGGAGTTCGTGGTCGATTCCGTCGGCGCGATCCTGTGGAACACCTACTCGGTGGTCGCGACGACGGACGTGCGGTTCAACGGGGCGGTGCGCGACGCGCTGCTCCGCTCACGCTTCACGCCGGCGGTGCGCGCCGGCCGCCACGTCGCGCAGGTGGTGCAGGTGCCCGTGAACTTCCTGCCTCCGGCTTCCCCTAACGGACGGGGGGCATCCCAAGCCGGCGCAGCCACTCCGCCAGTGGCGGATAGGTGGGATTGACCGAGGCCAGGCGTGCCGCCGTGGCGCGCGCCCTCTCGATGTCCCCGCGAAGCGCGAAGGCCAACGAGAGCTGGTAGAGGGCGGGCGCGCTGCGCGGCTCGAGTTGCAGTGCGCGCTCGAGCCAGGTGACCCCCTCCGCGGGGTCCTGTCGCCGGAGGGCGAGCAGCCCCAGCGCATACGCCGCGCTGCCGCTCGGGCCAAGGTTCCACGCGCTGCGCAATGCGGTGTCGGCGCTCGCGTCGCGGCCGGCCGCAAAGAGCGCGCGACCGGCGAGTTCGAGCGGCGCCGCCTGGAACGGGGCGTCGCGAACGAGGCCCTGCGCCTCGACGATGGCGTCGTCGTAGTCGCCGGCCGCAGTGAGCGCCTCGACGCGAGCGACCTTCGCCGCCTCCCACGGTACTCCGCCGCGCGACACCAGCAGCGCCAGGCTGTCGGCGGCGTCAACCGGCCGGTACGTCGCCCGATAGTCGATCTGGCGCGTTGCCGGCACGAACGGCCATCGCGCGCGCAGCGTGGCCACGGTGTGCGCGGCAACGCGTTCGTCGAACGGGGACAGCGCCATCCGTGCCTGGTACTCGCTCCACGGAGCGAGCGAGGCCTCGCGCGCCGAGCGCCCCAGAAAACGGGACCGCTGCAACGCCTCGAAGAACGCCCGGGCCATCAGCGTGGCGCCGGCTCGCGTCGGGTGCACGTGCTCGAGGAGCAGTTCGTGTCCCGGGAGGCTGTCGGGCGATGCGCCCTCGAACAGTTCGGCAACCGGCACGTACGTCGCCTTCTTTTCCGCGACGGCGCGCTGGATGATGCCGTTGAAGCTGGCCGGGGCCCGAAAGCGAACCACGTCGAGCTCGCGCGCGGCCCGAAGGCGCGCGCGCCCCCCCACCGTGTCGCCGCGCGCCAGCAGGGCCTGCCCCTCGAGCCACGCGGCCTTCGCGCCAGCCTCCCCTTCGTTGCCGGCTGCGGCGAACGGCGGCAAGTCGCGCACGTTCGATGCGAGCGACCCCACGAACGCGGGAACGCCGGCGCCAGCGAGCCGGGCCAGCAGGCGAGCCAGGTTCCCCTCGAACTGTCGCTCGCCCGCGTGAAGCCGCGCCGAGCCGGCGCGGATGTCCTGGTCGGCGACCACGGTTTCCATGAAGCTCGCCACCGACGCGTCGTTCGCTGGTGCCGGCGCGGCGCGGCGGCGCAGGGCGGCGACCCCGCGGTTGAGCAGTGCCGGAACGCGCCAGCGCATGGCGCGCAGGTACAGCCGCACCAGCGCGGGCGATCCGGCCACCCGCACGGTGGACCCGACGCCGAGCGCGCCGTAGAACTCGTTGTGCCCCGCATACACCAGCACCGCGTCGGGGCGTTCGGCAATGACCTCGTCCACGAGGTCGAGCATCTGGTAGCTGTTGGTGGCGGGAATGCCGACGTTCACCACCTCCACCGAGTCCGCGGGCAGGACGTCGCGCAGTGCATCCCGCAGGATGCGCGAGAACGTGCCGTTGTGCGGAAACGGGAAGCCGGCGGCCGCCGACTCGCCGAGCACGAAGATGCGAAAGCCGTTGGCCGGCTTCTCGCGCGCGAACGCATCGTGCGGCGGCGCCGGCGGCATCGCCTCGGTGGGGAAGTACCGTCTTCCCACGGTTCGGCTCGCGACCCGAAGCGCTCCGCCACCCTCGACGGCCGGACCGAACAGCGGGTTCCTGCCGCCCTCCCAGAACAGGCGCAGCGCAACTTCGCCCGTACCCAGCAGCGCAAAGGGCAGCAGCAGCGCGACGGCCAGGAACCAGCGGGCGCGCGCGCCGTCGGGTGTCGCGGAAGGGCGGGGCGAACGGGGCACGACGATCAGAAGATGGCGTAGATGAACGGCGCCAGCGCCGAACCCTGCGCCATCCACAGCAGCGCGGTCACGGCGCCGAGGATGATGAGCATGGGCAGGAGCCAGAGCTTCTGGTGATGGCGCAGGTAGCCCAGCAAGTCGCGAATGATCTCGAACATCGTTCCGTTCAGTAGGGGTAACGCATGCGGTGGCGGCGCGCTTCGATGGAGTCTTCGGCCGGGCGCTTTCGCTCCACCCAGTACGACGCGGCGCCGGGGTCGCGCGACAGCGGCGACCGTCCGAACGTGCGTCGCAGAAGGCCCATCGGCGTGACGACCAGAATGTACAGCGCGGCAAGCACGACGGGACTGACCACCTTGTTCAACGCCCGTCCGAGCAATTGCCACGCGCGCCACGCGGGCACGAGCAGTTGCGGGACCGCCGCACCCGTCGCCGCGAGCAGGACCCCGGCCACGATCACGCCTGCGCCCCACGCGCGACCCTGCGAGGCGCCAAAGGCGCCGATGAGCACGAGGGCTGCGCCAACCTGCCACGAGAACCTCCTCGACTCGGCGCGCGTCATCAGTCGCGCCCCATCGGACGGTGCCAGCGCGCGGCGTCGTCGTGATGCGGCTGCGCGACCTTGCGCAGCACGAACGGCGGCATCGCCAGCAGGTCGAGCCCCGTCTGCATGAAGCAGGCATATGCGTCCTCGGGCGTGCAGACGATGGGTTCGCCCCGCACGTTGAACGAGGTGTTGATGAGCATGGGAATGCCGGTGCGCGACTCGAACGCCGTGAGCAACGCATGAAATCGCGGTGAGCGCGCCGGCGTGACGGTCTGCACGCGCGCCGTGTAGTCCAGGTGCGTGACGGCCGGTACGGTGGAGCGCGCCTGCGTAAGCCGATCGGAAGATCCTGCGTCTTTGCCCAGCGACGGCGGCACGCGGCGCTGCGCCTCGCGGAGCGGCGCGACCACGAGCATGTACGGCGATTCATCGGTCAACTCGAAGAACTCGCCGGCGCGCTCGCCCAGGACGCTGGGGGCGAAGGGGCGGAACCCCTCGCGGAACTTCACCTTCTGGTTGAGCGTGCGCGGCATCATGGCATCGCGCGGATCGGCGAGGATCGACCGGGCGCCGAGGGCCCGCGGCCCGAACTCCATGCGGCCGTCGAACCAGCCGACCGCCCCCCCAGCGGCGAGCGCGTCGGCGCAGCAGGCAATCAGCGCGGCATCGTCGAGTCGCTCGGCGAAGGCTCCCAACCGATGGAGCGCCTCGCCCAGCTGGTTGGTGGACCATTCCGGGCCGAGCAAGGCGCCGGACATGCCATCGTTCGCCGCCGCTACGCGGGGCACCCCCAGACCGCGATGTGCCGCCAGCAGAGCCGCGCCCACGGCGCCGCCGGCGTCTCCGGCGGCCGGCTGGATCCAGAGGCGCTCAAAGGGCCCTTCGCGCGCCACGCGGCCGTTGGCCACGGCGTTGAGCGCCACACCGCCGGCGAGGCAGAGCGTGTTCGCCCCGGTGATTGCCTGCGCGGTGCGCGCCATCCGCAGGACGATTTCCTCGGCCACCACCTGCACCGAACGCGCGAGGTCCATCTCGCGCGTGGTGACGGGTGCGTCGGCCTCGCGCGGCGGACCACCGAAGAGATCGTCGAACCGGCGGCTCGTCATGGTGAGGCCGTCGAGGTAATTGAAGCAGCGCTGGTTCAGCCGGAACGACCCGTCGTCGCGCAGCGTGACGACCTCGCGGAGCAGCGTGTCGACAAAGCGCGGCGAGCCATAGGGCGCAAGGCCCATCAGCTTGTACTCGCCGCTGTTCACCGCGAACCCGCAGTGGTACGTGCACGCCGAGTACAGCAGGCCGAGCGAGTCGGGCCAGTGGAGTTCGCGCAGGATCTCGACGTCGCCGCCCCAGCCGACGCCAATGGTTGCCGTGGCCCACTCTCCGACGCCGTCGAGCGTCAGGATGGCCGCCTCCTCGAAGGGGGACGGCAAGAAGGCGCTGGCGGCGTGGGACTCGTGATGCTCGGCAAAGAGCAGGGGGCCCGCGTAGCCGCCCAGCCCTTCGCGGATGATCTGCGGAATGCGGAGCCGCTCGCGGGTCCAGCGCGGACCACCGTGCCGGAATGAAGCCAGTCCCCGCGGCGCCCGCGCCAGGAAGGTCTCGACGATGCGGTCGAACCGCAGCAGCGGCTTCTCATAGTAGGCGACGGCGTCGAGCTCGTCGGCGCGGAGGTCGGCGTACTCCAGGCACCACGCGGCCGCGCGCGCCGGGAACGACGAGTCGCCCTTGACCCGGGAGAATCGCTCCTCCTGCGCCGCCGCCACGACCTCGCCACCCCGCACCAGGCAGGCGGCACTGTCGTGGTAGAAGGCGGAAATGCCGAGGACGACCGGAGGGGTCACAAAGGGGGTGTCAAAGGGCCTGTAACGCCGAATTCCGCACCGCCAGCCCCCGGGGACGTGGTACGGGAAGCTGAACTGGCATAAGGGGTTCCATTTGCGCATCGGGGACTCGGGCGTACTATACGCCGGTTACCGCAGCCTGTATACGGTAGTCGCGAACCGACGCCGCAGGCTTTTCGTGCGTCCAGGTGTCTCGACCCGGGTCCGGTTACCCGGCAATTGTGACGCCGGGCACAAAGAGCGGGTACGTAACAGGTTGAAGGCGCATTGGTCACATCGCTGGTCCAAACAGCCACATTCCCACCACGAGGTCGAAGAATGGCGAACCTCAGAAGCACTCTAAGGCACATCGCATCGGTCGCGCTGCTTTCGTCCCTGGCCACCGGCAGCATTCTGGCGCAGGGAACGGCGGTTGTCCCCGGTCAGGTGCTCGCCGAGAAGGGCGCGGTCCAGCTGGGCGCCAGCGTCCAGATGCCGCAGTTCAACAAGGTCGTTGCCGTTGATTCCCGCGGCAACTATCGCATCGAGGTTCCGGCCACCAACCAGATGGCGACCTTCACGGCGCGCGCGCTGGGACGTTCCCCGGTGACCAAGGAAATCGCGCTGGCGGCGGGTTCGCACAAGCTCGACTTCACGCTCTCGTCCACCATTCGGCTGACCGAAGTGGTCGTGACGGGCGTGGCGGCGGCGACGGACCAGAAGCTGCTGGCCATCGGCGTCGGGAAGGTCGGTGCCGAGGCGATGTCGCAGGTGCCGGGGTCGAGTCCATTGGCAGCGCTGGCGGGCAAGATGGCCGGCGCACGCGTGGCGATGCCGCGCGGAACGCCGGGCGGCAACCCGATCATCAAGCTGCGCGGCTCGACGAACCTCACGCCGGGCGGCTCCGCGCCACTTCTCGTCGTGGACGGCGTCATCACGCGCGGCGACCTGCAGGACATCGACGCCAACGACATCGAGAGCATCGAAGTCCTCAAGGGCGCCGCGTCCTCCAACACCTACGGTTCGTCGGCCGCCAATGGCGTGATTGCCATCACGACCAAGCGTGGCAAGGGCAACGCCAACAACAAGGTGAGCTTCACCACGCGGACCGAAATCGGTTCGGGCAGTCAGGAGCGCTTCGTGCCCCTGAACAAGCACCACTATTTCCAGCTGAATCCCGACGGCTCGTTCGTGCTCGGCGGTGGCCGCCTGCGCGTGCCGGAAACCGACCGGCTGGCCGACAACGAGTTTCCGGCGGGGACGTGGCGCAACCAGCAGAAGCTGTGGATGCAGAACGGCGACTACCAGAACACCTTCGCCAACATGGCGGTGCGCCGCGGCAACACGAACCTCAGCACGTCGTACAGCTTCGAGCACAACCAGGGCATCCTGCCCTTCGTCGACGGCGAGCGTCGCCGCAATTTCCGGCTGAACGCCGACCAGGCGATCACCAGCAAGATCGACGTGTCGATCAGCTCCACGTACGCGCTGAACACCAACGACCAGAATCCGGAAGGCAGCGGTCCGTTCTTTGCCCTGCTGCAGGCACCGCCCGACGTCGACCTCCGGCGTCCGTGGGGACCCACCGACTCGGTGGCCTTCAATCCGTACCTGCCGCCGGCCTACGATTACAGCTCCCGCGGCAATCCGTTGTACGACCTGACGGTGCGCGACAACCGGTTCCGCCGCGAGCGGATGATCGGCTCGGGCGTCATTCGCTACCGCCCGTTCACCTGGCTGTCGTTCGACGCCACGTACGGCACCGACCGCCTGAACACCGGCAACCAGAACTACCTCAAGCGCGGCACGTTCTCCAGTGGCGCGCTCAACACGACGCTGAACGGCACGTACTCGACGTCCGCCAACCGGGCGGCGAACTCCAACACGACGATCAACACGAACGTCGCGAAGGCGTGGGGCAACCTGAGCTCCACCACGCGCCTCACCTACCTGCAGGAAATCTCGAACACGTACAACCAGTCGGCGAATACCTCGAAGCTCAACATCGACCTGCCGACGATCAACGGCGGCGACGTGAACTCCACGGGGGCGTCATCGTCGCAGACCCTCGTGCGGAGCGAAAACTACTTCGTCACGCAGGGGCTGAACTACAAGGATCGTTACCTCGTGCAGGCGATGATCCGCCGCGACGGGTCGTCGCTGTTCGGCGCCGACGCGCGCTACCACAACTTCTGGGGCGCATCGGGCGCGTATCGCCTGACCGAGGACGTTCACATCCCGGGCTTCCAGGAAGTGAAGCTGCGTGCCGCCCGCGGCACCGCGGGCCTGCGGCCGTCGTTCAGCTCGCAGTACGAAACCTACAGCCTGAGCGGCGGCACGGTGTCGAAGAATCAGATCGGCAACCGCGCCCTCGAGCCGGCCGTGCAGACGGAGAACGAAGTCGGCGTCAACCTCGAGTTCCTTGACCGGTTCTCGTCGGAAATCACGATGTCCGACCGCAAGACCGTCGGCGCCTTCCTGTCGGTGCCGCTGTCGTCGGCCAAGTCGGGCGGCTTCACGGCGCAGACCCGCAATGCCGCCGATGTGAGCGCGCACACGCTGGAAGCCCAGATCTCGGCGCGCCTCATCGACCGCTCGGACCTGCAGTGGAACATGACGGTGTCGGGCGACCGCACGCGCCAGTATGTGGACAAGCTGGACCGTCCGCCGTTCAGCCAGGCCGGTGGGTTCGGCCAGGCGCAGGGCAACCAGTTCTGGTACAGGCAGGGCGAGGCGCTCGGCGTCATGTACGGCGACCGCTACATCAAGAACCCGCAGGACCTGCTCGACAACCCGGTCAACAAGGCCAACGCGAGCTTCAGCCTCGACAACTACACCAAGAACGCCGCCGGCTTCGTGGTGCTGAAGTCGCTGCGCGGAACGCCCGGCGAGCTGCCGATCAAGTACGTCGCCCCCGACGGCACCACGCTGCAGAGGATCGGCGACAGCAATGCCGACTTCGCCTGGAGCATGATCCAGGACGTGACGTGGAAGTCGCTCTCGTTCCACGTGCTGGTCGACGGCATGGTGGGCGGCAACATCTACAACTTCACGAAGCAGTGGATGTTCATGGATCTCCGGCACGGGTCGGAGGACGGCACGGCCTACCCGGTGGCCGACCGCATCGCGCTCGGCTTCTTCTCGTCGGGCCTGTACAACGGTCTCGTCTCGAATGCGTACTTCGTCGAAGGCGGCAGCTATGCCAAGCTGCGCGAACTCTCGGTGAACTACTCGCTGTCCAACAAGGTGCTCGAGATGACGCGCCTCAACACGGTGGCGACGGGCGTGCGGATCGCGCTCGTGGGCCGCAACCTGAAGACGTGGACCTCGTACACTGGTGCCGACCCGGAAACGCTTGGTGGCGATGACTTCAACTATCGCATCGACGGCTTCCGCTATCCCTCACTGCGGCAGCTCTCGGCCCAGATCACCATCACCTACTAAGTGATCGGAGACCTATTTTATGATGAATTTTTCTCGCAGGGTTGCGGTTGGCGCCGCGCTTGGCCTGCTGGCAGTCGCCGCCGGGTGCAAGACGGACCTGACCGCCCCGAACCTCAACAACCCCGACGTGGTGAAGGTGCTCAGCACCGGCCCCGACGTGCAGAACGTCATCGGGAACGCGTTCGCCACGTGGTTCAACGCGGAACAGGACGTGAACAAGCTGGCGATGTCGAACAACGCCGACGAAATCAGCGGCAACTACGGCAACTTCGGCATGCGCTTCAACGGGCAGGAACCGCGCCTGGCCTTCGACAACAGGTCCGGTTCGGGTGACCTGGTCGCCTCCAGCGAGCCGTGGCGCCGCTACTATTCGGCGCTCGGCTCGGTGAACGACGGCCTCAAGGCCATCGACGCCGGCGTCATCATCAACAACGCCGCGACGACGGACCAGTACAAGACGTTCGCGAAGTTCATCCAGGCTGCCTCCTATGCGGGGCTGGCCATGTACTTCGACCAGGCGTTCGTCGTCGATGAGAAGTCTGACCCGACGACGATCGCCCTGCAGCGCTACGACAAGGTGCGTGACGCCGCGGTGGCCAAGTTCGACGAAGTGATCGCGGCCACGGCCGGCAAGAGCTACACGTTCCCGCAGGTCTACGTCGAGGACCTGAACGTCTCGGCCGCCAACCTGGGCAAGATGGCGGCGTCCATTGCCGCCCGCACGCTGGTCGAGTCGGCCCGTACCGGTGCGGCGAACACGGCGACCAACTGGGCCAAGGTGCTGACGTACGCCTCCAAGGGCATCAGCTCGGGCACGCCGTTCGACATCAGCGTGTCGGTGACGGCCACCAACGCGTTCGGCAACAACTACACGGCCTACGCGAACACGAGCAGCTGGATGCGGGTGGACTGGCGCGTGATCCAGTCCATGGACTCGACGATGCCGAGCAGGCTGACGTCGACGGTCGCGCCGCCGAAGGCCACCTCGGCCGACGCCCGGCTCACCAGCGATTTCCTCTGGAACTCGGCGTTGCTGGGTGACCCGACCCGTGGCCGCTTCCTGCTCTCGAGCTGGTCGTACAAGCGCTACCTCTACATGGCGCGCGGTCAGCCGCTCCAGTTCCTTGGCCTGACGCCGACGATGCTGGCCACCGAGAACGACCTGCTGTGGGCCGAGGCGCTGATCCGCACCAACGGCGACAAGAACCTGGCCGCAACGCTGATCAACAAGACACACGTGGGCCGTGGCCAGCTGCCGCCGGTGACGGGCACGATGAGCAACGCGGTCCTGCTGAAGATGATCGAGTACGAAGCCCTCATCGAGCTGTACGCCACCAACGTCAACCAGTCGTGGGGCCGGGCGCGTCGCTTCGAGACGCTACAGCCGCTGGCACCGCGTTCCCTGCCGGTGCCGGCAACCGAGCTGGAAACGCTTGGCCTGCCGATCTACACGTTTGGCGGTGCTGGCAACCCGCAGGGTCGGTAGTCAGATCCGGACCGGCCGGTCGGCGTTCGTGCCGTCCGGCGGGTGATGGTGCAGCAAGAGGAGGGGGCGGGGCC
>JBBTFF010000096.1:0-1537 GCA_038041995.1 Gemmatimonadota bacterium | reverse complement strand
CCCATTGGGCCCGGCCCCTCCTCTTGCTGCGCCATCACCCCGGATTACTTCTTCTGCTCGGAGTACCGGAGGCTGGCGCAGGCAATCACGTGCTCCTGCTGCTGGCCGTTGCGAAAGATGTCCAGGTGGTACGAGTCCGACGGGTTCATCGACAAGGTGACTGCGGCGCTGATGTCGGCGTTGCCGTTGGCCCGGACTTCGAGCGGCGCCAGCTGATTAGGCTGAACTTCCGGCACAGCGCCCGACTGGCACCGGCCCGGCGCGATGGCCCAGAGGAGCGTCTCGCTCGGACGATCGGACGTCAGCCGTATCTCCACCAGCCAGGACCCCGCGGCGCCGGCGCGGTTGGGAGTCACGTTGATCGAGCCGTACATCTTCATCGTGCTGGCGCCGATACCCGACGACGGTGCGAGCGTGGGGCGGATGTTCGCACTCCACCGGCCGACCGGAATGGGCGCCTGCGCGCCCAGCAGCGCGGGGGCCGCGCCGCACGCCACGGCGAGCGGGACCAACAGGGAATACCGAGCCAAGGCTTGCTCCAGCGAGGGATAATGTAGTCTGCCATGAGGCTGTCGGGAGCGCCAGCGCCGGCGGAGTGAAACTCTTCCGGCGTTGCGCAACGTATGGTCGCGGACAGAGCTTTCTGGTGGCGCCGCAACGGACGCCATCCTTCAGGAGATTTGCTTGGTCCGCTTGTTCGTGGCATTGCTGGTGCAGGCGCAGGGCGGTGGGGTCCAGTTGCCGCCGCCGCGCGGGTACGTCAACGATTTTGCCGGAGTGGTCGGCGCCGAGCGTGCCGCGCGGATCGAGCGCATCATCGGCGACGTGCGCGCCAAGTCAGGCGGCGAGATCGTCGTCGTGACCCTGCCCGACCTCGGCGACCGCGAAGTCGGCGACATGGCCCTGCGCATCGGTCGCGAGTGGAAGGTGGGCGCTGCCGCCGAGGTGGGTGACCGCAAGCGCAACACCAGCCTCGTGATCCTGGTCGTTCCCAAGGAAACGAGTTCCGACGGCCGCGGGCACATCGCCATCCAGACCGGCAACGGCGTCGAGGGCTTCATCACCGATTCGCGCGCCGGTGACATCCGTCGTGAGGCGGTGCCGTTCCTGCAGCAGAAGGACTACGGTGCCGCGCTCGAACTGATGACCTTGCGCGCGGCCGAGGCGTATGCGGGCGAGTTCGGGTTTGCGCTGGACGGCGCGCTCGAGGCGCCGCGGCCGCCACCCGGGCGCGGTGCGCGCACGCCGGGCGGCTTGCCGCCGGGGCTGTTCGTGCTCGGGTTCATCATCCTGCTAATGCTGCTGGGTGGGGGCAAACGACGCGGCGGCAATGGCTGCCTCTGGTTCCTGCTGGGACAGGCGATGAGTGGCGGCGGGCGCCACGGTGGCGGGTGGAGCGGCGGCGGATTCGGTGGCGGCGGTGGCGGGTTCGGTGGCGGCGGTTTCGGCGGGTTTGGCGGCGGCGGCGGATTCTCGGGCGGTGGCTCGAGTGGGAGCTGGTAACTATGGCCAAGATGACCCTCGACGATCTGGTGCG
>JBBTFF010000095.1:3194-5063 GCA_038041995.1 Gemmatimonadota bacterium | reverse complement strand
GCCGGCCGTAGGCCGGCGCCTCCCCGTTCACGACAGGCCGTCCTCGAGGTCTCCACGCAGCGATGCCGCGTCACGCAGGTAGGCGTGACGCGGTGCGGCTGCGTCGGCCGCCGCGTTGACGTGCAGGAGGACGCGGATGCAGCGCGGCAACGCGCCGCGCACGGGAAGGTCGGCCGCGCACAGCATGGGGATGCGCTGCCAGCCCATGTCGCGGGCGGCCTGCGCAGGGTAGGCGGCGGTGAGGTCGGACGTGCAGGTGAAGAACGCGCTGACGACCTGCGACGGCTGCAGCGCGTTTCGCTCGAGGAGCGCGCGCAGTACTTCCCGGGTGGCGTCGGCGAGGAGCGCCTCGTCATCGGCAGTCACGGTCGTGGCGCCACGCAGGGCAATGAGCGGCATGGGGTGAAGCTGCCCCGCCGAGTTGCTGATCGCAAGAGACGGTTCTCGCCGTGCTGCAACGACAAAAGAAGCCGTGAGCTGTACGCCATACGCTCTACACCGTCCGTTCACCCGATCGTACGGCGGACGGCGTACAGCGTATAGCTCACAGCTTCTTTTGCAGTTTCTTGAGCAGCCTCGGCGTACCATCCGCCGTCGGCCGTAGGTAGCTTCCGTCCATGCCTTCATCGATTGCCGTCGTCACCTCCCGCGGGGCCAAGCGCCTGGCCGCCGGGCATCCGTGGGTCTTTCGCACCGACCTCGCCGCGGCGCCGTCGGAACCGGCGGGACCGGTGCGCATGGCCGATCCGCGCGGGCAGCCACTGGGGTGGGCGTGGTGGAGTCCCACGTCGGAGATCGTGCTGCGGCGCGTCGAGCGCGACACCGACGTGGCCATCGACCGCTCGTGGTGGCGCGCGCGCCTGGCGCACGCCATTGCGCGCCGCGCACCGCTGGCCACGGTGACCAGCGCGTGCCGGCTGGTGCACGGCGAGGGCGACGGGCTGCCCGCGCTGGTGGTCGACAAGTACGACCGCTGGCTCGTGGTGCAACTGCTCTCGGCGGCGCTGGAGGCGCAGCGCGCGGTGATCGTGGACGTGCTGCAGGAGCTCGTGGCGCCCGAGGGGATACTGGCGCGCAACGACGCCTCGGTGCGCACCCGAGAGGGACTGCCGAAGCAGGTCGAGCTGCTGGCCGGCAGCGTGCCCGAGGAGATCGAGGTGGACGAGCACGGCGTGAAGTACCTGGCCGCGCCGTGGACCGGGCAGAAGACGGGGGCGTTCCTCGACCAGCGCGAGAATCGCGTGCTGCTGCGCGGTCACGCGCGTGGGCGCGCGCTCGATGTCTTCAGCTATCACGGGAGCTTTGCGCTGCACCTGGCGCGCGAGGCCGAGTCGGTGACGGCGGTGGACGCGTCGGCGCTGGCGCTGGAACGGGCGCGGGTGAATGCGGCACGCAACGGCATCACGAACCTCGAGTGCGTGGAGGCCGACGCGTTCGAATTTCTGCGCGAAGCGGTCGTGCGCGGCGACCGCTACGACGTGATCGCCCTGGATCCGCCGGCACTGGCGAAGAACCGCGGGTCGATCGAGGGGGCCAAGCGCGGTTACAAGGAGCTGAACCTGCGGGCCATGCGGCTGCTCTCGCCGGGCGGGCTGCTCTTCACGGCGAGCTGCAGCTACCACATGACGAAGCCGATGTTCCTGGACGTCGTGCGCGACGCCGCGGCCGACAGCGGACGGCCAATGATCCTGCGGGCACTGACCGGGCAGCCACTGGATCACCCGGAGGTGATGACGATTCCGGAAACGGGGTACCTCAAGGGGCTCTTGCTGGAGAACGGTGAGCGAACAGCGTAGAGCGTAAGGCAGCCGTAAGCTGTACGCTGTACGCTGTACGCTGTACGCTGTACGCTGTACGCTGTACGCTGTA
>JBBTFF010000095.1:0-3094 GCA_038041995.1 Gemmatimonadota bacterium | reverse complement strand
GTACGCTGTACGCTGTACGCTGTACGCTGTACGCTGTACGCTGTACGCTGTACGCTGTACGCCCTACGCCGTCCGCTGACAGCGAGGGCAATAGTACGTGCTGCGGCCGGACTGGGTGATGCGCGCGATCGGCGTTCGGCATCGCTGGCAGGGGTGTCCCTCGCGGTCGTAGACCTTGAAGGGACGCTCCGGCGATCCGTCCCTGTAGCGCCCCTGGCGCGCGAAGCCATCGGCGATGGCGGCCTTGATGCCGCGCACGAGGGCCCGCAGTTGCACGTCCGACAGGCTGCACGCGGAGCGCGTCGGGTCGAGGCGCGCGCGCCAGAGCGCCTCGGCGGCGTAGATGTTGCCGAGGCCGGCGACGACCCGCTGGTCGAGGAGGAGGGGCTTGATGGCGAGCGTACGCCTGACGGTCGCCTCGCGCAGCAGTTCCCCGGTGAGTTCGTCGGGTTCGGGGCCCAGCTCGAGGCGCGGCGGCTTGCCCGGCGGGTGATAGGTTGCGGAGCAGAGGGCGCGGGAGTCGACCAAGGAGAGGCGCTGGCCGTCGTCGGTGTCGAAGGCGATGCGCGTGAAGCGCGGCCGCGCCTCGGAGGTGCGCGTGGTCTCCCAGTCGCCGGTCATGCGAAAGTGCACGGCGAGCACGGCGCCGTCGTCCAGGCAAAAGTGCTGGTGCTTGCCGCGGCGTTCGACCGCCACGACGCGGCGGCCGACCAGGCGGGCCGCCGAGCGCGGGGGAAGGGCGCGACGCTGCGCGGGGTGGTGGGTGGAAACCGCGACGAGGTGCCGCCCGACCAGGATTCGTCGGGCGATTCGCGCGGCGGCTTCGACCTCGGGGAGTTCTGGCATTCCGGGAGAAAGTTGATAGACGATAGACGATAGTCGATAGTCGATGCAGGAAAGTCGATAGTCGATGGTCGATAGACGATAGTCGATGGGTGGTGCGGCGAATGGCAGCAACTGCCGCGGAACATGCTTGTGCAAGGAATTGCTTTGCGCGGGCAGGATCTTACCTTGAAGGCAGCCCTTCAACACCCCGATGACCACGCGCCTTCCCCGGTCCCTCCGTCACGAGTACCAGCTCTACGTCGAGCGCGAGATCGAGGATTACAAGAACTCGGTCAGCCGGTCGTACCTCATGGGGCTCGCCGACGAGGCGATGCGCCGGCTGGGGAGCGGCGACCAGATGGGGATGACGGAACTGCTGCTGGCGGCCGAGGTGGACAAGCTCATCACCCGGCGCCTGCGCCTGCCAACGTACGAGACGTGGCGCCGGCGTCGCCTGCGCAACGCATCGGAGTTTCAGCGCCCCGAGCACTGGGGGCTTCGCGGTGACACCCCGCTCAAGCAGGCGATATCGTCACTCCCGGGCGGCGGTTCGGTGCTGGTGACCGGGGCGCGGATCGAGGGATCGACGATGTTCCTCGCGGCGAATGGCTGCGACGTCACGGCCATCGAGCCGGAACGCGACGTGGTGGAGCGGATGCTCGAGACGGCGCGCAGCGCCGGACTCACCGAGCGGGTGCGCGGGCTGGTGAGCGACCTGTACACCTGGTTGCCCGATGGGCCATTGCGCGCAGTCATCTGCACACCGGCGGCGTTCGCCGGCCTCAGCGCGCATGAACGCACACGCGTGATCGAAGCGCTGCAAAGCGTGACCACTGATGGTGGCGTGCACCTGGTGGAGACGATCATCGCCGGCCAGTCGATGATCGACGAGGAAGAACTGCGGAGGCGGTACGACGGCTGGGCAATCTCGATCGTGCCCGACCAGGGCGCGTCCAAGACGTTCGTTGCCCGGAAGGCCGTGGCGTGACGAATTGACACACAACGGCGTCGAGCACCGTGTCGTTATGCGACAGCCGCCTTTTTCCGGGGCGGCTTTTTTGTTGTCAACTCTTTGTGCCAGAACGTCTTATGCACAGTCGGAAACTGGCACTGCACGTGCAACGTCTACCTACTGTACTTCCATATGGAAGCAATGAGCGTTGCCGCTCCCCAGTACCGAACCCCCGTCATCGGGAATGCAGTCATGGAACACATTCGCCAGCCTGAAGTCGCCGAACAAGAGCCCATCGGCATCATCATTTCGCGCGGTTCTCGCACGGAAGATCCGCCGCGTTTCTCCGCTTACGTGTGGGGCCCGGTACCGGGGATGGAGTTTCCGCCGGAAGACGGGAAGCCGGCGGCGGCGGCGTAGAGCCAAGAGAACGACAGAGTACGACAGAGTACGACAGAGTACGACAGAGTACGACATGCTCTGTTGAAATGATGCGTTACGCGCTGTCGCGACAAGGCGTCCTCTGGACAACACGCCTGGAGCGAGTCGGTGCGTGCCATGACGAAATCGGCCGTGCGCTTGGCGCGGGAAGCCCTGGCCGTCGGCCGTCGATCCCTGCCGCCGTACGCGTGCCGCCGCTCGCGGCACGACTTCACCCAGCCGCAGCTCTTTGCCCTGCTGGTGCTGCGGCAGTTTCTGCGGACGGACTACCGCGGCCTCACCACGCTGCTGGCCGAGTGGAGCGACCTCCGGCACGTCTTGGGGTTGCGCAAGGTGCCGCACTACTCGACGCTCTGCTACGCGGCCCGTCGGCTTCTCGTCGACGCAGAAAAAGGGGGGCCTTTCGCCGCGCTCAGTGCGAGATCATCGCCTGCGCCCAGCAGGCCGGACTCATCGACGCGGCGCCGATGGCGACGGTCGATGCCACGGGACTCGAGGTCCGGCACGTCAGCACCCATTACCGCATTCGCCGCGCCCAAGGCGACACGCGTCGGACACACCAGAGCCGCCGCTGGCCGAAAGTCACGGTGGCGGCGCACACGCACTCGCACCTGATTCTCGGGGTGGCGTTGGGCGAAGGCCCGACCAATGACGCGCCCGATTTCGCGCCCGCTCTCCGGCAGGCGGCGGCGCTGCTCCCGCTGGATACCGTCCTCGCCGATGCGGCCTACGATACCGAGGCCCATCACCGCCTGTGTCATGAGGATTTCGGCATTCCCCACGTCGTGATCGCGCTCAATCCGCGGGGCAGTGGGCGCCGCTGGCCGCGCACCCCGTGCCGTCGCGCGTTGCGCCGGGCGTTCCCGAAAACGCTCT
>JBBTFF010000094.1:0-5923 GCA_038041995.1 Gemmatimonadota bacterium | reverse complement strand
GACAGCGCCTTGTTGGTGGAGTCGCTGTACTGAATCGTGTCGGCGACCAGCAGCGTCGGCTCACGCTCGACGACGGCGCGTTCCGTGCGGCTCCCGATGAGCGTGATCGTGCGGTCCGTGGCGCCGAAGGTCACGAACTCCGCCTGGTAGCGCACCAGCAGGTATCCCTTGCGGGCCATCAGCGCGGTGACGACCGAGTCGGGCGGCACCCAGTGCACGAGCACGGTGTCCTTGCGGGCGGTGCTGTCTTCGACCGGGCGCGTCGTCGTCGGCCGCTGGGTCGCGGGGCGCGGGCGGCCCCCCGTCGGGCGCTGCGCGGCAGCAGTCGGGGCCACGCCGGCCAGGGCGAGCGCCACCCCGGCCGTCCCGAGCGCCCGCAGCAGGGCGTGCCGCGCCAGGCGCCGCGTCACGGGTGCGAGGCGGTCGCGATGCGTTCCGCCTCCTCCGCACGGCGCGCCCGCTTCTGCTTGGCACGGTAGACGAACCACGACAGGATGATGCTCAGCTCGTACAACCCGTACAGCGGCCCGAACATCATCATCGTCGCGATGATGAGGTCGCCCGGCGTGATGACCGCCGAGACGATGAGCGAGCCGACGAACGCGTGCCGCCGGAACTTGGCCAGCATCGCCGGCGTCACCAGCCCGAGCATCGTGAGGGCAAGGATGAGGATCGGCAGCTCGAACACGGCGCCGAAGGCCAGCGTCAGCGTGACGGCAAACGAGAAGTAGTCGGCTGCCGAGATCATCTGCTGCAGCGACGCTGACGAGATGTTCCCAAGCAGCTTGAGCGTCACCGGGAGGACCCAGACCACCGACATGGCGCAGCCGAAGAGGAAGAGCAGCACGGCGCCAAGCAACACCGGGATCATGACCCGCTTCTCGTGCGGGTGCAGCGCCGGCGACAGGAAGGCCCAGACCTGGTAGCCGATCACCGGGCTGGCCCCGATGACGCCCAGCACGAACGACACCTGGAGCAGGATGGTGAAGGGATCCGCCGGGTGCGTGTAGATCAGCTTCTGCCCGTGGAGCGACTCCTGCGCGGGAATCGCCAGGATGCCGATGACGTCGAAGTTGCTGACGACGGTGAAGGCGATGGCGATGGAGATCAGCAGCGCCGCTCCACTCCAGATCAGTCGCCAGCGCAGTTCCTCGAGGTGATCGAGGAACGGCATCTCGGACTGTTCTTCCCGCTCGGGCTCCGCCACGCGCCGCCCCCGGCCGTTACTTCAGATCCCGCAGCAGCGAGGCCGCCAGGACGGCCGCATCCGACTTGGGGTACTTGTCGAGCACCTGCTGCAGCAGCGCGCGCGCCTGCCGCGTCTGGCCAGCGACCTTGAGCGCGACGGCGCGCTTGTAGATGGCCGTCGGGGCGCGTTCCGACGTGGGATACCGCTCGGCGACGAGCGCGTACACCGAGTCGGCGTCGGCGGCACTCCCCGACGCGGCGAAGGCCTCGGCGATGCCGAACTGCGCATCGGGCGCCAGTTCGGACGTCGGGTACTGCGCCAGCAGGTCGCTGAACGCCGCGCGCGCCGCCGACGATGCGCCCCGCGCCAGCTGCTGGCGTCCGAGGTCCATCAGTTGGTAGGGACCCGGCGCCGGCGTTCCCGCGGCCGCCTCGGCCGTTGACGCGGCGGCGCCCGGCGCGGCCACCAGCGGCGCCGCTGGCGGCGGCTCACTGGCCCGTGCCTCCATCTGCGAACGCAGGGCCTCCACTTGCTTGCGGCTCTGGCCAGTCAGTTCCTGAATGGTGAGGAGCTGCTGCTCGACGCTGTGCATCGACATCGCGACGTCCCCCTGGAAGCGATGCAGCGTCACCGCGGCGGCACGCAGGGAGTCGGAGACCGCGCCGAGGGCCTGCACGATTTGCCTCAACTGCACTGCCTGCGCCGTATCGGCGCGCGCGGCGCGGGCCGCGGCGGCCTGCAGCGTGCCAATGTCACTCTGCAGCACGCGAACGTCGCTGCGTGTCGCGAAGCACGCCCCGGCCGTCATGATGACGGCCGGAGCGACCAACAGCCGAACGAAACGCGTGGTCACGGGTTGGGCAGCTTCAGCGGGTTGCCGCCGGCGATGATCTCGAACTCGTCGCGGCGGTTCCTGGCCCAGGCGTCCTCGTTATCGGCGGCGACGGCGGGGCGTTCCTCGCCGAAGCTCACGACGTCGATGCGCGCCTCGTCGATACCGCGCGCCACCAGATAGCGCTTCACCTCGGCGGCGCGACGCTGGCCGAGCGCCAGGTTGTACTCGTCCGAGCCGCGGTTGTCGGTGTTGCCCGAGATGCGGATG
Source organism: Gemmatimonadota bacterium (assembly GCA_038041995.1). Lineage (GTDB taxonomy): Bacteria > Gemmatimonadota > Gemmatimonadetes > Gemmatimonadales > Gemmatimonadaceae > PNKL01. The sequence continues at coordinate 3,632 of JBBTFF010000094.1, read as the reverse complement.
CGCAGGTCCGGGTTCGACTGGAAGAGCGGGATCTTGGCCTCGAGCGTCGCCTTCTGGTCGTCGCGGATGTTCGACATGTCGTAGTCGAAGTAGACCGGCGTGGCGAAGGCGGCCCGCGCGGCGGCCACGGCGGCGGCGTTCTTCGCGGCCAGGTCGGCGGCGACCTTGTCGGCGGCGGCCTTGTCGGCGGCAGCCTTTGCCGCGGCCGCGGCCCTGCGGGCGGCGTCGGCGGCGTCCGCCGAATCCTTGTTGAACGGCACTACGACCGGCACGGGCGCGAGGGCCACGACCGGCTTCTTCTTGCAGGCGGTGCTGGCGACGGCCGACAGCGCGACGGCCGCCAGGGCGAACGAGCGAATGCGAGCGTGCATGACGAGATCTCCAGTGGGGGTCGTTCGAGTGCGACTACGGTTGTTCCATCCGCGGTGACCACGCGGCCATCCGTGTAATGCCGGCGCCACGCGTCAACTGCCGCGAACGCCCTGACTCCGTGTCGAGCACCCAGAGCTGCTTGGCACCCGAACGCGTCGACGTGAACACCAGATGCCTTCCATCCGGCGCCCACGACGGATCCTCATTGCGCGCGTCGCCGGTCAGCTGACGAATCCGGCGATCGCGAACGTTGATGACCATCACCTGCAAATTCGCGCCTTCCTGCGACGAGAACGCGACGTTCCGGCCATCGGGCGACCAGTCCGGGCTTGAGCGGTAGGGCTGGTCAACGCCGGGCGTCTCGGTCAGCAACTCCGTATTCGTTCCGTCGGCATCGGTAATATACACCTCAGGGTGACCCAGTCGACCCGAGATGAAGGCGATCTTTCGGCCGTCCGGACTGAAGGATGGCGACGACGTCGGGCTGCCCCTCCCCACGGTCACCCGGCGCGGCACATCGTTGCCGAATGGCGATACCGCGTACAGGTCGGTGCCGTCGTCTCCCGCGGAAAAGACGAGCGTCCGGCCGTCGGGTGAGAAGGCCGGGGTGATGTTCGTGCCCCCGAGATCGGCGACGCGCTGCGACTGCCCGGCGACCAGGTCGCGCACGGCGATGTGCGTGCCATCGTCAGCCATCTGGGCGTACGCGAGGTACCGCCCGGTGGGGTGCCATGCGGGCGAAAGCGCAACACCACCGACGCCAACCGGTTGGAGGTTCGCTCCGTCGGAATCGACGATCCAGAGGCGCTGGTCGCGCACGAAGGCGATGCGGGTGGCGGCAATGCCGCGCGTCGTGGTAATCCAGCGCTCGATCTCGTCGCTGGCACGGTGGACGGCCATGCGCCACGCCGTCGAGAACGGAGCGGCGTTCGCGAAGGCAAAGTCGCCGACGTTGAGCACCCGCCTGGCGACGACGTCGTGGACCGCGACGTGCAACGATCCCTGCGGCGTCACCGAGGCCTGCACGATGGCCCGCGCGGAGAGCTTCGCATACAGCTCGTAGTTGAGCGCTCCCGACGGCGGCGGACCGGCTTCGGCGCTCACCACGGTCACGCGGTCCCCGAAGTCAAGGTCGCGGCTGATCATCGCGCGCACCGAGTCGCCCGACGCGCCGGCGACTGCGGTGACGAAGACGCCGATGCGCGTCACCGGGTCGTAGGAGATGCCTATTCGAACTCCCACCGGAATGGTGTCCTGTGCACCAAGGGGCAGGGCGAAGAGGCACAGAACTCCGAGCGTTGTTACGGATCGAGGAGGCACAGAACTCCGAGCGTTGCTACAGATCGAGAAGACACAAATCTCCGGTGGCTCTGGTAGATCGGAACATCAACGCAGGGTCTTCGGGTCAAAGCGAAAGATCACGGGGAGCACGTCATCCATGAACCCCGCCGGCAGCGGGCCCCACGCCTTCGAGGCGGACGCCGCCTCGACCGCGCCCTGGCATTCGAGGTCGAACGCGTACGAGCCGCTGCGCAGCAGGAAGCGAAACCCGCTCGACGAACCGTCACGCCGGATCAGGAAGAAGACCTCCGCCGTGCGCAGCGACTTGTCGGTCGGCGAGAAGTTCAGTCGCACCTGCCGCACGATGTTCTGCAGGTACCCCGGGAACGGAAAGTCGATCCCTTCGGTTCGGATGTTCGCGACATCCGTTCCCGGGCCACCCTCGGCGCCACCGCCGGCGCGCGGCGCGACGGCCGCTGGCTTGGTGTTGGCCGGAGTCGGCGTCGATCGGGTGGCCGCCGACCTCGTGCCGGGCGCCTTGATCGACACCGCGTTCTCCACCGGCTTGGGCGCCCCCTTCGCCGGCTCCGGCTTCGGGGCATCGGCGGCCTGGGGCTCGTTGGTCACCACGCCGACCGCCGGAGCGCCGGGCGGCGCGGCGATCAGTTCGACCCGGTACATCGGCGGCAGCGCGACGCCCCCGCCGCTGGACCGCGCGACAACGAGGAGCGAGATCGCCACCAGGTGCAGCGCCGCCGACATGGCGAGCGGCCCGGCGATGCTCGAGCGCGCCCCGCTGCGGATCACGGCCGCACGGTCTCCGGTTCGGTGACGAGCCCGACGTTCACGATCCCCGCCTTCTGGATCGTCGACAGCACCTGCGCGACGATGCCATATGGCGCCCCCTGGTCGGCGCGAACATACACGCCGTCCTTGCCCGCCCGTGACGACAACGCCTTGAAGGCCGACTTGAACTCTGACAGGGACATCGGCGTCTCATCGGCGTACACCCGGCCGCTCGCGGTGATGCTCACCACCAGCCCGCTCTTGGGTTCCAGCGCGCGTGCCGACGTCTTGGGAAGCGTCACGTCCACGCCGCCCTGCATCAACGGTGCCGTGATCATGAAGATGACAAGCAGCAGCAGAATCACGTCGATCAGCGACACGACGTTGATGTCCGCGTTGAGCGGCGTCCGTTCCCCGTGCGTGCGGCGGCGCACCCTAGACGCGTCCCTCGCGGGCCATCAGCGCGATGATCTCCGAGCCGAAGCCCTCGAGCTCGCCGTCGAACCGGTTGAGGCGCGCGGCGAAGATGTTGTAGGCGAAGGTCGCGGGAATCGCCACGGCGAGCGCGGCGGCCGTGGCGATGAGCGCCTCGGCGACGCCGGGAGCGATGGCGCCCAGATTGCCGGACCCCTTGATGGCCACACCGAGGAACGCGTCGATGATGCCGAGCACGGTGCCCAACAGGCCGATGAGCGGGCTCGCCGAGCCGATGACCGCCAACGACGGGATGTAGCTCCCCAGCGCGTCCCGCTCGGCGGTCGTCTCGGCGTCGAGCAGGAGGCGCATGGCCTCCACCTGCGACGCACGCAGCGGGCGCGTGGCGCCGTCGTCGTCGCGGACCGACGTGTCCTGCAGGAAGTTCACGGCGCGGGCGAAGAGCCGGTTGAATGCCGACGGCGGCGCCTTGCGGGCCATTGCGACGGCCTGTTCCAGCCTGGTGGCGTGCGCGAAGTCGCGGGTGAACGCCTTCGACGCCCGGTTCATCCGCCGGAACTCGATCCACTTGGCCAGCATGATCCCCCAGCTGTAGAGCGAGAGGACGAGCAGCAGCGCCAGCACCACCTTGGTGGCGAGGACGGAGTTGGTGATCAGCTCCAGTGCGGTCGTCGGGATGGCAGAGGTTTGCATGCTTACTAACAGTTGGTGGTTGGTGGTTGGTGGTTGGCGGTTGGTGGCTGGCGGCTGGCGGCTGG
>JBBTFF010000093.1:15715-40867 GCA_038041995.1 Gemmatimonadota bacterium | reverse complement strand
GCGCCGGCCCAGGCTGCACTCCGACCCTGCCAAGAGCCGCCGATGACTGGCTATACAAAGACCGTGCTCTCCCCCGAGGAGACGCTGAAGATCGCCCCGGAAATCGGGCGCGTTACCACCGCCCGCATCTGGGTTTACCGATACACGGCCGACACGGCACCCTGGACCCTGAGCATCGCGACGCACGCGCAGCCCGGGTCGAACATGCTCTCCCTGGGTGGCTTTCGCATCGCCCCCGAGACACGCACCAGGCTGCCCGGGTGGAACTCCGACCACGAAGCCATAGACCTCGCCATCGGGATGGACGAGAAGGTCTTCTGGTCACGCCTGCTCAAGGTCGGCGGGCCGCACGTGCAGCGCGACTTCTCGCGCATCGTCGGCGGCAAGTGCGTCATGCATCCGTCGCCGGGCTCTCGCGTCGGCGAACCACGCGACACCGAACTGCTCGACTTCGCCATCTCGTGCTTCAGGGACGTCGAGTCGTCGCACGGCTTCTTCCTCACCACCGGGCAGGATCTCGGGCACGGGGTGATGAGCGACGGCGTGACGGAGTCGCTGCGTTACCTGAACGCGCGCTACAAGGGGAGCGTCATCTCCGACACGGGGCATCCGACCGCCGAAGGGAACTACTGGATGCTTGCCGGGATGATGAAGGGCGCGGCGATCCCGCCGAAGGGATCGGTGGTCGGCCTCATCGGCGCCGGCAACATCGGCCTGCACATCATCGACTACCTGCTGGCCGACGGCGCGACGCCGCTGGTGGTGGAAGCGCGTGCCGACAGGCGCGCCGCGCTCGAAGCGCATGGCGTGAGGTGCTGGGCCCCCGAGGGGAAGATGGAGTTCCTGAAGCAGCCGATGGACGCGCTGGTGCTCAATGCCGCCGGCAACACGCTCGACATCGCCACCGTCGCGGCCTGCGCGGCCAACGCGCGCCTGGCGGTGATCTGCGGCTCCGAGAACCTGGTGATGCCCGACCCGGCCGGCGAGGACGTGCTGCGCAAGGCGCACAAGGTCTTCTGTCCTACGGAGTGCGGCGGGATGATGGGCTACCTCACGGCGGCCGAGGAGTACCTCAGCCACATCGCTCGCGACGAATTCAGGATCTCGGCGATGCTCGGCGCGGCGCGCAAGCTCGAAGAACCGGGCGAGAAAGCCACCCGGCACGTCATCGCCGGCGGCTTTGCGCAGACCATGGACCAGGCGCTCAGGGAGTTGTACGGGTAGGCTCGGACACTGCTGGAACTGCCACTGCGTAACGGCCACCACGAAGAACGAAGGACGCGAAGCTGCGCGAAGAAACACTGGGGGGAACTGCCACTGTACAGTTCCCCCCGATTCGTTCTTCGCGCCCCTTCGCGCGCTTCGCCCTTCGCGGTGGCAGTTCTAGCTTGTCCCCCCCGCCTCCAGAAACCGCGCAAACTCCTTCGGCAGCCCAGCGGCGAGCACCCCGGCGATCGTCGCCGCAATGTCGTAACCCACGCGCACGAATTCGACGCGCACGTTGACGGCATCGACGTCCAGCACCACGTACCCCGCCCGAGCGTCGCCGTCCTTGGGGCGCCCCACGCTGCCGGTGTTCACGAAGTGCACGCCGCCCACCGTACGATGCCACGGCTTGTGCGTGTGCCCGAAACAGATCACGTCGCCCGCCTTCAACCCTGCCGAGCCGGCCATCTTCGTCAGGAAGCCGTCGCTGCGATCCTCGGTGACGTACACCAGGCTGCTGGTCGGCGTGGCATGCACCAGCGTGACCGTCGGGCCGGCAACGTGACCGCCGAGCGGTTTCAGGTCGAGGCGGAACGGCAACGCGCCCAGCACCGTCTTCGACGCGTCGCTGGTATGCGCGAGCGTCCACTCGAAGCTGATGTGCGCCAGTTCTTCCTGCCGCGCATTCTCCGACCGGCAGCCACAGTGCTTGTGGGCGAGTGCCACGGTGGAGTCGTAGTTCCCCGCCACGCCGCCGATGCGTGCGGCGCGAATGCGCTCCACGACCTCATTGGGTGAACTGGAGTAGCCCACCAGGTCGCCCAGGTGGTACGTCTCCGCCGCGCCGCGCGTGGCAACGTCGGCGAGCACCGCGTCCAGCGCCGGCAGGTTGGCGTGGATATCCGAAATGAGCGCGTAGCGCATCAGCACGGCTCCATGGCGCGCGCCGCCGCACGCTTGTCGGCCTGCCTGCGTTCGCGGTCCAGCGCGGGAACGCCCGCGAAGCAGGAACGCGCGCAGTCTATCAGGTGCCGGTGCACCGCGTTCTCGGCGTCCGAGAGCCGGTAGTGCGCGAACTTCCCCTCGCGCGTGTTCTCCACCAGCCCCATGCGGCGCAGGTACGCGAGGTGCCGCGAGACGGTCGGCTGCGGCAGGCGCAGCACGTCGACCACGTCGCAGACGCAAAGTTCGCCGGCGGCGAGAACGTTGAGGATGCGAATGCGCGTCGGATCGGCGAACCCCTTGAACAGGGTGTCGAGATCCGCAATCGCCACCGGCGGTTCAGCGAGTGTAGGGAGTCTGCGAACCATCTCGTCAGGGAAACGGGGGATTACATATGCGTTAGTCCATATATAACTTGCTTAGGCGCATATGAAAGTCAACGCCTCGGCGCCCTCGGCGCCGGCCGCGCTGACGCAACAACCTGGGGAAAGACTATGGCCCGCTCGCTTCCGCTGCACTCCAATACCCCTGCACCACACCCCGCCCCTTCCCCTGCACCACACTCTGCCCCTTCCCCTGCCCAATCGGGAAGAGTTGCGGTGTTCGACGCCGCCATGTGCTGCCCCACCGGCCTGTGCGGCCCGGGCGTGGATCCGGCGCTGCTGACCATCGCCCGCGACCTGCGCTGGCTCGAATCGCAGGGCGTCACGGTGGAACGCCACGGCCTGGCACAGTCGCCCAACGCCTTCGTCACCCAGCCGAAAGTGACTGGGCTGATGCAGGCCTTCGGCGATCGCGGCTTGCCCGCGACGCTCGTCAACGGCGAAGTGCTGACCTACGGCAAGTATCCGACCCGGGAGGAACTCGTCGCCGCGCTCGGGGCCGCACCCGCGAGCAACGCCAAGGCAGAAGACGCGTCCTGCACCCCGGGCTCCGGTTGCTGCTGAGGCAGCCGCAATGACTCCCTTCCTGTTCTTCACCGGCAAGGGCGGCGTCGGCAAGACGAGCGTCGCCTGCGCCACCGCCGTGCAACTCGCCGAGCGGGGAAAGCGCACGCTGGTGGTAAGCACCGACCCCGCGTCGAACCTCGAAGATGTCTTTGGCCTTGCATTAGGCTCCACTCCATACCCCGTACTCGGCGTAGAGCGTTTGTGGGCAATGAACCTTGACCCCGAGCAGGCTGCGGCGACGTATCGCGAGGCAATGGTCGCCCCCTACCGCGGCATCCTGCCTGCATCGGCGGTCCGCAGCATGGAAGAGCAGTTTTCCGGCGCCTGCACCGTGGAGATCGCCGCCTTCAACGAATTCACCACGCTGCTGGCCGACCCGGCAGCCGTAGCGGACTTCGACCACGTGATCTTCGACACGGCACCCACCGGACACACGCTCCGCCTGCTCACGCTTCCCTCGGCGTGGACGGGTTTCATCGATACCAATACGACCGGCACGAGTTGTCTTGGACCGCTTGCCGGCCTGGAGAAGCACCGGGCGCAGTACAGCCAGGCGATGGCGGCACTCGCCGATCCGGCGCGCACCACGCTGGTGCTGGTGTCGCGCCCCGAGACCTCGTCGCTGCGCGAGGCGGCACGGGCCAGTCGCGAGCTTCGCGAGCTGGGGATCGCCAATCAGGAACTCGTGGTGAACGGCGTCCTCGGCGATGCGTTGGGCGACGCGGTTGCCGAGTCGTACGCCGAGCGGCAGCGCCACGCGCTCACCGCAATGCCGGTCGAACTCGTGCAGATCCCGCGCCGCGACGTGCCCCTGGTGGCATGGGACCTGATCGGCGCGCAGGCGCTGCGGGACTTTGCGCAGGTGTCGTCGACGGCGACGGTGTTGGCGACGGCGCTGGCGACGAGGCCGGCGACCGTGATGGCGACGACGACTCAGTCTCCTGCTCAGAACGCCGACGGCGTGACGTCCAGCGCGCCTCTCGCCGCTCTCCCCGACCTCGCGGCGCTCGTTTCCGAACTTGGTTCGTCGCGGCGCGGCGTGGTGATGACCATGGGCAAGGGCGGCGTGGGCAAGACGACCCTCGCCGTGCACATCGCGCTCTCGCTCGCCCGTGCAGGCCACCGCGTGCACCTCACCACCACCGATCCCGCCGCACACGTGGCCGCGTCGGTGACCGATGCCGGCGGTGCGCGCCCGGAATCCCTCACCGTCAGCCGGATCGATCCCGAGGTCGAGACCCTCCTCTACGCCGAAGAGGTGCTGGCGTCGGCAGGCGACATGGACTCCGCCGATCGCGCGCTGCTCGAGGAGGACCTGCGCTCACCCTGCACCGAGGAGATCGCCGTCTTCCGGGCATTCGCTCGCGTGGTGGACGAGGGCCAGGACGGCTTCGTGGTGCTCGACACCGCACCCACGGGGCACACGCTGCTGCTGCTCGACGCCGCCGAGAGCTACCATCGGGAGGTGGCGCGCACCGCAGGAAGCGCGCAAATCCCCGACTCGGTGCGCGCGCTGTTGCCCAGGCTACGCGATCGCCAGTACACGAAGATGCTGCTCGTCGCCCTCGCCGAGAGCACGCCCGTTCACGAGGCAGAGCGACTCCAGGACGACCTGCGCCGAGCGGGGATCGAACCGTACGGGTGGGTGGTGAACGCCAGCCTCGCCGCCAGCGGCACCGCGCACCCGCTGCTCAGCGAACGCGCCGCACTCGAGCGGCCGTGGATTGCCCGAGTGCACGGGATGTCGGAACGCATGTGGCTGATACCGTGGCACGCGTGACATAATTGGGGCGGGTCCCGGCCAGACGCGGTCGCGCCCTCCTTACGCCCAACTCGAAACCCCAATGACGCAGTCGCGACTCGCCCCGGCGTTCACTCGTGTGTTGCTGGCCGCCCTCCTGATAATGCCGTTACCCGGCGCGGCCCGCGCGCAGGCAATCGCCTCACCGGCAAAGCGCGCCGCGCGCGTGTGGCCGCTGACGCGGCCCGAGGCGACGAACTACACCGAGACGAGCCGCTACGAAGACGTCGTCGCGTTCATGAAGGCGATGGCGGCCGCCTCGCCGAAAATCCACCTGACGACCTACGGTTACACCTTCGAAGGCCGTCCCATGCCGCTGGCCGTCATCGGCGCGCCGAACGCCACGCCGGCGACGGTGCTGGCCACCGGAAAAACGCGGGTCTTCATCCAGGGCAACATCCACGCCGGCGAGGTCGAGGGAAAGGAAGCCGCGCTCTGGCTCCTGCGTTCGTTGGCCAACGGCGAGCGCGCGAGCTGGCTCAAGGATGTCGTGCTGCTCATCACGCCCATCTACAATGCCGACGGCAACGAACGGGTGAACGTGCGCAACCGCGGTGCGCAGCATGGCCCCGTGGGAGGCATGGGCCAGCGGCACAACGCGCAGGACCTGGACCTGAACCGTGACGGCACGAAGCTGGAGACGCCGGAGGCGCGCTCCATGGCCCGGCTGCTGACCCAGTACGATCCGCACATCGCAATCGACCTGCACACCACCAACGGCAGCGACCACGGCTTCTACCTCACGTACGAGATAGGACTCAACCCGAACACCTCGCCGGGAATCACGAACCTCCTGCGCAATGACCTGCTCCCGGCGGTTACCACCGCGGTGAAGGCGAAGCACGGATGGGACTTCTTCTACTACGGGGGCGCGGCGTCACGACAGGGCGAGCGCGCGTGGTGGGGCGACCTCGACCTGTACAAGCCGCGCTACACCTCCACCTACTTCGGCGTCCGCAACCACATCGGCATCCTGTCGGAGACCTATTCGTACGCGACGTTCGAAGACCGCATCAAGGCCGACTACTGGTTCCTCGAGGAGATCCTCAACTTCACGGCGAAGAACGGCACGGCCGTTCGGCAGGCGGTGGCCACGGCCAACGCCGAGTCGATCATCGGCACGCAACAGATGGTGCGCGGCAGGCTGGTGAAGTTGCCGGCGCTGGTGCAGGCCGTGCTCGCTGATGTCGTGAGTGAACCGAATCCGTACGTTCCAGACCGGCCGATGCGCCGCCGGTTGAACGGCAGCGAGCGCGTGGAGTCGATGCCGCACTACGGAATGGTCGAGACCACCGAGACGAGCCTCGCTCCCCGGGCTTACGTGATCCCGGCCGCCGCCGGCGCCCCGACCTCGCCGAACGTACCGAGCGCGGCGGCGCTGCCGGGAACTCCGGGCGCTCCGGGCATGTCGCCGCGTGTTGTCGTCACTCCGGCGGCGCGCATGATGGCCAGCGTGATCGACCGACTCACGGCGCACGGCATCAAGTTCTTCCTCACCAGCCGCGAGGTGACGATCAAGGCCGAGCGCTTCAGGATCGACTCGACCCAGCAGGCGGCACTGGAATTCCAGGGCACGCACAAGCTCCGCACCCTCACCGGAGCGTGGGAACTTACCGACCAGGTCGTGCCCGCCGGATCACTGGTCGTTCCGATGGACCAGCCGCTGGCCCGCCTGGCGTTCATCCTGTTCGATGCGCGCTCCGACGACGGGCTGATGACGTGGAATATTCTCGACCCGCTGCTCGGTGCCACCCCCGCACCGCAGTACTACCCGGTGGTGCGCACGATGGAAATGATACAGAAGTAGACTGGGCCACGCGGAACGCCCGCGCGCCAACATGGCGCGCGGGCGTTCCGTTTTGCCGCTGCCTCTGCCCCTGCCTACGGAAGGGCTGGAATCCGACCCGGCGTCGGTGGTGCACCCAATCGCTCGAGTTCCTGTTCGATGGCCGGTAACTCCGTCGTCAGGATCGGCTTGAGCTTGGCGTACTCGGTGGCAAAGTCCGCCGTGGCGATGGCATACTGCTCGCGGTTGGTCGTCGTTGGCGGAGCGAGCATTCCGTCGGGCGACGCGTTGTTGGCGAACGACTGGATGGACACCGGTACCTGCTCCCCGCGCGACGCGTTGACGGCGTCACCGCGGATTGCCCGTATCGCGAGCGCCAGTCGGGCGTTCACGTCGCGGGCCCGGTCGGCCAGCGCCTTCGGCGCCTGTGGCATCTGGTCCAGCACCCTGACGATCGCGTCCATCTTGGTCTTGGCCGCGGTGGCCACTTCGGACGCGGCTGCAATCTGACGTGTCAGCTTCTGCGCCTGCACACGGAACTCGAGGTTCGCTTCGCGATCGGCAACCGTGGTGGTCGCGGCGGGATCGTGCAGGATACTGAACGACACCGGCCCGGCGAGCGGTGTCTGCACGCCCTTCTCGCGGCGCATCAGCGTCACCGTGTACTTGCCCGGTGGAACGGCTGCGCCACCGCCGGCACCACCAAACCCTCCGCCTGCGCCTCCGCCGCCACCACCACCGCCACCGCCCGCCCCTCTCGCACCGCTCGTGCCGGTGGCGCCATCACCCGGCGCATCCAGATCACCGCGCAGGTCCCAAGTGACGCGATGCGCGCCGCGCGCGACGGGGAGCGTCACGACGCGCCAGACGCGCCCCGACGCATCGGCGATCGAGGCACCCAGCACGACCGGCTCCTCTTCGGCCTCGGCGATGAAATCAGCAGGTGTCGGATAGCTGATCGGCTTGTTCGACTTCTCCGCCGCCTTCTGCGCCTCCACGCGCTTGTCCTTCTTCGACGTCCAGAACGCTTCCTTCAGGGAGTAGGTGATCTGCGCGCCGTAGTCGGGATTGGCCGCGGTAAACAGTGCCTCGCCCTGGGCGCCCTTCCCCGTGCCGCCAAAGGGACCGCGCCGCACGAACGAGATGGCATCCTTCATCGGGTAGAGCTTCACCGCGGCGGCCAGCGACTCGGTGCTGACGTCGCGCAGGCTCGAGTAGTCGTCCACGACGTAAATGCCGCGACCGAAGGTGCCGAGCACCAAGTCGTCTTCGCCGCGCTGGATGGCGATGTCGCGCACCTGGATCGTGGGGAGGCCGGGAATCTTCAGCCAGTGCGCCCCGCCGTCTTTGCTCACGTACGCGCCGAACTCCGTGCCGGCAAACAGGAGCTTGGGGTCCACGTGATCTTCGGCGAAGCCGTACACCGTGCCACGCTTGGGCAGGTCGCCGGCAATCGACTCCCACCGGCGGCCCGCGTCGGTGCTCCGCAGCAGGTACGGGGCGAAGTCGCCGTTCTGGTGGTTGTTCACGGCCACGAACACGGTCCTTGCATCGTGCCGCGACGTGATCAGTCGCTGGATGTACGCGTTGGCCGGAACTCCGGGAATCGAATCGGTCTTTCGCCAGTTGACGCCGCCATTCTCGGACACCTGCACCAGCCCGTCATCGGTGCCGACGTACAGCAGCCCCTCCTGCTTCTGCGACTCGGCGATCTGGCTGATGTTGCTGTAGAACGCGGTCGACTGGTTCTTGGCCACGGCATCGGGACCCCACACCTTCCCCATCACCGGCAGCGCATTGCGATCGAGCGATCGCGTAAGGTCGCCGCTCAGGGCCTTCCAGCTGTTGCCGCGATCATCGCTGCGATACAGCCGCTGCGACGCCGTGTACAACCGGGTGCGCGCGTGCGGCGAGATGATGATCGGCGTATCCCAGTTCCAGCGGCTCGGCGCCTCGCCGCGCCCCACCTCGGGCCGGATGCCGATCGCCTCGCCGGTGCGCGCGTCGAACCGCACCATGCCGCCGCCCTGGCTCTCGGCGTAGATCGTGTTCGGATCTTCGGGATCGATGCGCGACACGAAGCCATCACCGCCATTGGTGATGAACCAGTCGGTGTTGAGGATGCCGTTGGTGCTGCGGGTGGCCGCGGGTCCGCACAGCGAGTTGTTGTCCTGCGTGCCGCCGCAGACCCTGTAGAACGGACCGTTGGTGCTGACGTCCACGTCATAGAACTGCGTGATCGGCAGGTTGCCGAAGAAGATCCAGTTCCTGCCGGCGTCCCACGTCTGGTACAGGCCACCGTCGTTGCCGTTGATGTAGTGATCGGGAAAGCGCGGGTCGATCCAGAGCGCGTGATTGTCCACGTGCTTGGACCGTTCGCCGAGGTTCTTCCAGGTGGCGCCACCGTCTTCGGACAGCTGGTTCGTCACGTCCATCGAATACAGTCGCTGCACGTTGAACGGGTCGGTAACCAGCGTGGCGTAGTACATCGGCTGCGCCGTGTAGGGCGAGCGCTTTTCCCAGTTCACGCCGCCGTCGACGGAGCGGAAGATGCCGGCATCGGCCGGGGCCGATTCGATCGTCGCGTACACCACGTCCGGGTCCTTGGGCGAGATCGCCAGGCCGATGCGGCCGAGCGTGCCCGTCGGCAGGCCGCTGGTGATCTTCTTCCAGCTCTTGCCGGCATCGGTCGAGCGGTGAAGCGCGCTTTCCGGACCGCCGTTGATCAGCGTGTAGAAATGGCGGCGGCGTTGCCACGTGGCGGCGATGAGGATGTCCGGATTGCGCGGATCCATCACGACGTCGGTGACGCCGGTGCGCTCGCTCACGGTGATGAGCGACGTCCAGCTCTTGCCGCCGTCGATGGTCTTGTAGAGGCCCCGCTCGCCGCCGTCGGCCCAGAGCGGTCCCTGGGCGGCGACGTAGACGACGTCGCTGTTGCGCGGATCGATGAGGATGCGCGCAATGTGTTCGGACTTCTCGAGTCCCATCCGCTTCCAGCTCTTGCCGGCATCGTCAGAGCGGTACACACCATCGCCGAAGGCGACGCTGCGCTGCGAGTTGTTCTCGCCGGTGCCCACCCAGACGGTGCCTGGATTCCGGGGGTCCAGCACCACGGCGCCGATGGAGAACGACGACTGCCGGTCGAAGATCGGCGTCCAGGTGGCGCCACCATTGTCGGTCTTGAAGACGCCGCCCGACGCGACACCGATGTACATGACACCCGGATTCTCGGGGTGCACCGCGATGCTGGAGATGCGGCCGCCGGTGCCGGCCGCGCCGATCAGTCGCGGCTTGAGCAGCGCGGCCAGCGCACCCGGCATGCCGCGCGCCGGCGTGGAGTCGCTCGCCTCGGCCCGCGTGGTATCGCGCCCACCGCTGTCGCGCCGCGTCGTGGGCAACGCCGCGCGCCGGGTGCTGTCGAAGCGCGTGGCAGGTGGAGTTGCGCGCCGGGTGCTGTCGGGTCGCGCCGTCGGTCTCGCGACGCGCGCGGTGCTATCGGGCCGTGCCGTCGGCGGCTTCGGCTGCTGGGCGCTGACCGGTGTGAGGCCCATCGCGAGCAGGGCGGCGGACGCAACGGCGCGGGCGACGACGATGAAGCGGCGCATCAAAAGGGACTCCGGTTGGGCGGACATTGGCTCGGGAACGCCATGAAAAGTCGCCCGAGGCGTCGACCCGCACCAGAGCCAGTCGCCGGCAGGCCCACTGTCGTTGACTCGAGCATCGTTCAGGCAACACAGAGACGACGAAGAACCGGACGACTACGCCAGCTGATCCCCGATCGGCAGCGACCGAATGCGCTTGCCCGTCGCCGCGAATATCGCATTGCACAACGCCGGGATCACCGGAGGCAGCGCGGGTTCGCCAAGACCCGTCGGTGAGTTCTCCGTCGCCCGGAAGTGCACCTCCACCGGGAACGACCGCTGCATCCGCAACAGGGGATACGCGTCGAAGTTCCCCTGCACCACCCGCCCATTGTCGATGGTGATCTCCTGCCCCAGCGCCGCCGACACGCCATCGATGCACGCACCCTGGCACTGGTTCTCTGCACCGCTGAGGTTGGTGATCTGGGAGCCGACGTCGCCCGCCACCCACACCTTGTGCACCGTCACCTCGCCCTTGGCGCTCACCGAGGCATCCACCACCTCGGCGAAGTACCCCTGATGGCTGAAATGGAAGGCAACTCCCATTCCACGTCCCTTCGGCAGTGTCCTCTTTCCCCACCCCGACTTGTCGCGCACCAGTTCCAGCACGCCGCGCATCCGCTCGGCGTTGAAGGTGTCGGCGGGCAGGGCGACCACGACGGGCGTCATCAGGTCGAGCCGGAACTGCAGTGGATCCATTCCGGCGGCCGTCGCGAGTTCGTCGACGAACGACTGGATGACGAACGCGATGCCGTTGCTCCCGGGCGCGCGCAGGGCCCCGGTCGGAATGCCGTGCGGCAGGCTCGACAGCTCCAGCGAGTAGTTGGGCACGTACCGCGCGGGCCATTCGCCGGCGCGCACTCCTTCGAGGATCACGTGGTTGCGCCAGCCGACCAGCTTGCCGTTCGCATCCACCGCTCCCTTGAGGTAGTGGTACCCCGCCTGGCGATAGTGGCCGTGCCGCATGTCGTCCTCGCGCGTCCACAGCAGCTTCACCGGCGCGTTGACGACGCGCGAGATCCACGCCGCCTCCACCATATAGTCGTTCTTGAGCCGGCGGCCGAAGCCGCCGCCGATCCGCGTCAAGTGGATGGTGATGTCGCTGCCGGCGATTCCCATCGTCCTCGAGACCAGGTCGCGCCCGGGCTGCGGCATCTGCGTGGGCGCCCAGATCTCGAGCTTGCCGTCCTTGAAGTGCGCCGTGCAATTCTGCGGCTCGAGCGTGGCGTGCGAGATGAACGGATAGAAGTACGCCGCCTCCACCACCTTGGCCGCACCGGCAAATGCGGCGTCGACGTCGCCATCCTTGCGCACCGAGCGGTCAGCGGGCTTCCGCGACAGCTCCGCGGCGCGCTGGGCAAACCACTCGCTGCTCTGCTGCGCGGTGGCGCCCTCGTCCCATTTCACCTGCAGCTGCGCGCGCGCCATCTTGGCGTTGTACCAGCTGTCGGCGACGATGGCGACGCCCGGCATCAGGCCGTCGAGCGCAGTGCCGACGCCGTCAACCACGAACGCGTGCTTGACGCCCGGGAGCTTCTTGATGGTGGCGAGGTTCGCGCTGCCCACCTTGCCAGCGAACACGGGGCACTTCTCGAAGACCGCGTGCAGCATTCCCGGCACCGTGACGTCGATGCCGAAGATCGGCTTGCCCGTGGCGATGGCCTTGTTGTCGACGCCCGGGATGCGCTTGCCGAGCAGGCGGAAGGTCTTGGGATCCTTGAGCGTGACCTTCGCGAGGTCGGGCACGGGCAACGTCGCCGCGGTGGCTGCGAGCTTGCCGTAGCTGAGCCGGCGCCCCGTCGGGTTGTGCGAGACGGCCGCCTTCGACGTCGTGAGTTCGCTCTCGGGCACGTTCCACGTCCTGGCGGCGGCGGCCACGAGCATGGCGCGCACGGCGGCACCGAGGCGGCGGTGGTTGTCGTAGTTCATCGGCGTGCTCAGCGAGCCGCCGGCGAACTGCCGGCCGTACTTCGACTCGTCGCTCAGCGCCTGTTCGATGGTCACCTGCGACCAGTCGACGTCGAGTTCCTCGCAGATGATCATCGGCAGCGACTGCTTGACGCCCTGCCCTTCTTCGGGGTTCTTGGCGATGATCGTGATCTTGCCATCGGGGTGGATCTTGATGAACGCATTCGGGACGAACGGATCGCCTTCCGCGGGCCCGGCGGCGTCAGCATCGCTCGGCGCGAAGTACGAGCCGAGCATCAGGCCGCCGCCGGCGAGCGCGACGACCTGCAGGAATGAGCGGCGATGGACGTTGAGGGAGCTCATGAGTTATTCCTCCCCCGCCTGATCGTCGGCGCCCTTGGACCCCGGCACGCCCGACAGCGCGGCAGCCCGATGCACGGCCTGCCGGATGCGATTGTACGTGCCGCAACGGCAGATGTTCTGCATGGCCGAGTCGATGTCGGCGTCGGTGGGATTCTTGGTGGTCTTCAGCAGCGCCGCGGCCACCATGATCTGTCCCGCCTGGCAGTAGCCGCACTGCGGCACGTCGATCTCATCCCACGCCCGCTGCACGGGGTGCGCACCGTCCTTCGACAGCCCCTCGATGGTCGTGATCTTCTGGCCGGCCACCGCCGAGATCGGCAGGACGCAGGCTCGCACCGGCACGCCCCCAAGATGCACGGTGCAGGCGCCGCACTGGGCGATACCACAGCCGAACTTGGTTCCCTTCAGGTCGAGGATGTCGCGGAGCACCCAGAGCAGGGGCATCTCCGGCGGGGCATCCACCGTCGTGGACTTGCCGTTGATCGTCAACGAAATGGGCATCGGAGGGGGCTCGGGGGGAGTGTGCTGCCAAGAGACGATAAGGGACCGCGGCGCCGGTCGGCGTGGTGTCGCAGGCTGGGAAGATGTGCGAACTTCGGGTCGGCAGTCAACAGACGGTCACCTTTTGACCTTGGCGGTCGTCCGCTAGAGCACAGGAGGAGTTCATGGCAACAGCTGGTCGCACCATCCGGCAGGGCGCCATCGTTGGCCTCATTGCCTTCGCGTCCGTCGCCGTCTTCTATGCTGCCTTCGACGTGCTGGCCGCGCGCGGCACGCTGTACACGGTGAACCTGCTTGGAAAGGCAGTCTTCCAGGGACTGCGCGACCCGTCGGTCCTGCAAATGCCGATCGCCCCCGATTTCACGGCGATCGCCTGGTACAGCGGACTGCACCTCGTGCTCTCGCTGGCGATTGGGCTGATCGTGACGGGACTCGTGGATCGCGCGGAGCAGGATCCCTCGCAGGGATCGCTCGTCCTGGCCGTGATCGTCGGCGGCTTCGTGATCACCATCGCGGTGGTCGGCGTGATTTCCGAGTCCATCCGGCCAGTGCTGCCGTGGTGGTCGATCGTCGTGGCCAACGGTGCGGCCAGCGCCTGCGCGGGTGTCTACCTGCTGCGCGTCCGGCCGGGTATCGGGCGGCGGCTCAACCCGTTCGTGATCTGAGACTGCCGCGCCGACCGCAACCGCGTGGAGCGACTACAGGCTCCACGCCGCGGGCAGGCGATCCCAGCGATGCGGCCGCAGCAATGAGCGTACCGCGTCCGGAAGCACCCGCCGCTCCACCGCGTCGACGTTCGCGCGCACGTGCGCCGGACGCCGCATGCCCGGGATGACGGTGTTCACCGCCGGGTGCGAGATCGCAAAGCGCAGCGCGGCCTCGGGAAGCGCCAATCCCGCAGGCAGCGCGGCACGCAGCGCCTCGACGCGCTGTACGGTGGCACCCAGGTTCTCCGCTCCGAAGTAGATGCGACGGAAGTCTCCCTCGGGGAATGACGAGTCGGCGCGAATCTGCCCGGCCAGCGACCCCTCGTCGAACGGCACGCGCGCGATCACGGCAACGCCAAGCTCCTGGCACAGCGGGAACAGTTCGTCCTCTGGCGCCTGGTCGAAGATGTTGTAGATCACCTGCACCGCATCCACCACACCGGTGCGCAGCGTCTCGAAGCAGTTCCACGGCTCCCAGCGGTTCACGCTCACGCCGACCGCGCCAATGAGCCCCTCGCGCCTGAGGTCGTCCATCGCGCGCTGCCACCGCTCATCGCGTGCCCAGGCGTCTTCCCACACGTGAAACTGCATCAGGTCGAGGCGCGGCAGCCCGAGGTTCTCGAGCGATTTCTCCGTGTACTCGCGGATGTGATCGGGTGGGAAGCAGTCGTCGAGCGTGAAGCCGCGCTGCGAAGGCCAGGCGAAGTTCTTCGGCGGGATCTTGGACGCCGTGAACAGGCGGCGTTCCGGGCGCGCGCGCACCAGCCGGCCGAGGATCCGTTCGCTCGCGCCGCGCCCGTAGCCCCATGCGGTATCGAAGAAGGTCACCCCGGCGGCGACGGCCGCCTCGAGTGAGAGCGCGACCTCGTCGTCGTCCGAGCCCGACCAGTTGGCCAGCCCCCACATGCCATAGCCGAGTGCGGAGACGGGCCAGCCGAGGCGGCCGAAGGGACGGGTCTGCATACGACCCAATGTACCGGTGTTGGTGTGCCGTCGCTCGCGCGACGGCGCCTAGCCCGCCGTCGCGCCCCCGCCGTAGATTTCCACCGTGTTAGGTCCCTTCTCTCCACGCCGAGTCGTCGTCGGCACCGGCGCCCACGCCGCGATCATCGCGGCCCTGCGCGCGTGCCGTCCCGAACTCGAGTTTCGCGGCGCCCCGCACACCGAGGTCACCGCCGTCGACCTCGCCTGGGCCGACACGTATGTCGGCTTCAAGCGGCCGCCGGACGCCGTGTCGATGGGAAGCGTGCGCTGGGTGCACTGCACCGGCGCGGGCGTGGACTCGTGGCTCGCACCCGTGGAGCTCGACCGCTCGATCCTGCTGACGCGCACCCCCGAGTCTTTTGGCTCGGCGATCGCCGAGTGGGTGGTGGCGCGTGTCCTCGCCTTTCAGCAGCAACTCACCGAACTCGCGGTGGCTCAGCGTGAGCATCGATGGGCACCGCGCGACATCGCGCTGGTCGCCGGCACCCGCGCGCTGGTCGTCGGCACGGGGGATGTCGGCGGCGCCGTCGCCTCGCGGCTCACCGCGCTCGGCGTCGAGGTGTCTGGCGTTTCGCGCACGGGGCGAGGCGAGCACGCTGCCTTCCGAGCCGTGCATCCGGTGAGCGCGCTACCCGGGCTCGTGGCCGAGGCGCAGTGGATCGTGCTGACGATTCCCGACACGCCGGCAACGCGCGGACTCTTTTCGCTTGCCGTGATGGAACGCTGCCGAGGCGCGGTGCTGATCAACGCTGGCCGCGGCTCGGTAGTCGATGAAGCGGCGCTTCCCGACGCGCTCGCCCAAGGTTGGCTGCGCGGCGTTGCGCTCGACGTCTTCGCGGTGGAACCGTTGCCCCCGGCGTCGCCACTCTGGGATCACCCGCGCGTGCTGCTCTCGCCGCACTGTTCGGGGCGCACCACTGTCGAAGGCGCGGCCGGTGGGTTCCTGGAGTGTCTCGAGTCTCTGGAGCGGGGACAGATGCCCAAGTGGACGGTTGACCGCGACCGGGGCTACTGAGAACCGGCAACCGCCGCAGGTTCCGCTCCCCACACGCCGCCCTATCCGTCCCTGCCCATCTCCGCCGGGAGCGCGTGCATCTGCCGCCGCTTGTCCGATTCGACAAGCAGCTGGGTGACGAACCGCTGTCCCTCACCGAGGCGCTCCACCTCGATGGCCACGGCTTCCACCCCGCGCTCGATGGATGCCATCCGGTCGAACAGCTCCGACGGGATCTGCATGGATGCCGGCTGGCCGGCACGCCGCCAGATCCGTCGTGCGTAGCCGATGGAGACTGGAATCAGAAGCACCATCGCCATGCCCAACCCGCCGAGGACAACGGCTTCCGGCGGAATGTCAGGACCCGAGGGACGCTCCTCGACCACGACGCCGGGAATCGACGCGGCGGTGGCGACCTGCGCGTCGGCGGCGGCGAGTTGCTTGTCGACGTCCGCCTGCCGGGCGTCAAGCGCCGCGAGCCTGGCTTCGATGCCCTTGACGTCCGCGGGGTTCGTGTTGTTCTCCATCTGCTGCTGCAATTCGCGGCGCTGACCGTCGAGCGCATTCCGCTGGTTGCGCAGTTCCCTCTGCATGAGGCGCGCCGCCTCGTACATCTCGGTGGCCGTCGGCGCAGTCCGGGCGGCAGGCGCGAGCACGGGCGCGACGTTCTGGCTGGTTGAAGCTGGCGCTTGCATCGGAAACCTCGGCTGGTGCGATGGTGGGGACGCCAATCCCTACGCCGCAATCTAGCGTGGCGTTTCGGGCGCCACGGGCCGGAGACCAGCGTGGAGCAGCATGGGGCAGCGTGGTGAAGCGTGGTGAAGCGTGGTGAAGCGTGGACGCTTGACGCGGGGCCGGAAAATCCCGATGCTGGGAGCTTCGTTCTGGTCGACCTGTTCCGCACCCGCGGGGCGAGGCGGCCAGGCCAATGGAGGTGCCCCCCATGCTCCAGTCCCCTGTTCCCCGTCGTTCGTTCCTCGCCCGCCTCGCCGTCGGTGGTGCCGCCCTTGGTGCGGCAGTTGGCGGCACGGCGCTCCTCCCCGCCATCGCCGGCGCGGCATCCCCCGGCGAGGAGCTCGACGCCTGGTTCCGGGCCATGAAAGGCCCGAACAAGGCCATCTATGATTGCGTGGGCGCGGCCGGTGCACCGGATGCCGTGCTCTTCGCCCGCAACATCATCAAGTTCAGCGCCGACAAGCTCGGGACCAAGGATGCCGACATGAGCGTGATCGTGAGCTTCCGGCACTTCGCAACGCCGTTCGGTTACAACGACGACATGTGGGCGAAGTACCAGCCCATGGTCGAGATGCTGCAGATCGACGACCCCGCGACCAAGAAGCGCGCCGCACGCAACTGGCTGTTGCACGACCTCGTGTTTGGTGAGGCAGGCGCAAACCTGCCTGGGCTCCGCGGGCACGGCGTGAACTTCGCTGTCTGCGGCGCGGCGACCGAGTTCTTCGCGAAGCAGCTCGCCGGACCGAATGGCGATGCCAAGAAGATCGAGGCCGAACTGGCCGCCAACCTCATTCCGGGTGCGAAAATGATGCCGGCCGGCGTCGTCGGCGTGCAGCGCGCACAGAAGGTGGGCTTCGCCTATACCTACGCGGGCTGACCGACGCGCCATTCGGCTGCGACTCGAAAGGAAATGGTGCGGCGGACGGTGGGCGGGGGCGATAACATGCCCCCGCCCACCAACCGCCGGTTGTCACCCATTTACTTTCTGGCAGGAGTCTTATATACTCATGATCATGAGTCAGCGCCTGCAGGTTCTCCTCGACGAGTCGGAGTTCGCCGAGATCCGCCGCATTGCCCGGCGCCACCGCGTGACGGTGGCCGAGTGGGTGCGGCAGGCACTGCGTGCGGCCCGGCGCGACGAGCCGGCGGTCGCACCGCACCGCAAGCTCGCCGCGGTGCGCGAGGCGGTGCGGCACGCGTACCCAACGGCCGACATCGACGTCATGCTCGCCGACATCGAGCGGGGGTATCTGGGGAGCGAGCCGTGATCTTCGTCGATTCGAACATTCCCATGTACCTCGTCGGCGCGCCGCACCCCCTCAAAGACGCGGCGCGCGCGGCCATCGAGCGGTGCGTCCACCGCGGAGAACGGATGGTCACGAGCGCCGAGGTGATGCAGGAGATCCTGCACCGCTTCGTGGCCATCAGGCGTCCCGAGGCCATTCAGGCGGCGCTGGATGTGCTCGCCGGAGTTGTGGACAATGTGTTCCCCATCGAGGCGGTCGACGTGACCAATGCGCGCGACGTCCTGCTCTCGCGCGCTCGGCTGTCCGCGCGTGATGCCCTTCACGTGGCAGTAATGAAGCGGCACGGCATCGAGCGCGTGATGAGCTTCGATGCGGGGTTTGACGCGGTCGGGTGGATCGAACGGGTGTACTGAGCGGGAGTCCGGCGCGCGCGTGCCGGTGAATTCCGGGTGACGTACCTTCGCACGCTCCTCCTGCCCGAGGCCCCCGTGGACGCGCCCAACCCTGGCAGCGCCGCGCCGTCAGCGCGTATCGCGTCGCTCGACATCATCCGCGGCGCGGTGATGGTGCTGATGGCCGTCGACCCTATGCGGGTCTTTTCCGGTCTGCCGGCCGGCGGAGCCACCGCGGGCATTTTCTTCACCCGGTGGGTCACGCACTTCTGCGCCCCGGCGTTCGTCTTCCTCGCCGGCACCAGCGCCTTTCTCCACGGCCGCCGGCACACCGACCTGACGAAGTTCCTCCTCGCTCGCGGCGTGTGGCTCGTCGTGCTCGAGCTGACGGTGCTGCGCCTGGCCTGGACCTTCAACTTCGACTTCGCGCACTACGAGATGGCGGGAGTGAGCTGGGTCATCGGCTGGTGCCTGATCGCCCTCGCCGTGCTCGTCCGGCTGCCCCTGCGTGTCACGGCGGGCTTCGGCATCGCCGTCATCGCCTTGCACAACCTGGTCGGTCTTCCGCTCAGCGGCCTCATCGCGTCACTCCGCGCCGGCGGCGCCGCGCTCGCGAAGGTGCTGTACGTCGGCTTCTTCGAAGGCCCATACAGTTCGGTGCCGATGGACCGAGCCTGATCGTGCTGTATTCCTTTGTTCCGTGGGTCGGCGTGATCGCCGCGGGCTACGCATTTGGGGCGGTCGTGACGCTTCCGGCAGAGCGGCGTGACCGCCTCTGCTACCAGTTGGGAGTCGGCGCGATGGCTCACCGTATTCGGCAAGGTGCCGTTCTTCTATTACGTGCTCCACATCCCGCTCATCCACGCGCTGGCGCTGATCGTGTCGCTCGTCCGGCTGGGCGCGGTGAGTCCATGGCTGTTCGCCAACCACCCGATGGGCAATCCGCCGGCGCCCGAGGGATACACGTGGAGCCTCGCGCTGCTGTACCTGGTGGTGGCGATCGCCGTCGTTGCGCTCTATCCGGCCTGTCGATGGTTTGCCGGCCTCAAGGCGCGCCGGGATGACTGGTGGCTGCGCTACCTGTAGCTTGCAGCATGGCACCGGAACACTTCGATCTTCCACTCTCGGTGGCGCCAGGCGACATCGACGATCTCGGGCACGTGAACAACGTCGTCTACCTGCACTGGGTGCAGGATGCGGCGATCGCCCACTGGTCGGCGGCGGCCACGGCGGAACAGCAGGCGGAGGTTGCGTGGGTCGCCATCCGCCACGAGATCGATTACAAGCATCCGGCGATGCCGGGCGACGCGATCATCGCACGCACCTGGGTGGGGACGGCCGATTCGCACCGGTTCGAGCGGCACACCGAGATCTTGCGCGCCACCGACGACAAGGTGCTGGCGCGTGCCCGCACACTCTGGTGCCCGATCAATCGGGCGACGGGACGGCTGACGCGCGTCAGCGACGAGGTGCGGGCGCGGTTTTCGGTGCCGGGGTAGAGCGGGTCTCACACGGAGACCGGAGGGGTACGGACGCGGAGGAAACCACGGCGCCGTCTTCGGTGACCTAGTGCGTGACAACCTCTTCCGTGATCAAGTGCGTGACAACTCCAAAGGAGCAACCTGAATGCGCTCTCTCGCTCGATTGGCAGCCGCTGCCGTGCTCGTCACCTTCGCCACGCCGCCGCTTGCCGCTCAGTCACACCCGCTCGCCGGCCGCTGGCAGATCGACTACGAGCGGGGCAAGCGCATCGAGAACGACGAGGTCACGGTCATTCGCGGCACGGCCACGCTGACACTCGAACTGCGCGGCGACTCGCTGGTGGGGACGCTGGTGCGTCCCGCCTCGGCCGAGCAACCTGCTCCCGAGCCTCAGCGCTTCGCTGCCAAGCCCACAGCCACGGGCGCCGTCTTCGTGGTCAGGACGGTGGCGACGAACAACGACAACGGCGAGATCACCACGCGCGAAGCGGTGATGACGTGGACGCTCACCGCCAAGGGTGATGCGCTGGAGGGAACGCTGCTGTTCGCCGTCCCGAGCATGGACTTCCCGGCCGAGCCGACGGTGGTGACGGGGAAGAGAACGACAGAATAGGACAGAGTACGACAGAGTACGACAGAGTACGACAGAGTACGACAGACGCAGGCGGGGCTAGCGTGGAAACCCGCTCTGGCTGAAGATCGCCCGCGTGCAGAACGGCATGCGCGGGTTGTCGAGCACCGTGCCGGCGAGCGTCGAGGCCCCGACGAGGAGCCTGACCACCACCCCGCCGGCAGGCACGTACGTGTCGCGCGCACGGTCGGTGGTCTGCAGGACCAAGTCGAGGATTGCCCGCTCCGACGGAAAGCGCGCGAGGTCACGAGAGGCGCGGTCGTACGCCTGCCTGACGTCCGAGCCCGTACCAAACACCAACTCGCGCACGTTGGTGCAGGACGAGAGTGACAGCTGTTGGAGCGCCTCGTAGCGGATGGGACGCGGCTCCGCCGTATTGCCGGCGGTCCTCAGCAACTGGTCCCGCAGGTATTCAGCCGTCGGAGTGTTGGAGAATTGCGGGAACCGTGTGGCACCCGCGCCCGGAGGCTTTGCCGCCACGACCGCGGTCGCACGCGGGTTGCCGGTGAGCGTGTAGAAGCGCCCGAGTCCGTCGCGCCCGATCTCGACGATCACACGTCCAATGAGCCCGTCGATCGCAAACGTGCCGTTGTCGATGATGGCAAAGCCGAACCCGATGATGCTCTTGAGTGCGGCCTCGGCCTCGGCGCGCTGCCCGACGGCGAGGTGATACGCGGCGCGCGACACGCCCGCGTAGGCCAGCTCCTTGGTGGCCGCGAAGCGCATGATCGGCATCTGGAAGATCATCGCATCGTCAGGATACGGCAGCACGAATCGACCGCCGAGGATGTCCACCGCGGGAGCGCGGGCGATGAGGTCGTACTGCGTCCAGAGCGGCGCGGTGGCGACAGTCTGCAGGTAGGCCACCTCCCGGGCGGACAACCCTGCTGCCGCCGCCTCGAGGATCGACTGGCTGCTCGGGCCGCTCCACGAGCCGGGCTGGGCGGTCGGAAACATCCCGGCCGTCAGCTCCGCACCATTCCACGGCCGCACCGCGCGGTCGCTGACGGGGCGCAACGGAAAGGCGCCGGCGTTCTCCCGTTCTGGGTTCATCGCGGCGAGCGCCAGCCCCGCCTGCATGGGCGTCGTGCGTGCATCCCTGGACGGCGCGAAGGGTCGCGTCGCCTCGCCCTGCACCAACCGCGCGCGCGTGTTCGTGAATGTCATGCGCCATACATATCCACGCGAGACGGTCACCACCCCGATCGGCACCATGGCCAGGATGGCCACGGCAATCGCGGCATCGCGCAGCACGCGCCCGAGACGGCGCAGCCAGTGCGAGCCCCTCGAGGTCTCCCCAGCGCCGGCGCCGGCCGCCTTGCCGCCCAGCGGAGCGCGCACCGGCACCTGCCCTTCCCGCGGCGCGCCAAACCACTCGCCGGCGGGGCGTTCGCGTTCACCAATTTTCGATTGCGTCATTCGCTCATACCGGCGTGGGTTCGATTTCGCTGGGGTAGCGCAGCAGCTCATCCACCGCCTCGCGCGATGCGATGAGCCGCCGCACCTCGTCGGACAGTTCGCTGGCAATCTCGATGTGCGTGGTGATGCCCTGCACCGACATCGAACCGGCATGCATGCGCAGGAGGTTCAGGCGAATGGTCTCGAGCGCACCTACCGCGTCGCGCAGCCGACCGTACGCCAGGTCGCGTTCCTCGCGCAGCGGCGTGTGCGCGTCGTCCGCGGCCGCGGCGCCACTCTGCGTGATCGCCTCGTTTAGCGCCTCGTATCGGGCGCGCAGCGCCTGCGCATCGTCCTGCAACCGACGCAGGAGTTCGGGAAGCGCGCCCAGCGCGCCGCGCGCGGCCTTCGGCAGGGACTCGTACAGTTGCTCCGCCGCCATCCCCAGCGACAGCTCGGTGGCCCGGTGCGTCATCGCCGATGCCACTGGCGCTCCGTGGTGCAGGCGCCGCGCGACCGTGAAACCGAGCGTACCGATGGGCCCGTTCCAGAACGCACCCCAGAACTCGGTGTCGACCTCGCGATGCAACGACTGAAGGAGGCGGTTCGCGTAGGCGGCCAGGGCGGCAACGCCTCCGACGGCCGCGAACACCGGCCAGACGAGCCGCGCTGTTCCGCGACCGTGCCCCGACACGAACGCATAAGCCATGACCGGGAGCGCGACGATCAGCGCGTTTGTCGCCACGCGCGCCGTCGCCTGCACCGCGCGCTCGAGCCAGACGAACGTTCGTCCGGGCTGCACCGCAAGCTCCTCACGCGCGCTTTCCAGCTCCGACCTGAACGCCGGGGCGAGGTCGTCGTGGGTGAAGCCGAGCGAGAGCAGGCGGCGCGCCTCGTTCACGACGAAGGCGAGCGGCGCGACAATCGCGCCCGCGACGAGCGTGGCGAACCCGGCCGTAAGACTGAACTGCGCCGACACGAACGTCCCCACGCCAACCAGTGCGCTGAGGTAGATGACCGTGCCGCCACTGTCCATGCGTCCGCCACGCTTGACGAACCCACGGAGCACCGCAGGTAGTTCGCGACGTTGCTCGATGGCCACGCCAAGCTGCTCGGCCAGCGCCTGTGCGCTGGCCGGTCGGTCGGCGGGATCCTTGGCGAGACAGCGATCGACGAGCAGGGCAAGCTTGCGCGGCACCGCAATGCCCAGCGAAGCCAGCGGCTCGGGCGCGTCACTCACATGCCGCGCAAGAATCTCGGTGGCTGACTTCCCCTCGAACGGCAGGCGCCCGGAGAGCGCGTAGTACGCGGTGACTCCCAGCGAGTAGAGGTCGCTGCGCGCATCGACTTCGCGCCCCAGCGCCTGCTCTGGACTCATGAACTCGGGCGTGCCGGCTGCGCGCCCGGTCGACGCCTCACCCGTGATGGCGGCGATGCCGAAGTCGGCCACCAGTGCGCGTCCGGTGGCCGTCTCCAGCAGGACGTTGTCGGGCTTCACGTCGCGGTGCACCACGCCGTGGCCGTGCGCGTGATCGAGCGCCCACGCCACCTCGCGCAACACACGCGCCCCCTCGCTGGCCGAGAGCGGGCCGCGTGTTCGCACACGCTCGGCGAGCGTCACCCCCTCGACCAGCGGCATGACGAAAAAGACATAGCCGTCCTTCTCGTCCACCGCGTGGATGGGAACGATATTCGGGTGCGACAGCTTGGCGGCGAGCCGCGCCTCGCGCACGAAGCCGTCGCGCAGCGCTGGGCGCTCCGCGAGCTCGGGCGGGAAGAGCTTGATGGCGACCATCCGGTCGAGGTGCACCTCGCGTGCGAGATATACGATGCCCATGCCGCCGCGACCGATCTCGCGATCGATGTAGTAGCGGCCGGCAAGCGCCTGCTGGAAAGCAAGGAAAAGCGGGTCGGCGGAGGGCTGGCTCACGGGGTCGAAGATACCCCGCCGCGTCCCGACGGGCGAGGCGCTACCAGGCGCCCCCGCACTCAGGGACGGCGCCCGCCAGATCGGCCACCGTCGCCGGGCGGGCCCGCGACGCAAGCTCTCCCGGCTGGCGGCCAAGGCGTCGGCGCGTTAGCTCATTGAGTTGCCGGACGGCCGCAAGAGTCCTCGACCCATGGCTGATCGCCGTACGGAGACTTCGGCCGGCTCGTCGGCTCAAACCAGCCAGGCTGTATTCCGATCCTCTGACCAATCCATGCATGAGTCGCTGCTCGCGACTGACGAGGCACCGTACGGCGTTTTCGCGGGCTCTTCCCCTCTTCTCGCCACGCACTCCCCTCCGGACGCCGGGAGCCGTCGGCGGCTGCCACCGCGTCCAGCCGTCGACAAGTGGACGAGGTCGCCGCGGCTTCACGATCATCGAGATGTTGGCCGTGATCGCCATTGTCGGTGTGCTTTCGAGCATCGGTTATGCGCGGATCACGAGCGTTCTCGAGCACGCCAAGGTGGCCCGGGCCATCGGCGACCTCGTGACGATTTCGCAGGAGCTGGCCACCATGGACACGCTCCCTCCGTCGCTCGCGGCGATCAAGCGCGGGCACCTGCTCGACCCGTGGGGCCGCGCCTACGTGTACTACCCGTTCCCGACAGGCATTGCCCCTCCGAATGATGCCCGGCAAGACCGATTCCTCGTGCCCATCAACTCCCGATTCGACCTGTACAGCCTGGGCCCCGACGGCCAGTCAATGCCGCCGTTGACCGAGAACCAGAGCCGGGACGACATCGTGGTTGCTGGGGATGGTGGCTTCACCGGCCGGGCAGTGGAGTACTAGCGCATGACGCGACGCAATCGCTCCCACCGGCACAAGGCGAGCCGGAAGCAACGCAAACGCGACGCGGCGGTAAAGGCCGTGGCGGAGTTCTACATTGAGGTCGCCAAGTCGCTTGACCTCCCGCCCAAGGCAGTGCCGGTTGCGCCGCCACCTCCTCCCCGACTGACGAGAGAGGAGGCGATTCGTGCAATCCGCGCCAGGCCTGCGTTGCACGTGGTCAGGGAGTGGTGGCTGCCGGGCGTCGCAGCGCTGATTCTCGCCGTGACGGGTGCGTACTACTGGTGGCCGGCAGGAAAGGCAGCCGTGCCCGAGGACTTCCGGGGAACGTGGGTTACCGGAAACGCCACCTACGCCGGCCGCATGATCGTGGTCTCCATGGAGACCATCGAGATCGTCGCGGGTCGCCGTGCCGCCACGGGTCCCGTCGCCGTGACGTCGTCAAGGGTCGATACCACGACCCAGGGCATTCGGCTCCGGGTCGTGTACGGAGCGACCGGCAGGGAGCAGACGCTGGAGATGATGCTGCACCCGGGGCGCCCGACAACGATGACCTTGCTCCGACCGGCCAATGTGGTTTGGGAGCGACTCGAGGGATTGCCCGCATCGCCGCCCGCTCAGGCGGTCGCGCCGAATCCGTAGGTCGGCGGCGGCGGGTCGCCGTCGCGGGTCGCCGTCGCGGGTCGCCGTCGCGGGTCGCCGTCGCG
>JBBTFF010000093.1:0-15615 GCA_038041995.1 Gemmatimonadota bacterium | reverse complement strand
GCGGGTCGCCGTCGCGGGTCGCCGTCGCGGGTCGCCGTCGCGGGTCGCCGTCGCGTTGCCACCGCCCGGCGCAGCCTGCATACTCTGACGGCTGACGACATCGTTTCCCACAACTTCCCGTCTCCCATGAACCGCCGCGCACTCTCCCTGCTGATCTCGCTCGTCACCGCCGTCACGATTCCTGCGCAGGCCCAGCGACGGCCGGCCGCCCCGCCGGTTCGTGCGTTGTTCGACGTGACCGAGGCGACCATTCCGCAACTGCAGGCGGCGCTCACCGACGGACGCGTGACGTCGCGCGAACTCGTGCTGCTGTACATGGCGCGCAT
Organism: Gemmatimonadota bacterium; assembly: GCA_038041995.1. Classification (GTDB taxonomy): domain Bacteria; phylum Gemmatimonadota; class Gemmatimonadetes; order Gemmatimonadales; family Gemmatimonadaceae; genus PNKL01. The sequence goes on along the minus strand of JBBTFF010000093.1, from coordinate 15,289 downwards.
CGCCACCTACGACCGCACCGTCAACGCGACTCTGACGATCAGCCGCACGGCGCTCGCCGAGGCCGACGCGCTCGACCGCGAGCGGGCGCAGGGGAAGGTGCGCGGGCCGCTGCACGGCATCCCCGTGGCCCTCAAGGACAACATCCATACGACGAACATGCCCACCACCGGCGGTGCGCTCGCCTTCAAGGGGCTGGTGCCACCGTACGAGGCAACGCTCACCAGGAACCTCAAGGACGCCGGCGCGATCATCCTCGCCAAGACGGTGCTGACGGAACTCGCCAACTGGGTAGCCGGCAGCCCCACGCCGATGCCCGCCAACTACAGCGCAGTCGGCGGCTACGGCATGAACCCGTATGATCCGCGCCCCGACCCGCGCGCCGGCACCAACGACGGACGTCCGGCGCTGTTCACCGGCGGATCGAGTTCGGGCATTGGAACGGCGGCGAGCTTCTGGGCCGCCAACGTCGGCACGGAGACCTCGGGCTCGATCCTGAGCCCGGCCAACCAGAACATGCTCGCGGCGATCAAGCCCACGGTGGGACGCATCAGTCGGTACGGCGTGATTCCCATCACGGCCGACCAGGACACCCCGGGCCCCATGGCGCGCACCGTCGAGGACGCGGCGATCATGCTCGGCGCGCTCGAGGGCGCGCAGCCCGACCCCAACGACCCGGCCACGCGCGCCTGCACGCCACCGGCCAACGGCGATTATCGACCGCACCTCAAGCGTGACGCGCTCAAGGGAGCGCGCATCGGCATTCCGCGCGCCTTCTTCTACGACGGCATCGGCACGCCGGGCTCCGCCGCGCGGCGCGGGGGGCTCGCTCCCGCGCAGGCCGCGATCATGGCCGAGGCCATCGAGATCCTGAAGAAGGAAGGGGCGGTGATCGTCGATTCCGCCAACATCCCGAGCGTCATCACCACCGACACGACGAAGAACTTCCTCGGGTGGGGCGTCTGCGGCGGCGTGGAACAAAGGAAGGGACAGAACGCCGGCTGTTCCACGGTGCTCGAGTACGGGATGAAGCGCGACTTCAACGCCTGGCTCGCCTCGCTGGGCGCGGCGACGCCGATCAAGACGCTCACCGACCTGCGTTTCTTCAACATCGCCAACGCCGGCCGCGGCGCCATCAAGTACGGGCAGTCGCTGCTCGATATTTCGGACGAGATGGACGTGACGGCCGACCGGGCGCGGTACGAAGCGGATCGCGCCCGGGACATCGAGCTCGCCGGCACGCACGGCATCGCCGAGGTGGTGCAGGCGCAGCGACTCGACGCGCTGCTCTTCCCCGGCGCGGGAAGCGCCGGCATCGCGGCGCGTCCGGGGTACCCCACGGTCATCGTCCCGTTTGGCCGCGTGCCCAACGCGCCAACGCCCGCGTTTCCCAGGGGCTTCGATGCGCAACCGACGCCCTACGGCGTGAGTTTCACCAGCGTCTCGTGCACGGAGCCGCGGCTCATCGAGCTCGCCTACGCGTTCGAGCAGGTGACGAAGCGCCGGGTGCCGCCGCCGTTGAAGTAGCGGGGCGCGCCACCGCCGCGCGCGTGGTGGTGGTGGGCCGGCCCTGCGCCCGTCGGGCCGCGCATTGCATTACATGACCAGATATGACCATATTGTGACCATGATGAAGAGACCAGGGAAGTCCGTCAAAGTCGCCGAGCTGAAGGCGCAATTGAGCGCCTACCTTCGCGCCGCGCGCGCGGGACACCATGTGACCGTATGCGACCGCGACACGCCGGTCGCGCGTCTCGTACCGTACGAAGCCGATGACGAACCCCTGGTCGTTCGCCGTCCCACGCGGGCGCTGCGCGACGTGAAGCTGCCGCGACCGCTGGGACGCCGGCTGAACAGCCTGGCCGCGTTGCTCGACGAGCGTCAGTCGTCGCGATGATCGCCTACCTCGACGCCTCGGTGGTGTTGCGGCTCGCGCTGGGTGAGCCGGGGCGGCTCGCCGAGTGGAAGCGCATAGAACGGGCCGTGGCGAGCGCCCTCACCGAGGTTGAATGCCTGCGCACGCTCGATCGGCTCGCCCGCTCCGGCGCGCTCAGCGCCGACGAAGTCGCCGATCGCCGCGCGATAGTCTACGACATGCTCGAGGCGACGGAGGTGGTCGACGTCGGGCGCCCCGTGTTGCGCCGCGCGTCCGATGCGTTTCCCACACCCCTCGGCACCCTCGACGCCATTCACCTGTCCACCGCGCTGACCTGGCAGGAGGCTCGCGAGGTGCCGCTGACCATGGCGACGCACGACAAGGCGCTCGCCACGGCAGCGCGGGCCATGGGACTCTCGGTGATCGGTGCCTGACGCGCCGGTGGCAGGGCCGCGGCGCTGTTCGACCGTTACCGCGCGCCCGTCACCAGCTTCCCGCCCCGATACGCCTTCACGCCGTCGTTGACGCCGTGCAGCAGCAGCAGCGCGTCGGGGCTGCCGTAACGTTTCATCAGGTCGAGCATCACCGGCTCTTCTCCGCCCCACGGATAGCCGAAGACGATGTCGAAGTCATCGAGCGCCCTGCCAAGTTCGAGATACGCCGAGATGCCGGCGCCCATCGTCCCGGTGCGCTCGTCGCCGCTGGTCGTCTTGAAGACGTATCCCGACGGAAAGAAGCTCCCGGCCACGAAGCGCGCCTTCGAGCCGAACCGCGCCGCCAGCGCGCGGGCCGTCGCCACGAGCGACGTGTCGATCTCGATGCCGGCGGCCTCGTAGCCGAGCAGGTCGGCCATGATGGTGATCACCCCCGACGCCGAGCCCAGCTCGAGGAAGGTCCGCCCCGGGGCGCGGTGCGCGATCAGCGACTCGAGCACCACTTCGTACTCGCTGGCGATGAACGAGTGGAACTCACGCTCCCGCACCTCACGGTCGAAGCGCGCGAAGAAGTTCCACCCTTCGGTGCACAGGTCCTTGAGGCGCGCGCGGAGCGCGTCGTCGATTTCAGGCTGGTGCGCCGTGGGGGCTCCGAGACGGATGATGACGGATGACGAATGACGGACGAAAGATATCTCCTCACGGACCGCGCTGCCCGCGTCAAGCGGCATCTGAACCTCGCGGCCAGATGCGAACCACCTGCCTGCGATGCATCTTTCCCCGCTCATGAATGTCCTGCAGCTCTCCTCCGGCTCGGCGCGCGCCGGTACGGTCTCGGCCTCTCTCTCCTGACGACGCGCGGCAGCCGTCCGCAGTGATTTCCCCACACAGACGGACTCTCCCATGACGATCCGCCGTGCCTTCCTCGCCCTGCTCGTTGCCCCCGCCCTGCTGCCGGCCCAGGTGCCCACGCCGCCACAAGCGCCGGCCACGCGCGACACGATCATCACCGAGCCCACCCGCGCGCCGCGCAAGCCGCTGCCCTCCGAAAGAGCCACAGCGAAGGTCAAGCAGTTCAGCTTCATCGCCTACGGCGACACGCGCGGCCGTGCCGATGGCAGGGCGCTGCAGGTGGAGCATGGGCTGGTGGTCGAGTCGATGCTCGCCACCATCAAGACGGCGGCGAAGACCCGTGACCCCATCCGATTCATCCTGCAGAGCGGCGACGCCGTGGTGAACGGGTCGATCGCCAGCCAGCTGAACGTGAGTTACATCCCGCTCATCAACCGGCTGACGCAGGAAGGGAACGTGCCGTACCTGCTCTCCGTCGGGAACCACGACGTCGGCAGCTCCACGGACCTGGCCAGCATTCGCCGGGTGGACGGCCTGCACAATTATTTTGCGACCAACGCCCGGCTGATCCCGGCCGTCGGCTCGAAGCGCCGGCTGGCGGGCTACCCCACCTACGCCTTCGGATACGGCAACACGTTCTTCATCGCGTTCGATTCCGACATTCCCGATGACAGCGTGCAGTTCGCCTGGGTCAAGGCGCAGCTCGAGGGACTCGATCGCAAGCGGTACGTGAACATCGCGGTGTTCTATCATCACCCGGCATTCTCGTCGGGCCCGCACGGCGGGCCGCGGATCGAAACGCAGGCGGCCTCGGTCCGCGCGCGATGGATGCCGCTCTTCCGCCGTCACCACGTCCGACTCCTGCTCACCGGGCACGAGCACCTGTACGAGCACTGGATCGAACGCTACACCGATGCCACCGGCACACATCGCATCGACCAGATCGTCAGCGGCGGCGGCGGCGCGCCGCTCTACAAGTACACGGGCGAGCCAGACCTCACCGAGTACCTCAAGACCAATGCGTCGGATCAGGTATCGCTCGAGCACCTCGTGCGCCCGGGCGCCGATTCCACCGGCAATCCGTACCACTATGTCATCGTGCACGTCGACGGCACGCGCATCTCGCTGGAGGTGATCGGCGTGGACTGGGGGCGGGACTACGCGCCCTACCGTTCCAGCGCCGCCTCACTCGACGATGCCCCACGGAGACCGCAATGACCTCCCGCCGTGACTTCGTCGGCCATATGGCCGCGTTCACCCTGCTCCCCGCGTGGCGCGAAACACCCGAGCTGATCCTCGTCAACGGCGACATCCTCACGCAGGACGCCGCGACGCCGCGTGCGAAGGCCATCGCCATTGCCGGCGGACGCATCATCGCCGTGGGAAGCAACGCCGACATCCGCGCCCTCGTCCGCCCCGGCACCCGCACGGTGGACCTCGGCGGCAGGGTGGTGATCCCCGGCGTCATCGACGCGCACAATCATCCGGCAGGCGCCGGCCTCCAGCACCTCTTCTCCGTCGACTGCGACCTGCGATCCGTCGGCGCCATTCAGGCGGCGCTGCGCGAACGGGCGGTGAAGACTCCGGTTGGCGAGTGGATTCAGGGGTTCAAGTACGACGACACCAAGACCGCCGAGCGACGGTTTCTCACGCGCGCCGATCTCGACGCGGTGAGCACCGCGCACCCCATCCACGTGCAGCACCGCGGCGGGCACACGAGCTACGTGAACTCGCTCGCCTACGAGCGCGCCGGAATCACCGAATCGGTCACCGATCCCGTCGGCGGACGGTTCGAGCGCGACGCCACGGGCAGGTTGAGCGGACGGGTGACCGAGGCCGCCGCCGGGATGGTCGGTGACGCCGACAAGCGCGTGATCACGCGCGCCGATCAGCAGGCCGGTGTCGCCGAGATCTCGCGACGACTCGCGGCCGCTGGCGTCACCTCGGTCACCGACGCCTACGGGTCGCCCGACGACCTGCGCGCCTACCAGGACGCGCGCGACGCGGGGCAGCTGCACACGCGCGTCTACTGCCACATCGGCTACATGCACCTCGACAAGATGATCCAGGCCGGGGTGCGCACCGGACTCGGTGATGAATGGGTGAAGGTCGGCGCGGTGAAGAGCACGGCCGACGGCTCGATCTCCGAGCGCACCGCGCGACTTGCCCAGCCGTACGTCGGACGCCCGAACGACTTCGGCATCACCGTGATGGATGCCGACGTGCTCTGGCCCATCTTCCAGAAAGCGCACAAGGCCGGATGGCAGATCGGGACGCACACCAACGGCGAAGTCGCCATCGACGCCGTCGCCACGCTGTACGAGCGCCTGCAGAAGGAGATGCCGCGCAAGGATCCGCGGTTTCGCTTCGAGCACTGCACGGTGCTCACCCCCGAGCTCATTCGGCGCATCAAGGCGCTGGGAGCCATCCCCACGCCGTTCGCGAGCTACGTCTACTTCCACGGCGAGAAGATGACCGAGTACGGCGCCGAGCGGACCGAGCGCATGTTTCCCATGCGGTGGTTCCTCGACGCCGGGATTCCGGCGACGATGGGAAGCGACTATCCGCCTGGGCCGTTCGAACCGATGATGGCGCTGACGTCGATGATGACGCGCACCGACATTCGCGGCACTGCGTGGGGTGCCAGCCAGAAGATCACGCTCGACGAGGCGCTGAAGGTGCTCACCGTCAACGGCGCCTACGCGTCATACGAGGAACACCTCAAGGGGTCGATCACTGTCGGCAAGGTGGCCGACCTGGTGGTGCTCGCCACCGACCCGCGCTCCGTGCCGCCCATCGAGATCGTGAACGTGAAGATCGAACGGACGATGGTCGGCGGGCGCTGGGTGTACGAGTCTTAGGAAGGAACCCCTCGCGCCCGTTGACGTCTCCGAGCCCGGCCGCGCATACTCTGAACAGCCCGCAACACGCCCACGGAGCCCGCCAATGCAAATGCGCCCGGTGTCCCTGCTCGCCCTCACCTTCGTGCTTGCGGCGCACGCGTCCGCCCAAGCGACGCCGACCGCGGACGAAATCATCGCTCGCTACGCCCAGCGCATCGGCGGCGCCGAGCGCCTCCGCGCCGTCCAGTCCGTGCGGAAGAGTGGCCGTTTCTACGGCGGCGGCGGTTTCGAGGCAGTGGTCACCAACGAGTACCGGCGCCCCAACAAAGTGCGCGAGGAGTTCACGTTCGGCGGGATGACGGGCGTGACGGCGTTCGACGGCACGAGCGGCTGGAAGATCGAGCCGTGGGGCGGCAAGAAGGACCCCGAGTCGCTCGGTGAAGACGAGACCAAGGGAATCGTCGAGGACGCAGAGTTCGACGACCCGCTGTTCAATTACCAGCAGCGGGGCAATAAGGTCGAGCTGATCGGCACCGACCAGGTCGAGGGCACCGACGTCTACAAGCTGCGGGTCACGCTCTCGAGCAACGGCGACGTGCGCACCTACTACCTGGATGCCGAGTCCTGCGTGCCAATCAAGTACGAGGTCAAGCGCACGGTGCGCGGCACCGAGCGCACGTTCGAGGTCGAGCTTGGCGACTACAAGGAAGTCCAGGGTGTGCTGTTCCCGTTCGCGTTTGCGATCGGCGCCAAGGGCAGCTCGAGTTCCGAAAAGCAGCAGTACGCGTGGGAACGCATCACTGTGAACCTGGGCATCGACGACGCCCGCTTCACGAAGCCCGCCGCCGGCGCGAAGCTCGTGAGCGCCGCCGAGGCGGCTGCCACGGCGCCTCCGATGAGCGGCCCCAGTCCGTCGTCGATTCCGTCGGCGCCCGTCACTTCGTCACTTCGTCCGATCGCCGCGCTCTCCGCCCTCGTCGACTCCGAAACGACGTCGGGTCTCGGTGCCAGGAACATCGGTTCGGCCGCCATGAGCGGTCGCGTCGCCGCCCTCGATGCTGTCCACGAAGGCAACCGCCTCACCATCTACGTCGGCGCCGCGAGCGGCGGCGTGTGGAAGTCGATGAACGGCGGCACAACCTTCAAGCCCGTCTTCGACAAGCAGGACGTGCAGTCCATCGGCGCCGTCGCGATAGACCCGAAGGACCCCCGGACGGTGTGGGTCGGCACCGGCGAATCATGGACGCGCAACAGCGTCTCCCTTGGCGACGGCATCTACAAGACCACCGACGCCGGCGAGACCTGGACCAACATGGGACTCAGGGACTCCGAGCGCATCGCGAAGGTCCTGATTGATCCCGTGAACACGAACACCGTGTATGCCTGCGTCCCCGGCAAGCTCTGGAGCGACAGCAATGACCGCGGGGTGTACAAGACGACCGACGGCGGCACGACGTGGTCGAAAGTGCTCGCCGGATCGAACGCGTCCACCGGCTGCTCGATGATGACGATGGACACGTCGGCGCCGAACACGCTCTACGCCGGCATGTAGGACTTCCGTCGCACGGGCTGGAGCTTCCGGTCCGGCGGAGACGGTCCCGACGAGCCGAGCGGAAGCGGCCTGTTCAAGAGCACCGACGGTGGTGCGACATGGGCCACGCTCGACGACAAGAGCGCCCGGGGACTGCCGGCGAAGCCGTGGGGACGCGTCGCGGTGACGGTGGCGCCATCGAAACCCAGCGTCGTGTACGCCTTCATCGAAGCCGTACCGCCGCTGAACGGGCTCTATCGGTCGGACGACGGCGGCAAGACGTGGGAGCTGCGCGACCGCAGCCAGAACATGACCTGGCGGCCGTTCTACTTCGCGCATCTCATCGTGGATCCGAAGGACGAGAACCGCATCTACAAGCCTGACGGTCCGCTGATCATGAGCACCGACGGCGGGGCCTCGTTCAGCGGAATCAGCGGCAGCGCGCACGGCGATTTCCACGACGTGTGGGTTGATCCGCAGAACTCCGATCACCTGATCACCGGTGACGACGGCGGCCTCTGGTACTCCTACGACGGCGGCGACAAGTGGTGGAAGGGCGAGAACCTGCCGATTTCGCAGTTCTACCACGTCAGCGTGGACATGGAGAAGCCGTACAACGTGTACGGCGGGCTGCAGGACAACAGCTCGTGGGTGGGTGCGTCGCAGTATCCGGGAGGAATCGCCAAGGGCCAGTGGGAAAACATGTACGGCGGCGACGGCTTCTGGATGTTCGTCGATCCCTCCGATCCAACGTATATCTACGCCGAAGCGCAGGGCGGCTACATCGGCCGCATCAACCGCAAGACGCACGAGGTGCGCGACATCAAGCCGCTGCCGGGTTTCAAGGAAGGGAAGCTGCGCTTCAACTGGAACTCGCCCATTCACCTGAGTCCCACGAAGAGCGGCACGATCTACCTCGGCGCGCAGTACCTGTTCCGCTCGCGGAACCACGGCCAGTCGTGGGACCGCATCTCGCCCGACCTCACCACGAACGACCCGGCGAAGCAGAAGCAGGAGCAGTCGGGCGGCGTGACGGTGGACAACTCCAGCGCCGAGATGCACACGACGATCTTCGCCATCGGTGAATCGCCCAGGGACTCGACGGTGATCTGGGCGGGCACCGACGACGGCAACCTCCAGTTGACGCGCGACGGCGGAAAGAAGTGGACGAACGTCGCCGGCAACATCACCGGGCTGCCCAGAAACGCCTGGGTGTCGAGCGTCGAGCCGGGACACTTTGCCGCCGGCACGATCTACGCGACGTTCGACCTTCACGCGTTTGGCGACATGACGCCGTACGCGTATCGCTCGACGGATTTCGGCAAGACCTGGACGCCGCTGGTTGCGGCGGGTTCGCCGGTGCGCGGCTACGCCCACGTGATCAAGGAGGACCTGGTCAACCCGCAGCTCCTCTTCCTCGGCACCGAGTTCGGCCTCTGGATCTCGACGGACGGCGGGCGGCGGTGGTCGCGCTACAAGGGTGGCAACATGCCGGCGGTCGCGGTGCACGACCTGGCCATCCATCCGCGTGACGACGACCTGGTGATCGCCACGCACGGTCGCGGCATCTGGATCGTGGACGACATCACGCCGCTCAGGAACCTGACCACGGGCACACTCGCCAAGGGTGCCGCGTTCGTGCAGACGAAGCCGGTCGTGCAGGTGCTCTCCACCTTCGGCGGCTGGGCGAACGGCGACGCCGAGTTCATCGGGCCCAACCCGCCCGGCGACGCGGTGATCACGTACTACCTGCAGAGGCGCCACATCTTCGGCGACATGAAGCTGCAGGTGTTCGATTCCGCCGGGAAACTGGTGCAGTCGCTGCCGACGGGCAAACGGCGCGGATTGAGTCGCACGGCGTGGTCCATGCGGATGGCGCCGCCGCGGATACCCCCGGCGGCAACGGCCGCGTTCGCCGTGGGCCCCCGCTTCCTGCCGGGCCGCTACACGGTGAAGCTCACGGAAGGGGACTCGCAGTACACGACGTCGCTGCGGGTCACGGGTGACTCGCGCGTCTCGCACGCGGTTGCCGATCGCAAGGCCCAGTTCGCGCTGGCAATCACCCTGTACGACCTGATGAACCAAATGACGACGGTCGTCGACAAGATGAACGACATGCGCGGATCGCTCGATCAGCGCGGCACCGGCCTGGCCGCACGCGACTCGCTGATGCAGGCGCTCCAGCGCGGCTCGGCGCAGGTGGACACGATGCGCAAGAAGATCGTCGCGACGAAGGAAGGCGGGATGATCACGGGCGAGGAGCGGCTGCGGGAGAACCTCGCCGAGTTGTATGGCAGCGTGGTCGGATACGAGGGGCGGCCGTCGGAGATGCAGGTGGAGCGCGCGGGCTCCATCAGCCGCGAGATGGGCGACGTGTCGAAGGACTTCGCGCGGTGGATCGCGATCGAGTTGCCGAGGATCAACAAGCTGCTGGAGGGGCGAGGGCTGGCGAGGATCGAGGCGGCGCGGGTGGTGCCGTAAGAGGCGGCGGCAATCTTACACCAACCACCGCTCACCGCACCGAGCGCCGAAACGCCTCGATGTGCGCCGGCGTCGTGCCGCAGCACCCCCCGACGATTGCCGCATGGCGCGACAGCTCGACCAGCGCCGGGGCCAGGCTCGCCGGATCGCGCGGGTAGACGATCGCGTCGCCCTCGAGCCGCGGCTGCCCGGCGTTGGGCTGCAGGACGAGCGGCACATCCGTGGCGTCTCGCATTGCCCGCGCCACGTGCACGAACTCCTCCGGCTCCAGTCGGCCGCAGTTGGCGCCGACGATGTGCGCCCCGGCCTCGACGCACTCGCGCGCACCGTCGCCCGGTGTCACGCCCATCATCGTCTTGTAGCCGCCGCGCACGGTGTCGTACGCCATCGACGCGACGATCAGTGGCGCACCGAGCTCACCGGCGACGCGAATTCCCAGCACGATTTCCTCCACCGCCGTCATCGTCTCGAAGATGATGCCGTCCACCCCCACCTCGAGCATCGCTCCGATGGCGTCGCGCCAGGTGGCCTCGAGTTCGGCTTCGCTGATTTCGCCGAGTGGCTCGAGGAAGCCGCCGCACGGCCCGACGTCGCCGAGCACCCAGGCGCGTCCATCGGCGGCGGATCGCGCGTTGATCGCCGCGGCACGGGCAATGTCGGCCACGCGGTCTTCGAGTCCGTAGCGAGACAGCACTAACCGGTTGGTGCCGAAGGTGTTGGTGAGTAGCAGCTGCGCGCCGGCGTCGACGTATCGCCGCTGGATCGCCTGCACCTCGTCGGCGTGCGTGAGGTTCCACTCGTCGCCGCAGCCGCCCGGCTCGAGCCCCGCGCACTGCAGCTCGGTGCCCATCCCGCCGTCGCCGATGATCACGGCGCCGCGACGCGCCTCGTCAAGCAGGTTGGTCATCATACCGGCCCCACTCTTCCGCCGCCTCGCGCAGCGCCATGATGTTCGCGGGGGGCGCGGCCGGCGCCACCGAGCACGCGGTGCTCAGGATGTAGCCGCCGCCCGGGGCGGCGATCCGCAGCCGTCCGCGCGCGGCCGCGCGCACGTCGTCCGGCGTGCCGAACAGCATCGTGTTGACGGGGTCGAGGTTGCCCTTGATGAACAACCGGCCCGCGGTCTGTCGCTTGGCGTCGGCGAGCTCGACGGTGCCGAGCGGTGGCGGGTCCAGCGTGTCGATGCCCTGCGTGTGCGTGGCTTCCATCAGGTCGAGCCGGTCGCCGATCGCGCCGCAGGTGTGCGTGTAGATGGGCACGTCGTGCTGCGCGTGGATGCCGTCCACGACCTGGCGCTCGTAGGGCAGGACGAACGACGCGTAGTGCTCGCGCGAAATCAGCCCCGCCCCGGCGAACGCCGACGAGATGAGCACCGCGTGCGCCCCGGCGCGCACCTGCCCGCAGCCGAGCTCGATCGCGCCCTCGGCCAGCCGGTCGAGGCAGGCCCTCACCTTCCCCGGATCGTCCATCAGCGCCATCAGGCCGGACGTGTAGTCGAGCAGCTCCATGAACTGCGAGAACGGCGAGAACAGCTCGCCGTGCACCGACACGTCGTGACCCACGCGATTCACGACGGCGCGAATGGTATCGTAGTGCCACGGCGGGAAGAACCCGGGTCCGGGCACCGCTGGCTCCCCGCCGAAGCCCCACGAGTACGGATGCGTGATGCTCGACAGGTCGTGCGGCTCCACATAGTACAGCGTGTCGGGATCGATCTCGTCGAACGTCGGGAAATACCGCGTGCCGTCGGCCTGGTACACGTGCGGGTTGTCGTCGCTCGGCGCGGCCGTGTACCACCCGTTCTTCCACGTGATGACGCGCTCGTCGTCCACCGCCTCGATCCGCTGCACGGCGCGTCGCCAGTCGGGATCCCGGCCCGGGAGGTTGATGAGGATGCCGTCGAACCCGTAGCGCTGCTGCAGGCGAATCAGCGCTTCGGCAAACGCGTCGCTGTCGTGCCAGATGTCGATGGCATCGAGGCCTGAGTGCAGGAAGTAGTGCCCGAGGGCAAGCTGGCACATGACGGGCACGCGGTCGGGCACGCCGAGTCGCATGGCGACTTCCATCCGCTCGCGCCCGTTCATCGTATGGTCCTCCGCAGCTGGTGATCACCAGCGCACCGTACCACGCGTTCACCCGGTCCCGGCTCGCGGCGCTGGTTCCGGCACCCGTGCGCGAAGGTACAGCGATCCTCGCGCGCCCGATACGGGCAGCGCTCGTCGATGCGCGACACGACGTCTTGCGCCACCGCAGTGAGCGCGGCCTGCAGTCTGGTCAACGCCTCGCGCGTGCGCGAGCGCTCGTCGTCGTCCACCGGTGCCATCAGTCCTCCAGGCTCAGTCTTCCACGAACGGAATGGCCGCGCAGAATGCGTCCTCGTAGCCCACGTGACCCGCCAGCTCCAGATACTCGCAGCGCTCCGCGATGTCCTTGGCCCGCTGCCGCGCCCGCGCATCCACCAGAACCATGCGCGCGCCGACGCCGGCGGCGTTGCCCACGAAATGGACGCGCTCGGGATCGACGGCGGGCACCAGTCCGATGGCCTGTGCGGACGCCTTGCGCACGAAGCTCCCGAACGTCCCGGCAATGTGCACGGCATCGAGCTCCTCCACGCCAACGCCGGCGTGGCGCACCACCAGCGCGATGCCCGCCGCAATCGATCCCTTCACCAGTTGCAACTGCCGCACGTCCTGTGCGGTCAGCGTCACTTCGGCGTCGAGCAGCACGTGACGTGCTCCGCCCGGTGACTCCACCACCCGCTCGCACAGCCGGCGCGCCACGCCTGCCGCCTCGCACTCGGCGCGGCTGCGCATGTAGCCACTGGTGGCAACGACCCCGGCGCGATGCAGCTCGGCCACCGCGTCGATGAGCCCGCTGCCGCAGATGCCGCGTGATGGCTGGTTGGCCACGGTGCCCACGATGAGCCGGCCATCGCCAAGTACGCGCACGCGGTCGATCGCGCCGGGGGCCGCGCGCATTCCGTGCTCGATGTTGGCGCCCTCGAACGCCGGTCCCGCGGCCGTGGAGGTCGCGATGAGCGCGCGGCGGCAACCCAGCACCACCTCGGTGTTGGTGCCGAGGTCGATGAGCAGCTGCCACTCCTCGGCGCGATCGATTCCGCAGGCGAGAACAGCCGCGACCGTGTCGCCTCCCACATGATGCCCGACCATCGGCAGGAACCACGCGACGGCGTCGCGGTGACCGGGCCAGCCGAGCTCGCGCGAGGGCACGCGGCGCTCGTCGGTGAATGAGCCTTCATACGGCGCCTGCCCCAGGGGAGTGATGTCGGCCCCCACCGCGGCGTGCGTCATCGTCGCGTTGCCCGCGCAGGCAACGGCCACCACGCGCCCGGTTGCGACGCCACCCTGCCCCGCCAGGTCGGCGATCATCTCCCCGATGGCCTCCGTGACGACCGCATGCAAATGCGCGTTGCCGTCGGCGTGCTCCCCCGCGAAGTGGATGCGCGAGATCACGTCGGCGCCGAACCGCACCTGCGGGTTCACGCGCGAGGTCGTGCCGGCCACCCGCCCCGTCGTGAGGTCCACCAGGGCGGCGGCGAGCGTCGTGGAGCCGATGTCGACCGCCACGCCGAAGGCCGGGTCCGCCGGCTCACGCGACTCGCCATTCGCGGCAGGCACTGACGACCCGACGTGCGCCTCGGCGTTCGGCACAATTCCATCGGCAAAGAGCGACTCGTCGCCGAACGACTTCGCCGCCGTCGACCTCGTCTGCGGCGGAATGGCCAGCGTCACGTCGGCGTCGAGCGTCAGCTGGCACCCCAGCCGCCAGCCGTCGGCAATCTCCGCTACCGTGAGCAACCGCGCATCGGCGCTCGTCACGCCGGCCGCGCCGTCCACCACGCGCACGCGGCACTTGGCGCAGACGGTGCGCGCGCCGCAGGGCTGCTCGGTCCAGATGTCGCACAGCGCCGCCGCGAGGAACAGGTCGATCGGCCCATCCGACACGGTGGAGCGGTCTTCGGGGAGGAACCGGATGTGGAATCCCACCCTCACCCTCCGGCGAGGCTTCGCGCGGTCCTCACCTCGGCCAGCAGTTCGAGTGAGCGGGCCACGGCGTCGGGGGCATCCTTGGCATACCCGTGCGCGCCGATCGTCGCGGCATAGTCCTCCGACACGGCGGCGCCACCGACCATCACGCGCAGCCGGTCGAAGAGACCCGCCTCGTGGAACGCCGCGATGTTGACCTTCATCTGTCCCATGGTCGTCGTCAGCAGCGCCGACATGCCCACGAGGTCGGGACGGTGCTCCTCGATGGCGGCGAGGAACTTCGCGAGCGGCGTGTTCACCCCGAGATCGATGACCCGGAAGCCGGCGCCCTTCAGCATCATGCCGACGAGGTTCTTTCCGATGTCGTGAATGTCGCCCTTCACGGTGCCGATGACGTACGTGCCCACCGGCTCGATGCCGCAGGCGGCGAGCACCGGCTCGAGGTGCGCCAGCCCCGCCTTCATGGCGCGCGCCGCGACCAGCACCTCGGGCACGAAGATGACGTTGTCGCGGAAGCGCACCCCGATCACCTGCATGCCGGCAATGAGGCCGCGCTCGAGGATGTCGGACGGCGTCTGGCCTTCGTCGAGCGCCTCGCGCGTGAGGCGCGCCACATCGTCGGCGTGGCCGTCGATGAGGTGTTGCGCGAGAACGGCGAGATCAACCATGGCATGCTCGCAGGGCCGCGACCAACCTGACAACCAGCCAGGGCGTTCGACGGATCATTGCTCGCTCCGCAGCGAGTGGAGGATGCCGGCGCCGCAGACCAACGACGCCGCCAAGTACGAGACGCCGCGCACGGTCCCGCCGAGCAGCAACTCGCCGATCCCGAAGAGCGACAGGTAGACCGTCGCGCACCCCAGCGCCCACTGCCGCAATGCCACCCAGCCGCTGCCTTCGGGCTTCACGTCGGGAGCGAGGGCCGCGATGGGCCCCCACCCGCGGAGCGACGGCCGCGTGTGACGGTAGAACGCGACGAGCTTGTCGGTGTCGGTGGGCGGTGTCAGCAACGTGACGGCAATCCAGACCACCGTTACCACCGCCGTGGTCGTGAGGATCGAGTACGCAAAGAACACCTGCGCGTCGCGCCCCGATGCACTCAACCCGAACCCTTCCGGGCCGACCCCGAGCTGCAGCCACACCGACGTGACGGTCGCGGCCAGCATCGCCGAGATCTCCGACCAGGCGCTCACGCGCCACCAGTACCAGCGGAGGATGAACACCAGCCCGGTTCCCGCACCGATCGACAGCAGCAGGTCGAGCGCGC
>JBBTFF010000092.1:0-11401 GCA_038041995.1 Gemmatimonadota bacterium | reverse complement strand
GGGGGGGGGGCTGGGGGCGGTCGCCCCGCCCCTCCGCACCCAACCTCCACTCATTCCTCTCCACCAAGCCCCCGCACTCCGCACCCATGCCTCATTTCTCGATTACCGACCGCGTCCGTTGGTCCGACTGCGACCCGATGGGCATCATCCATTACGGCACCTACCTGCGATTCTTCGAGATCGCGGAGCACGAGATGTACCGCGCCTGCGGGTTGCCCTACGAAGTGCTGCGTCTTGCGGGCGACGTCTGGCTGCCGCGCAAGGCGCTGCAGTGCGAGTTCCACTCGCCGGCGCACATGGACGAGGAAGTGGTCATCGAGGCCTGGATCGCCCGGGTGGGGAGGACGTCGCTCACCCTGCGTTTCGAGGTGTACCGCGAGCGCGACCGCGTGCACCGGGCGAGCGGTACCCTGACGGTGGTGTGCGTGCACAGGGCCACGTTGGCGCCGTATCCGTTGCCGGAAAACGTGCGTGCCGCGATCGCAGAGTATGTCGCGGAGTAGCTGGTAGCTGGTAGCTGGTAGCTGGTAGCTGGTAGCTGGTAGTTGGTAGCTGGTGGTTGGTAGTAGGTGGTTCTCCACCAGCCACCAGCCGCCAGCCGCCAGCCGCCAGCCGCCAACCACCAACCGCCAGCCGCCAGCCGCCAACCACCTACTGTTTCATTTCCATCCCCCCCGACTTCCGGATCTTGTTCTGCACCCGCTGCAGCCCGTCGTATGCGGCGTACTTGAACGCATCGCTCAGCGTCGGGTAGGTGAACACGGCCTGGATGAAGTAGTCGATCGTGCCGTGGAAGCCGAGCACCGCGCCGGCCACGTGAATGAGCTCGCACGCCCCTTCGCCCACCACGGCGGCGCCGAGCAGCCGCTGGTCTTCGGGGCTGAAGACGAGTTTCACGAAGCCGGCCGTTTCACCGATGATCTGGCCACGCACGTTGTCGCGGAAGCTCGCCTTGCCGATCTCGTACGACAGGTCGTGCGCGCGGGCGTCATGCTCGGACATGCCGACGGTGGCCACCTCGGGAATCGTCCAGACGCCGTAGGGCATGATTTCCGAAACCGCCTGCTTGTACTTGAAGTCGAACGCGTGGCAGACGGCCACGCGCGCCTGCTCCATGGACGTCGACGCCATCGCCGGAAACCCGATGACGTCGCCCGCGGCGTAAATGTGCGTGATGCTGGTGCGGAACTTCTCGTCCACCTGGATGAAGCCGCGCGCGTTGGTGGCGACGCCGGCATTCTCCAGCCCGAGCCCGGCGGTGTTGCCCTCGTGGCCGGCGCAATACAGCACGCATTCGGCCACCAGCATGGTGCCGTCGGCCACGGTGACGTGCCCCAGGCCGTCGTGCACCTCGATGCTGCTGACGTCGGCGCCCAGGAGCGTGTGAATGCCGAAGCGGCGCGTGAACTCCTGGCGCAGGGCATCGCTGACGTCGTGGTCGAACTGGGTGAGCAGGCGATCGCCGGCATTGATGATCGTCACCTGCACGCCGAGCGCGGCGAAGGTGCACGCATATTCGCAGCCGATCACGCCGCCGCCGATGACGATCATGCGCGCGGGGATTGCCTCGATCGCCAGCACGTCGTCACTGTCGATCACGACGGCGCCGTCGAAGGGCACGTGCGGCGCTCGCCAGGGATGCGAGCCCGTGGCCACGAGGAACGTGTCGCCGGTGATCACGCGCGGTTCCTGGCCGTGTCGCGTCACCTCGATGGCCTGCGGTCCGGTGAAGCGGGCGGCGCCCTGCACGGTGAAGACGTGATGGCGCTCGAGGTTATCCTCAATGAGCCGCCATGACGCCTCGACGACCCCGCGCTCGCGGCGCATGAAGTCGCTGATGGAGATGTCGGGGCGCACGTGGAACTCGACGCCGTACAGCCCCTTCTGCCGCAGCGCGGAGAGGGCGAGCGCGGTCTCGCGCAGCGTCTTGGACGGGATCGTGCCCGAGTTGACGGCGGCGCCGCCCGGCTTGGGCGCGCGCTCGACCAGACAGACCGTCTTTCCGAAGTAGGCGGCCTGGGCCGCCCCCTTTTCACCCGCCGGGCCGGCGCCAATCACGACGAGGTCGAAGTGTTCACTCATGGCGGGAAAAGCTAGGGCCTTCCCCTGCCGCTGGCGAGGATGCAGCCCCCGGAACGACGGCGTGTCCACTACCTTTCCCTGCATGAGTTCCTCCGACGCGACCTACTTCCGCAAGGGTTTCGGCCTCAAGCAGGCGGTCGAGGCGACACTGGTGGCCGACTACACCGGCGAGATCGTGGACCTGCTGCGAGCGCGGGACTACCACCTGGTGGTGGGCGATGTCTCGGTGCGCCTCGCCAAGGAGTTCGGGTTCTGCTATGGCGTGGAGCGGGCGGTCGAATACGCCTATCAGACGCGCCACAAATTCCCGGGTCGCCGCGTCGTCCTGGTGGGCGAGATCATCCACAACCCGCACGTGAACGTGCGACTGCGCGAGATGGGCATCGAGATCCTGATGCCGGGCGAGGGCGGGTTCGACTACTCGGGCATCAAGGCCGACGATGTCGTCATCCTGCCGGCGTTCGGCGTAACGATCACCGACTTCAACACGCTGCGAGAGCGCGGCTGCGTGGTGGTGGACACCACCTGCGGTTCGGTGCTCAACGTGTGGAAGCGCGTGGAAGCCTACGCGCGCGACGGCTTCACGTCGCTGATCCACGGCAAGCACTATCACGAGGAAACGCGCGCCACGGCGTCGCAGGTGGAGAAGTTTCCCGGCGGCACCTACCTGGTGGTGCGCAACATGGACGAGGCCAAGGAAGTTTGCGCGTACATCGAGGGGCGCGGCGATCGCGCGGCGTTCCTGGCAAAGTTCGCCAAGTCGGCCAGCGCTCACTTCGATCCCGACCTCCACCTGGCGCGCATCGGCGTCGCCAACCAGACGACGATGCTGGCGCGCGAATCCCTGGCCATCGGCGAGGAAGTGGGGCGGACGATGGCTGCGCTGAAGGGCGAAGAGTACCGGGCAGCCAATTTTCGGACGTTCGACACGATCTGCAGCGCGACGCAGGATCGTCAGGATGCGGTGAACGCGCTGCTGCAGGAGCCACTGGACGTGATGATCGTGGTTGGTGGCTACAACTCGAGCAACACGCTGTCGCTGGCCGCGTTGTGCGCCGAGCGCGTGCGGACCTTCCACGTGGAAGACGCGCTGTGCATCGATCCCGAGCGTGGCACGATCTTCGCGCGCGACCCGCTGACGGGACTCGGCGGGGAGACGGCCGGCTGGCTGGGAAGCGGCGCGGTTCGCGTGGGCCTGACGGCCGGCGCGAGCACACCGAACAACAAGATCGGCGACACCGTGGCCCGCGTGTTCGCGACGCGCGGCATCGACCCTGCAACCATCCGGTAACCCGTTGGCCGCTGACGTGCGCTCCGAGACGTTCGGCACCGTCGAGCTGCGCGGCGGGGATGCGCGCGTCGTGATCATCCCGGCGCTCGGCGGCAAGATTTCGCAGCTCTGGTTCGGCGAGCGGCAGTGGCTGTGGCGGAACCCCCAGTTGCCGTACCGCGCGCCCGAAGCCGGCGCCTCGTACGTGCTCACCGCCGACAGCGGCGGATACGACGAGTGCTTCCCGACGGCGGGCGCGTGCACGCTGCCGTCGCTGGTGCGGGGGGCGGGGGGCCGGGAGCTCCCGGACCATGGGGAACTCTGGTCGCAGCACCCCGAGCTGACGCTCACCACCGGGGAGGCGGGACATTGCGCGCACCTGGTGTGGACCGGCGAGTGCCTGCCGTACCGGTTCGAACGCGCGGTGGTGGTGACGCCGGCAGGGGAGGTGCGCTGCGAGTACGCGGCCACCAATCTCGGCGCGCTGCGGATTCCCTTCATCTGGTCGGCGCATCCGCTGCTGCCGCTCACTTCGGCCACACGCGTGGTGCTTCCCGAGGGTGCGCGACTGCGCGTCTGGGCCCAGCACGGCGTGGACCTCGGCGGCGCAGGCGCGGAGCACCGGTGGCCGCGGCTGCGCTCTGGCGGCCAGTTGATGGACCTGTCGGTGCCGGCCGGCGCGAGGAAGAGGCCGTATGCGTGCAAACTGTTCGTCGACCTGCCGCCAGGAAGGCAGACGGCGCACGTGGTCGAGGGCGACGCGATGCTGACGGTGCGCTTCGACAGCGCGCAGGTGCCGCAACTCGGGCTGTGGATCAACCACGGGGGCTGGAACCCGCTGCCGAAGACGTCGTGGCTGCCATGGCGAAAGCCGGCACCTTATCGAAACCTCGGGTTCGAACCGGCCATCGGGGCACCCGACACGCTTACCGATGCGTTGGGAGCGTGGGAGCGAGCGCACTGGCTCGAGGCCGGCGAGAGCCGCCGATGGACGATCACGTGGTCGGGGGGCGCCGTGCCGCCTCCGGTTCCGGATCGGTAGCTTAGGAAGCGGCGGTGCGCAGCGTGGGCACCGCCGCGGTCGTCATCACACCTTCAGCCCCCGTATCGATGATTTCCTGGCTCGGCGATCCAAACGTGTGGATCGGGCTCACGACGCTGACGGCGCTCGAGCTCGTCCTAGGCATCGACAACATCATCTTCATCGCGATCCTCGCCGGCAAGCTGCCCCGGGGTGAGCAGTCCAAGGCACGGCAGCTCGGCCTCACCGGCGCGCTGCTGACGCGCATCCTGTTCCTGCTGAGCATCACCTGGGTCATGGGGCTGACGGGCGCGCTGTTCACGATGATGGGGCGCGGCATTTCCGGGCGCGACCTGATCCTCATCGTCGGCGGGTTGTTCCTCATCGGCAAGGCGACGTACGAGATCCACTCGAAGCTGGAGGGGGCGGAGCACCACGGCGAGGTGGGCAAGGCGAGAGGCGCGCTGTGGGCGGTGGTGGCGCAGATCATGGTGGTGGACATCGTCTTCTCGGTAGACTCGGTGATCACCGCCGTGGGAATGGTGAAGGAGCTGTCGGTGATGATCGCCGCCAACGTGATCGCCCTGCTGGTGATGCTGTGGGCGGCGACGCCGATCTCCGAGTTCGTGGACCGGCATCCCACCATCAAGGTGCTGGCGCTGTCGTTCCTGGTGATGATCGGCGGCAACCTGATCATCGAGGGATTCGGCTACCACGTGCCCAAGGGGTACACGTATTTCGCGATGGCGTTCTCCGTGGGTGTGGAAGTGATCAACATCAAGGTGCGGGCCAGGGCGACGGCGGTCCGGCTGCACCAGAGCCAGCCATGAGCGATCGCGCCGACGAGCTGGTGCGCGAACTCAGGCTCGCCCCGCACCCGGAGGGCGGCTTCTACCGCGAGATCTTCCGCTCGCGCCGCATGGTGCGCACCGACGACGGCCGCTCGGAGCGCTGGGCAGCGACCTCCATCTACTATCTGCTGCGCGGTAGCGACACCAACCGGTGGCACCGGGTGGCGTCGGACGAGATCTGGCACTGGCACGAGGGCGCGCCGCTCGAGCTGCACCTGCTCGACGCGCAGGTCGCGCGCCACAAGATGGAACCGATGGGCCCGGTGGGTGGAGCGCTCGCGCCGATGCGCGTCGTCCCCGCCGGCTGCTGGCAGGCGGTGCGCTGCACCGGCGACTTCACGCTCGCCGGATGCATCGTGGCGCCGGGATTCGAGTTCTCGGATTTTCGGTTGATGCGTGACGTGCCGGAGATGGCCGCGCGGCTGGCGCAGGCGTTCCCCGATCTCTCGGCGTTTCTCTGAGTCAGGGCGGCCACTGGCCGCAGGAGTGCCCAATGAATTGTCGTCATCTCGTGAAGTTCGTGCTGGTCGCCCTCTCGTTCGCCGCGCCGGTGCTGGGCGCGCAGCAGCGCCGGGCGATCTCGTTCGAGGACTTTGCCTCGGCGCGCCTGGTGTCGGACCCGCAGCTCTCCGCCGACGGGGCGCGGCTGTTGTACGCGGTGCGCACCACCGACCTGGCCGCCAACAAGCGCACGACGCACACCTGGCTCGCGTCCGTCGGCGACGGCGCGGCGCGAGCGTTCCCCGATGAGAAGACGGTGGCCAGCGAAGCGCGATGGTCGCCCGACGGCAAGTGGGTGGTGTACACCAGCGGCGGCCAGCTCTGGATCGCCAGCCCGACGGGAGATCATGCGCGGCAGCTGACGAACCTGACGGGCGGCGCCAGCGGGCCGGTCTGGTCGCCGACAGGTGATCGCATCGCGTTCGTGTCGGCGGTGTACCCGGCATGCCGCGATGAGACGTGCAATGCGGCGAAGGAAAAGGCGAAAGCCGAAAGCAAGGTGAAGGCGCGCATCGCCGACCAGCTGATGATGCGTCACTGGAACACGTACGACGAGGGAACGCGCTCACACTTGTTCGTCGTGAAGCCCGACGGCAGCGACCTGCGCGACTTGGTGCCCGGCGCAACGTACGACGTGCCGCCGGGTCCGTTTGGCGGGAGCGAGGGATATGCCTTCAGCCCCGATGGCCGGGACATCGGGTTCACCGCCAAGGATGAAGGACGAAAGGAAGCGTGGACGACCGACATCAACGTCTACGCGGTGAGCGTGGCCGGAGGCGACGCGAAGCCGAAGACCTCGTTCAACCTCGGCGCCGACCAGAACCCCGTCTGGGCGCCCGACGGCAAGACGGTGTACTACGCGTCACAGCGCCGCGCCGGCTTCGAAGCGGACAAGTGGCGCCTGATGGCGTTCGACATCAGGAGCCAGACGACGCACGAGCTGCTTTCGGCATGGGACCGCAACGCCGATGGGTACCTCGCGGCGAAGGACGGCAAGACGCTGCTGGTGCTGGCCGGTGACCAGGGCCGCGACCGGTACTTCCGCGTGACGCTCGACGCGCAGGGCAAGGCGAGCGCGCCCAAGGTCGTGATCGCCGACCACCAGAACACGCAGCTCTCGCTGGCCGACAACGGCACCGTGGCGTGGATCCGCGAGTCGGCGTCGCAGCCGCCCGAGGTGTGGATCGGCACGCTCGACGACGCCGGCGTGAGCAACGCGCGCGCCTTCACGCACGAGAACGACGCGCTGCTCGCCGGCCTCAACCTGCCGCCGCTCGAGGATTTCTGGTTTAAGGGCGCGCTGAACCAGAACATCCACGGCTGGGTGCTGAAGCCGCCGCAGTACGTGGAAGGAAAGAAGTTCCCCGTGCTGCTGCTCGTGCATGGCGGGCCGCAGGGGGCGTGGTTCGACGCCTGGTCGACGCGCTGGAACTACCAGATGTTCGCCAGTGGTGGATACGGACTGGTCATCATCAACCCGACCGGCTCGACCGGCTACGGCCAGAAGCTCACTGACGGCGTCAGCAAGGACTGGGGCGGCAAGGTGTACACCGACCTCATGAAGGGGCTCGACGCCGCGCTGGCCTCCAACAAGTGGATGGACAGCACGCGCCTGGCAGCCGCCGGTGGTTCGTTTGGCGGCTACATGGTGAACTGGATGGCGGGGCACACGAACCGTTTCAAGGCGTTCGTGTCGCACGCCGGGGTGTTCAACCTGGAAGCCATGAATGGCGCTACCGAGGAACAGTGGTTCGTGGAGTGGGAGTTCGGCGGTCCGTGGTGGAATTCGCAGGCGATGGCCACGCAGTACCGCAAGTTCTCGCCGCACCTCTACGCGAAGAATTTCAAGACGCCGACGCTGGTGATCCACGGCGAGCTCGACTATCGCGTGCCGTACACCGAGGGACTCTCGCTCTTCACCGCGCTCCAGCGGCAGGGCGTGGAGAGCCGCATGCTGGTGTATCCCGACGAGGGGCACTGGATCCTCAAGCCGCAGAACAGCCAGCTCTGGTACAACGAGTTCCACGGGTGGCTGGGGAAGTACCTCACCGGGCCGAAGATGTGAGGGCTGACGACGGACGACGGACGACGGACGACGGATGACGGAGCCCGCGCTGCGTGCGCTGGTCGCCGACACCCGCGCACGATTCTCACTGAGTTTCGGCTCCTGCTCGTTTCGCGAGCCCATCGACGACCTTTCCGCCCTCCACGTGCCGTGACCAGCCCACACCTCGACGAGACGCACGACCCGGCGCTCATTTCGTGGGTCGAGGGCGCCAGCGCGCCCGATACCGATTTTCCCCTGACCAACCTGCCGTTCGGCATCTTTCGGCACGACTTCGAGGAGCGGCCGCGCGTGGGAATCGCCATTGGTGACCGCGTGCTCGATTGCCTGGCGGCCACTCACGCGGGGTTGTTCGGTGGACTCGACCCGGCAGTGCGCGATGCGCTCACGTCGTGGACGCTGAACCCGCTGATGACCCTGGGCCGCGCCGATGCGCGCGCAGTGCGCCGCGTCGTGCACCGCTTGCTGCGCGCCGACACCCCGGAGGGCGAGCACGCGCAGGGGATCGCCCGCGACATCCTGGCCGCGGTGGAGTCCATCGGCATGCGGGTGCCGGCCGAGATCGGCGATTACACCGACTTCTACGCGTCGGTCTTTCACGCCTCCAACGTCGGGTCGATGTTCCGCCCCGACAATCCGCTGCTGCCGAACTACAAGTGGATGCCCATCGGCTATCACGGACGCGCATCGAGCATCGTGGCCAGCGGCACGCCGGTGCGCCGGCCACGCGGCCAGACAGTCGGCAGCCCGGCCGGGCCTCCCACGATGACGGTCAGTGCGCGCATGGACTACGAGCTGGAGATCGGCGCGTACATCGCGCGCGGCAACCGAATGGGAGACTCGATACCGCTGGCGCAGGCCGAGGACCACCTGTTCGGCCTCTGCCTCGTGAACGACTGGTCGGCCCGTGACCTGCAGCAGTGGGAATACCAGCCGCTCGGACCCTTCCTCGCCAAGAACTTTGCCACCACGGTATCGCCCTGGGTGGTGACGCTCGACGCGCTGGAGCCCTTCCGCACGCCGGCATTTGCGCGCCCCGAGGGTGATCCGGCGCCGCTGCCGTATCTCGACCTCGCCGGAGACCGCGAGCGCGGCGGGTTCGGCATTGCGCTCGAGGTCTGGCTGCGCACCGCGGCGATGCGCGATGCGGGGCAGCCGGCCGAGCGCCTGAGCCGCGGTTCGTTCGGCTCGATGTACTGGACGCTCGCGCAGATGCTGACCCACCACGCGAGCAACGGGTGCAACCTGCGCCCGGGTGACCTGCTGGCCAGCGGCACGGTGTCGGGGCCGGAGCCGGACGCGCGGGGGTGCCTGCTGGAACTGGCGTGGCGTGGTGAGAAGCCGGTGACGCTCTCGACGGGTGAGACGCGTGCCTTTCTGCACGATGGCGATGAGGTGCTGCTGCGCGGGTCGTGCGAGCGCGACGGTTTCCGGCGCATCGGCTTTGGTGAATGCCGCGGCGAACTGCTTTCGGTGCTTGCGTAGTGTGACTGCTCGCCCACCAATTGGCGATAGACTCTTTGGTGGGAGAACATCGATGATCAGGAGAATGCTCGGCCGCGGCATCTGCGCCCTCGCGCTGCCGCTGGCCGCACTGCCGGCCCAGGGGCGTCCTTCCACGGACATCTGGACGGCGAAGCTGGACGGGAACGGAGTTCCGCATGTGGGGCGCGCGGTGAACCTCACGAACCGCACGGGCTACGACAACCAGCCATCGTTCACCGCCGACGGCAGCGCCATTCTGTACACCGCCATCGATGGCAACGGGCCGTCGGACATCTGGCGCCTCGACCTCGGGACGCTCGCCCGGACCAACGTCACGAGCACGGCGGTCGAGAGCGAGTACTCGGCGACGCCGATGCCCGACGGTGCCAATTTCTCGACCATTCGGGTGGAGGCCGACAGCACGCAACTGCTCTGGAAGTTCCCGTTGAAGGGCGGCGGTGCACCCTCGCTCCTGCCGACGAAGCTCGAGGTCGGGTCCAAGGTGGGGTACCATGTGTGGGCCAGCGACGTGACGCTGGGTCTCTTCGTGCTTGGGTTGCCGGCGACGCTGCAGATCGCCGACGTGCGCACCGGCACCGCCGAGGTCGTTGCGACCGACATCGGGCGCGCCTTGCAGAATATCCCCGGCCGCGCGGCCATCAGCTACCTGCAGAACGGGAAAGACGGCGCCTGGATCACGGAGTTCGACCTGGTGACGCGACAGGCGAAACCGATCGCGAGAGCGCCTGACAAAGCGGACTATCACATCTGGACGCGCGACGGTGTGCTGCTGACGGCCAGCGGATCGCGAATCCTCGCCTGGGTGAACGGGCAGTGGGACGTGGCGGCCGACCTCGCGGCCGACGGTGTGCGGGGCATCTCGCGCCTGGCGATCAACCCCAAGGGTGATCGTCTGGTATTCGTCGCCGAGGATCGCGCCGCACGGTGACCGCGACATGACTGCCGGATTCACGGATCACTTTTCGTCGCACGCCCAGGCGTACGCGAGATATCGTCCGCGGTATCCGGCCGTACTCTTTCATTACCTGGCCATGCGGTCTCCCGAGACTCGGCTCGCCTGGGACTGCGGCACCGGCAACGGCCAGGCGGCGGTGGGACTGGCCGAGCGTTTCGCCCGCGTGCTGGCCACCGACCCCAGCGCTGCGCAGATCGCCAGCGCCCAGCGGCACCCGCGCGTGGAGTATCGCGTGGCGACGTACGACACGGGGCTCGAGGCGGGTAGCGTGCAACTGGTGACGGCGGCGCAGGCGCTGCACTGGATGGATGTGGACGCCTTCCTGGGGGAAGCACGGCGAGTGCTGCGACCCGCCGGGTTGCTGGCCGTCTGGTGCTACTCGCTGTGCCGGATTGCGCCGCCGATCGACGAGCTTGTTGAGTTCTTCTATCGGGTTACGCTTGGCGCCTTTTGGCCGCCGGAACGCCGCCTGGTGAACGAGGGGTATCGCTCGGTGGCGCTGCCGATCGACGAGCTGGCGGTGCCGCCCTTCGAGATGGTGACGGACATGTCACTGCCGCAGTTCGTGGGTTACGTCGAGACGTGGTCGGCGGTGCAGCGCTGCATCGCGGCCCGGGGGCGTGACTCCTTCGATGCGTTCGCCCGGACGATCGCCGAGCGGTGGGGGGTGCCGTCCAGCTCCCGGCGGGTGACGTTCCCCCTGTATATCCGGGCGGGCGAGTTGCGCTAGGGCGCTTGTGGCGCGGCGGTGCCTCGGACAATTGTTCAAGTGTCCCCCCCAACTCCGGACCCCTGGCCGTATGCCGATTTCCAAGAGCGCTCCCGCCAAACGCGCCGCCGCACTGTCCGTGCAGGAGCCACACGAACTGCAGTGTGCGGCCGATGCCATGTTTCGCGCCGCGGGCGAATGCTGCCGTCAGCAGGCGCGCCTGTCGCGCGTACTCGAACTTTCGTGCGGCGAAGACGAACTCAAGGGCGTGATCGAGGTGTCCGTATTGTCCGCTCGTGTGCTCGAGGCCGCCGGCGCGCGCTATGCGGCGCTCGCCGCGGACGCGCACGCTGGGCTGGGCGAGGCCTGCTGGCATTCGGCGAACACGCTGTGGCACTCCGGCCGCGAGTACGCGCGGCGCCATCAGGCGTGCAACGTCAA
>JBBTFF010000091.1:0-57281 GCA_038041995.1 Gemmatimonadota bacterium | reverse complement strand
CGATGATGGGCGTGCCGGGCGAGGGCATCGCGATCGTGCTCGGCGTGGACCGCATCCTCGACATGACGCGAACCGCCGTCAACGTCGCCGGCGACATCTCGGCCACGGCGTTTGTCGCGAAGTCGGAGGGGCTGTGGGACGCGAGCATGGTGCCGGAGACGTCGCAAGCCGAATAGGCGACCGGGCAGGGGCACGCGATCGGCTATCGTCGGTGATCGCCGGCGGGTAGTTTCCGCGCGTGCCTCTCGCTCCTGCCTCCGAAGCCCCGCACGCTGACCGGCTGCTGGTGGTCATCGGCGCCGTCAGCGGCTCGACCATCGCGTTGTCGCGCCTGGCGTCGTCCACCGATACGGCTGGCGTGTCATGGCTGATGGTGCTCATCCAGGCCACCGTGGCGGCGCAGGGCGGTGCCGCGCTGCTCTGGGTGCTGCGCGCCTTCCTGCGCTGGCTCGTGGGCCGGCTGTCGCGGTCGCACGCCGTGCGCGAGGCCTATGCGAACGCCGACACACCCACCTACGCCGTCTTCCTGATGACGCTGGCGACCGCCCTCGGGGTTCAGCTCGTGGCGCCGGTGGTCTGGGCGCTGATCGTTGCGTTCGCAGCGACTCAGGCCGTGGTCATGCGTCGGGCGCTTCCGCGGCGCGCGAGGACCTCCGCCGACGGGCAGGTCGCGGCGCTCTCGGCGCTCTTCTTCGCCTCCGGCGTCGCCGCGCTCGTCTACCAGGTGGCTTGGCAGCGCACGCTGTTCCGTTACTTCGGCGTCAACATGGAGGCGGTGACGATCATCGTCTCCGTCTTCATGCTGGGCCTCGGGCTGGGGGCGCTCGCCGGCGGACGGTTGTCGCGTGCCGCGCCCGAGCGGCTGCCCGCCATCTTCGTGGCCATCGAACTGGGCATCGGCCTCTTCGGCGCCGTCAGCCTGCCGCTCATCTACCGCGTGGGTGAGGCGGCGCGTGAATCGTCGCTTCTCCTCGTGACGGTGGCCGTGTATGCGCTGCTCGCCGTACCGACGTTCCTGATGGGAGCCACGCTGCCGGTGCTCGTGGCTTGGTTGCACCACGCGTACCATGACGTCGGCCGCTCCGTGGCCCGGCTCTACTTCGTGAACACGCTGGGAAGTGCGGTGGCCTGCTTTCTCACCGTCGACGTGATCTTCGCGTTCACGGGACTGCGCGGGGCGACCTGGGTGGCGGCCACCGCCAATCTGGCGGTGGCCGTGCTCGCCTTCGTCATCTTCATGCGCCGGTCGCGGCGCACGAACGAGGTGGCACGTGCCTGAACAGAGCGCGCCGTCACGCCGAGCGCTGTACCTGCTGGCCAGCGCCACGGGCTTCCTGTCGCTCAGCCAGGAGACGCTTTGGATCAAGGTGATCGGGAGCGCCAACGACAACCGCCCCGAGACCTTTGCGCACGCGCTCGGGTTCTTCCTGCTCGGCCTGTCGTTCGGCGCCATCGGCGGGCGCGCGCTGCAGGGGCGGCTGGGGCTCGGCAACCTGCGATACGTCGCGGTCCTCGTGGCGATGTCGGGATTCATCTTCTACTGGGCGATGCCGGTGGGCGCGGCGGTGCTGACCATCGATGCCGCCCTCGGTCGCTACGTGCTGTTCACGGCGACCACCCTCACCGCAGCGGCCATGGGAGGCATCCTGCCGCTGCTCTGCGAAGCCGCAGCGGCGAGCGGCCTGTCGGCAGGCGCCGCCACCGCGCGCGTGTTGCTGGCCAACGTGCTGGGCGCGGCGGCGGCTCCGCTGGTCACCGGCTACGTCATGCTCGAGGTCGAGACGCTCGAGCACAACATCCTCTTCGTGGCACTGGCGGCGGCGGGATTGGCACAGGCTCTCTGGCTCACCGCTCCCGAGCGCCGCCGCCGCGCCGGCGTCACGGTATTTGCGCTCGGCGCGCTGCTGGTCCTGGCGGCGCACCAGCCGCTCTTCGAGCTGTTCCTGCCGAAGATCCACTTTGGCACTGACGGATACCGGCCGGGATACCAGTACCTTGCGCAGGGACGCGCCGGGATCGTCGGCGTCTGGCCGACGGGGCGCGAGTACGGCGACGGGTTGTACGACGGCGCGTTCAACCTCGATCCCGAGACGAACACCAACCTGATCAACCGGGCCTTCTTCGTGCCGGCGCTGCACCGCGCGCCGCGTCGGGTGCTCGAGATCGGGCTGGGCACCGGGTCGTGGGCGCGCATCATCGCCGACGTGCGGGACGTCGATTCGCTGACCATCGTGGAACTCGATCCGGCGTACGTCGACGTCATGTGGCACTTCCCCGACATCGCCAGCGTGCTCGACGATCCGCGGGTACGCCTGCATTTCGACGACGGACGCCGCTGGCTGGCACGGCATCCCGGCCGTCGCTTCGACATGATCGTGATCAACGGCACGTGGCACTGGCGATCCGGGGCGACGCACATCCTGTCGGCCGAGTTCCTGCGTGAACTGAAGGCGCACCTCTCCCCCGGGGGCGTGGCCTACTTCAACACCACCGGGTCGCTGGATGTGCCGTACACCGCGGCGGGTGTCTGGCGCCACGTCATCCGCGTCTCGAATTTCGTGGCGGCCAGCGATGCGCCGTTCGACCAGACGTCCGATGAACGGCGTGCGGCCATGCTCCGGATTGCCGGACCGGACGGCGAACCGCGCATTCGCGGTGAGCACGCCGAACGGACGCTCGAGGCCTTCCTCGAGGAGGCCAGCGGCGAGACGGCGCCCGAACTGCGGCGGGCCAACGACCTCTGGAACATCACCGACGACAACATGGCCACCGAGTTCAAGTCGAACGGGGCCGGTCGGTGGTGGCGCGCGCTTCCCGCGCGTGTCTGGCGCCCCGATCGCGCGTGGCCGACGATCCTGTTCTGATGCCGGCCGAGCGACCGTTGCCGAGCGAGCACCGCAATCGCGACACGCGGGCCCACCTCGCCGTGCAGGTGGCCCTCGTGGTCTTTGCGTTCACCACCATGGTGCAGGCGCAACTGTTCCTGCGGTACGTCGCACCAATCAGGGCAAGCGGCAAGCCGACCGGCACGTTCCTGCTGGCGCTGCCGTTCCTGCAGTGGCAGTCCCTCGTCGCCGCGCTGCTCGTGGGGGCGGCCGTCTTCTGGGGGACGCGCCGGCGTTCGTGGTCGTGGGGCGCCTGGTTCCTGGCGACGGCCGTGCTCGTGCTCGTCGTCTCCGACCAGCTGGTGTTCAAGCGGTTTCACGATCACATGACGCTGTCGCAGACCGACGGAGGAGTGCTCGAACTCGGCGTGGCGATACCGCGCCTGCTTGGTTCCGCGGGCAGCGACGCCGACTGGATGACGTACCTCAACATCGGGTTCCTCGCCCTGCTGGTGTCGGCGCTCTTCCGGGCGCTGGTGGCGCGCGAGCACGCACCGGCCCGGGCGCCCCGGGTGGCGTCGGTGCTCTTCACTGTCGGCGCGTATGCTGCGCTGGCCGTGCCGGTGGTGCGCAACGTCCGCGACCGTTATGAACTCGATCGATTCCCGCTGCTCGGGCTCGTCTGGCCGGAGCCCGATGCGGTGGCGGTGCCGCGCGGCACGACGCCGGCCGGCGCCGACCTGTTCCACCTGCGCGATCCTGAGTGGCGCGCCGACACGGCGGACGACGCCGCGATGTTCGCGCGCGCGGCGGCGCTGCGCGGGGCACGCCGGCGCAACGTGGTCTTCTTCGTGCTCGAATCGGTCGGCGCTCGCCAGCTGCTTCCCGGTGGGCGCCCCGATCCGGCAGTGACGCCCAACCTGGCCCGGCTGGCCGAGGACGCGCTGATCTTCCCGGAGATCTACGGCGTCTACCCGGCGACCACCCGCGCGCATGTGCCCATCATGACCGGCGGGCGCGCCATCACGTGGGGAAGCGTCGGCGACGAGTTGACGCTGCCGCTGCGCGCGTCCACGATGGTGAGCGCCTTCCGTGAGGCCGGATATCGCACCGGACTGTTCGCCGCTCCCGACCTGCGGTTCGGCTACCTGGCCGAGTACTACCGCACGATGCCGTGGGACACCGTGGTGCACTATCAGGATGGTACGCCGGCGCTCGACGAGAGCCAGGAGATCAGCTCGTGGGGAGCCAACGAAGACGCCATGCGTCCCCTGGTCACGCAGTGGATCGAACGGGCAGGGCGCGGCGACCAGCCGTTCTTCGTGGAATTCCAGACCATTGCGTCGCACCACCCGTACGGAACGTGGGGAAACGACCGGGGACCTTCACGGGGCGAGGACGATGCTTCGCGCTACGCGAACTCCCTGCACTACGTCGATGCCGTCATCGGGCGGTTGATTGATGACCTGCAAACGCGTGACCTGCTGGACGAGACGCTCATCGTCGTAACGGGCGATCACGGCGAGGCGTTCGCCGACCTGCACACCGACAACTGGGTGCATCGCAATCGGCTCTACGAAGAGAACATCCGTAACTTCATGATGGTCGCCGCGCCGGGACTTGGCGGCGGAGGCGTGGTGTCGCGCCGATTGGGTCAGCACGGCGACGTGATGCCGACCATGCTGTCCCTGCTCGGGGTCGCGAGCCCCACCGTGCCCGGTCAGGACCTGACGGCGTCCACCTACAGCCCGCGGATCGCGTACTTCCACAAGGACTCGCGTCCGGCGCAGTTCGGCCTTCGCGACGGCCGCTGGAAGTACATCGCGCACCTCGACGGGCGACAGCCCGAGTTGTACGACCTCACCACGGACGCTACCGAGCAGAAGAACGTGGCGCCGCGCCATCTCGAGCGGGTGCGCACCTATCGTGACCTCGCGGCCGACTGGTACGTGTGGTCCAACTATGACTACGCACGCCGGCTGGTCGGGTACGACACGACGAAGCGGCGGGTGGTGACGCGTGCCAACTATGCGCGCGTCGAGCCACCGCAGCTGAGGGTCGGACACTTTTCTCGCGGAGAGGGCGAGGGCTTCGTCGAGACGCCCATCATGGCACCCAACGACCCCGTGTTCATCTGGAACCGGTGGAGCTTCCTCCCCGACGACATCACCGTGCGCATCCGCCTGGTGTCGCCCCGGCGCGCCGTGTACGAGTACGACTTCCATATCTCGGCGGAGTGGGAGGTCAGCTGGTACCATCCGGGGATTGACCTCGCCAAGGAGGAGGGCATCTGGCAGGTCAGCGTCTGGTCGAGGGGAGATCGCCTGGCCACCGAGCGGTTCGAGGTACGCCGGGGCCTCGTGCCGGCCCTTCGTTACGCGCGCTAGGGCAGCTCCGTCACTATCATTGACGTAACGGGACGGGTACTTCATGTTACCCGACTGTTGCTTCGAACCGCGAGGCCAGTGTTGATTTTGCCGAACGTGCGTGCCAACCGGGTCGCAGTCACCGCAATTGTCCTCTGCGGTGCCTGGGTGGCGGCGTGTTCGCCGGAGCGCATCCCCGGCTCGACCGTCGAGCAAGGGGATGTCGGAATCTCGTTCGTGAGCCGCAAGGCCGCTGCGGCCAGCGGTGCCGGCACGTCGAGCGTGAGTTCGAACTCCGGATCATCGTACGGCAGCGGATCCTCGGGTTCGAGCAGGAACTCCTCGTCCTCATCTTCTTCCGGCAGCGGCGCGGGCTCGGGCAGGGGTTGCAGGGATTCGTCGAGTTCGATGCGGACGTCGTGTGCTTCCTCGTCGAAGTAGCGGCGAGCTGACCTGACCTTCGTCCTCCGCACTCGGGGCGCCCCATGCGGAGCGCCCCGTTGTCATATTGCCTCTGCCGTCAGGCGTTCCACAGCGAGAGTTGCACCCGCAACAATCCGTCGATGCCCGGCGCCCCGGGGGCGGAGAAGGGAACCTCCACGAGCGGATCGCCCAAGGCCGGGTCGAAGGACCGCGCGAACGTCGGCCCAGCCCCCTGCTGACTCTCCCAGGTGCCCGTCACGTTCCAGGGTGCGCCCGGCGCCTGTGGCGGGATGACCTCGAGCACCAGCGCGTCCCGAAACAGGTAGCCGCCCTCGTAGTGCCTGTCGGGCCAGAAGCGTCGGTCCACTTCGTAGTCGGGAGTGCGCACGCCGAGTTCGCACACGAAAGCCAGTGATGGGCGCGTCGGATCCACGCGCGCCGCGCGTGCCAGGAATACCGATGACAGGTACACTTCGCGCCGGGACGCGTCGACGCCGCGCAGGTCATCGAGCGTGCGGCAGGCCACCGAGTCCTCCTCGGCCGTGCGACGTGTGAGGTACCATCTCTTGCCGCGCGGCGAAGCCTTGGCCTCGAACTGGTACAGCGCGCGCACGTCCTTGCCCTCCAGCGCGCCTGGGAGCCTTACGGCCGAGATGGCCACCGACAGGTCGGCCCGCACGTCGCCGAAGAGAAAACGCGTGAGGTTCTGGTAGCCTTCTTCGCTGTTGACGACGCCGAACGGTCCCGAATGCGCCCGGAAGACGTACGCGGTGGCGCAGGGCTGGCTCACGTTGCCGGCATCGTCCAGCCCCCACACCGACGCGTTTGCCACGCGCACCAGCCCGTCACTGCCGTGACCGGCGAAGGCGCGCGACAGGCCGGCCGCCACTTCATAGTCGCCGCGGTTGGTCCCCACCAGGCAGAAGATGCGCCGGCTCGGGAAACGTGACTCGGGCATCCAGTCGACGCGTCGGCGGTGGGCGTAGGTGCTCTTCATCTCGAGGTAGTCGGCCATGCGCGGCTGGCTGAAGTTGTCCAGGTCGGCGGTGCCGAGCCACGGCGGCACCTTGATGCCGGCCATCTCGATGCCGTTGTGCGGTGTGGCGAAGGTGAAGAGCTTGTCGACGCAGGCGCGTGCCTCATCGGTACCGAGCACCGAGTTCTGCAGGAACGCGCGGCAGATGAGCCCACCCATCGAGTGAGCCACCAGGTGGCACCGGAACTCCGACGGCGTCACGGCATTCTCGGGGCGGGCGCACACGAGGTCGCGTATCCGCAACACCAGCGAGGACAGGTCCTTGGCGTAGCGCTCCATCGACGACGTGATGCCGTCGCCCAGCAGGCTCGATGCGTCGTCGTAATAGCGAAAGACCACGATGGACCGGTAGGGAAGCGTGCTCGCCCAGTCGGGGTCGAGTATGTCGAGTCCCTGTTCGTACACGTCGGAGTAGCCGTGGTCCGACATCAGCCGCACCACAGGTGACTCGAAAATGAACTTGCGTGCCGGCTTGCTGCGGTCGCTGGTGGCTCGGTGCAACGTGGAGCCGAAGTTGAAGCCGCAGAACGGATCGGCGGCTGCGTCGTCGCGATCCGCGACCGACATCGCGTAGCCGCGCACGTAGATGATGGGATGGAACGGGGCGTGGGTCATCGGCGGGAGGAAGTGGGGACCCCCAACGTGCATCGCCGGGACGCGCGGCGCCACGCGAGCCCGTGGCTGAGTGCTACGGCTCCTGGCGCAGCAGCCCCGAGAGCCCGTGCATCACGGGCAAAAGGAACCGGGCATTCGGCGCCGACGGGTCGTTCATCCCCGTGAGAATCCAACAGCCCTGCCGCGAGGAGCGGCAGGGCTGTTGGTCCCACGGCGCTGCGAAATCCCGTCATGGCGTCATGACGGGCGGCTTCTCCTTGTTCCAGACGAAGCGCTTGAGGAAGATGTCCGTGCGTTCCCACGTGTCGACCCAGTTCTTGTGCAACATCGACTCGTGCGTGTCGTCGGGCACGACGGTCAACTCGTGGTAGATGCCGCGCGCGCGCAGCAGCTGCACCAGGCCGACCGTCTGCGCGAAGTCCACGTTGCGGTCGTCGTCGCCGTGCACGAGCAGTACCGGCGACTTCCACTTGTCGATGGAGCCGACGGCCGACGACTTGAACGAGAGCGCTGCGGTGTCGAGCGAAGTGCCGTAGAGGTGCACGCCGGCGTAATCGACGCCGGCCACGAAGAGGTCGCTGTTGCGGGCGAGCGCCTGCGCGGTGAGCAGGCCGCCGTACGAGAGCCCCCAGATGCCAAGGCGCGAGGCGTCGACGTCGTCGCGGCTGCGCAGGTACATCGCGCCGGCCACGACGTCCTGGTACTCGCTGTTGCCGAGCGCCTGCGCGTTCGGCGCGGTCTGGAAGGACCGGCCGTAGCCGATGCCCCTCCGGTAGTTGATCGACATGACGATGTAGCCCTGCGCGGCCAGCCACTGGTTGTACGCGTATGACCAGTGGTAGAACTCCATGTAGTGGTAGGCCGGGAGCATTCGTCGCATGGGGCCGCCGTGCACGAAGACCATCGTCGGGCGCTTCTCACCCGGCTTGAGGTCCTTGGGCAGGAAGAGCTGGTTGCTGACGGACACGCCGTCCGCGGCCTTGGTCCAGACGATTTGCGGCTTGACGTGCGCGTCGCGCGGAAACTGCTTGCCGAGCACCGGGAAGATGGTCTTCGCCTTGTCGGCGCCCTTGGCCACGATGCCCACGGACGCGGGCGTGTTCCAGTCGAAGTACAGCACGGCGAGCGCCTTGCCCGATGCGAGGTGCACCGGCGACGTCTCGACGCCCTCCCCCGTGGTCAGCTGCTGCGGCGTGCCGCCGGTCACCGGCACCGACCAGATGTGACGGCGCTCGATGTCCTGGGCGTTGGTGGCGTAATAGAGCGTCTTGCCGTCGCCCGACAACTCGGCCGAGCCTGCGCCTTCGATGAGGCCGTCGGTGCTGGTCAGGAGCAGCGGCGCCTTGGCCGGGTTCGTCAGGTTGATCGAGAACCAGCGGTCCCACTCGTCGTTCGGCACCGTGGCCGGGAAGACCACGTGGCCGGCCGCATAGCGCATGCCGTTGAGCGTGGTGAAGGTCCGTTCACCGGGCTCGTTGTGCCACACTTCACTGGCGATGCGCGTCGAGACGTCAGCCACCATCAGCGACAGCGTGTGGCCACCCGGGAAGCGCGCCTGGAAGAACCCGGGGCGCTGCGCAGCCAGGGCGGCGCGCGCCTGGGCTTGGGCTGCGGCCGCCGCCGCGCCACCGCCACCACCACCGCCGAATCCGCCGCCGCACGGCGGGCCGAAGCCGCCGTTGCGCAGCCGCTGCAGCGCCTGCGTGATGCCGGCGGGAGAACCTGCCGACTGACCGACACCGGATCCGTCCTGGTTCTGCGCGCCGAATGGCGTGCCCGGACGCCGTGTGAACACGATCCGCCTGGAGTCGTCGGTCCAGACGGGATTGCCGTCGCAGTCCACGCTGGGATCGACGTACGCCAGCGTGCGGGACTTCACGTCATACACCGCGATGAACGCGTGATTCTCGCGGTCGCTCACGAACGCGACCTTTCTGCCATCGGGTGACCAGCGCGGATTGCTCTGCCGTCCCCAGGCCGTGATGAATGGCTTTTCACCTTTGTTCATCGCGGTGGCCGCGGTGCCGGGCAGCACACGCGCGCGGTAGATCTGAGCGTCCTTCACGAAGAGGACGGACTTCCCGTCCGGCGACAGCGATGGCCCGGCCCCCACGGCGACCTTCCACGCCGGGCCGCCGCTGGTCTTCACCGCCCAGATGGCGCGTTCCGGACCGTCGGGATCGTGCGACGGATTGGCAACCCAGTCGCGCGAGTTCGGCGCCGAGCCGCGGACGAACACCGCCACCGATCCGTCGTCGGACAGTGTGATGGCCGAAATGTCGAGGCCGTCGTCCTCGCGGAAGTTCGTGAGGTTCACCGGTTTCCACAGCGGTGCGGCGGCGGTGTAGACATTGCGCATCCCCTTCTCGTACGTCTTCCACGCCACGCGGTCCGCCTTGACGGCGGAGGTGAGCGAGAGCGGGGAGGCGACGTTGAAGTACGACTCGAACCTGGTGCCGGTTTTCAGGTCGGTGCGCTGCGCGGCGAGCGGCGCGGTTATCAGCACGGCGGCGGCAGCGAGCAGGGAATATCTGAAGCGTGACATACGGCCTCGACGGTCAAAAAGACGGTAGACAGTAAGCGGTAGACGGTGGAGCACCAACAGAATGTACGAAACCGTGGGCGGGGGCGTTGGGGCTTGCTCCTGTCTGGCGATGTCTCTCACGAAGACCGGAGGGAGAGACGACTCCAGGCCAGCGCTACGCCCGCTGCGACATCTTGTGCAGCGCCATGCGCACCGCGCCGCGCGCCGGGACCACCGGCTCCGAGCGCACGGTCGCACCGGGCGCCGCGCTCTTCAATCGGTGCTCCACGAGCTTGCGCAGGAATGAACCGCGTTCCATCAACCCGCCCGCCAGCGCCACCGGAATCGTCGCGCGTTCTTCGAGGAAGAGCTGTCGCGCCAGCGCGCGCACGTGCGTCACCAGTTCCTCGGCGGCCATCGTCAGCAGGGAGTTGGCCCGCTGGTCGCCGAGGGCGGCCACCGTGATGACCGTGCTCGCCAGTCGCGCCAGCGTGGCGGGGGTGGCCGTCGACGCCCAGCCGATGAGACCCTCGCTGTTCTCGAGTTCGAGCGCCGTGAGCACTGCACCGAGCAGCGCCGTCTCGGGCTCTCGGCCGTCCGCCGCCGCCGAGACGATGCTCAGCGCTCGCTTGCCGATCCACGCGCCACTCCCTTCGTCACCAATGCTCGGCCCCCAGCCGCCGCAACGGCCAAAGACGCCGGTTGGCGATCTTCCAAAGCACGAAGAGCCCGTGCCACTGACGAGCAGGATGCCCGGCCCATCGCCGAAGGCGTCCTCGAGCGCGATGGAAGCGTCGGGTTCGACGATGACGTGGTCGGCCACGTTGAGCCGCCGCAGCGCCTCGCGCACGGCAAGCCGCTCGGGCTCGCGCCCCGCGCCGGACAACCCGGCACAAAGCACGCTGGGCGTCTCGTCGGCGAGAGAGCCCGCCGCGAGCGCCTCGCGCACCGTCTGGGCGATGACTTCCGCCGAGTGCGACGCCCCGCCCGGCGGCCGCACCGCGCTGCCCGGGCCCGACGCCGTCGCCAGTTCGTGTCCCTGCTCGTCGGCCACGATGACCTTGGTCTTCGTGCCGCCGCCATCAACGCCAACAATGAGTCTGCTCATGAGTTCCGGGGAGTGGTCGCGGGGCGCGGCGCGTTCACGTGGTGGCGCCGCGCGATCCGTCGGACGAGTGCGACAACGAGCTCAGCATGCCGGTCAGCACCGTGATCGTGGTGCCGATCAGTACGTACCACGGCCAGGCGATGCTGTCGATGGGATGAAGCACCGGCACCAGTATCGGCACCGCCGCCTCCAGCAGCTTGGCGAAGACCACCACCGCCATGGATGTGAGGCCAACGCACATGCCGATGATGGCATCGCGCTGCCGGGCGCGCTTGACGAGGATGCCCAGGAAGAACCCGCCGAGCAGCGCGCCGTACGTGAACGACGCGATGGACAGCGCGATCACCACCACTGGCGTGCGTCCCTCGGGGAAGAGCAGGGCGCCCAGCGTGAGGACCACGCCCCAGACGAGCGCGAACCGCCGTCCCATCTTGAACGTGTGAGGATCTTCGGCCTTCCGCCCGGTGAGCGGCATGTAGATGTCATGCGTCGTCGTGGCGGCCAGCGCGTTGATGGCGCCCGAGTGCGTGCTCATCGTCGCAGCCACGATCGCCGCGACGATCAGTCCGAGCAGGCCGGTGGGCATCCGCTCCACGATGAAGCTCGGAAAGATGGCGTCCGGGGTGTCGAAGACCCGCCCCTGATAAAACGACCAGAGGCCGACTCCCACGGTGAGGAAGAGCGCGAACTGCACAAAGACCACCAGGCCGCTGCCGATGATGGCGCGCTGGGCGTCCTTGAGTGACCGTGCCGACAGCAGGCGCTGCACGATCAGCTGGTCGGCGCCGTGCGATGCCATCGACAGGAAGGCGCCGCCAATGAGGCCGGCGAAGATGGTGTGCGGCTTGTCCAGCGCCGTCGAGAAGTCCAGCAGCTGCAGCTTGCCGGCGGCGCCGGCCTGCTGGAGGATGCCGCTCCACCCGCCGGTGGACGCCTTGCCGAGCAGCACGATCGCCGAGATGCCGCCCGCCACGTACACGGCGGCCTGCAGGAGTTCGGTCCACACCACGGCGCGCATGCCGCCCTTGTATGTGTAGAGCACGGTCAGGAAGCCGAGCACCAGAATGGCGGTGGGCATGAGGTACTGCCGCGGCATCACCGGCCCGATGATGAGCGCGATCGGGATTGCCGTCGCGAAAACGCGCACGGCATCGGCCAGCGCGCGCGTGCCCATGAACACGATGCTCGTGAACCGGCGCGTGGTCAGGCCGAACCGTGTCTCGAGTAGCGCGTACGCCGTCACCAACTGCCCCTCGAAGTACCGCGGCAGCAACACGTAGGCGACGACGATTCGTCCCAGGATGTAGCCGGCCACCACCTGCAGGAAGCCGAGGTCGCCGAGGTACGCGAGGCCCGGGATCGAGATGAAGGTGAGCGCGCTCGTTTCCGAGGCGACCACCGAGAACATCACCGCCCACCACGGAATGTTGCGGTCGGCGACGAAGTAGTCGTTGGAGTTCTTCTGGTGCCGACCCAGCCAGAGTCCGAGTACGGTGGTGCCGGCGAGATACGAGACGAGTACCAGCAGGTCGATGAGGCCGAACCGGCTGGCGGTCACTGCGCTCTTCGGGCGAAACGGCTAGTCGACGACATACGCCTCCATTGCGAAGTACTCGGCCAATCCAAGCTCGTCGAGGATCGCTGCGGTGTCCTTGTTGCGCTGTTCCACTCGTTGCCAGAACTCCCGGTCGTCCTGCCCGGGAAAGGGCGCCGAGTCCTTCTGGCTCTGGTGCTTGAAGATCGCCTGGACCTTGCACTTCAGTTCTTCCTGGGCCAGCGGCACCAGCCAGGTGGCTTCGGTGACCGGCCACTCCTGCCAGGCGCCGCGGTACAGCCAGACTTCCGGCGCGTGGCGCACGAGCGGCGGGTCCGCGGCACGACGACCGTCGTCCGCCAGCGGGCCGCGCTGGCGGTTGGGCCACAGCTCGCCGAGCGCGGCGTCGATCGCTTCCTTGCACATGCGGTGCGTGCCGTGCGGGTCGGACAGGTCGCCGGCGACGAAGATGTACTCGGGGTTGGTCTCCTCGAGCAGCGCGCGCACGATGGCCACGTCGGCCGGGCCGATCGGGTCCTTCTTCACCTTGCCGGTCTGATAGAAGGGGAGGTTCAGGAAACGTCCATTCTCCGCACCCAACCCGATCGACTCGAGGCCGCTGATGGCCTCGGTCTCGCGGATGATGCGCTTGATGTCCTGCACCTCGGGAATGTCCACGTCACCCGGCTGCTTGCTGGCGAGGAACGCGCGGACCTTTTCGACCAGCGCGTCCACTTCGCCGCCGCCGATGGCGTCGTCGCGGTGCAGGCGCAGCAGGAACTCCACGTGACGGCGCACGTCGTGGTCGAAGACGGCGATGTTGCCGCTCGTCATGTAGGCCACGGTGATCTGGTTGCCGTTCTCCGTCAGCTTGCGCAGGATGCCGCCCATCGAGATGACGTCGTCGTCGGGGTGCGGCGAGAAGCAGACGATGCGCCGGCCCCGCGGCAGCTTGCTCTTGCCGCGGATGCGCGCTCCCAGCTGGTTGAAGACCAGGCCGTTCACCGCGCCGGGCGTTCCGTGACAGGCCACGAGCGACGACAGCTGGTGCTCGGCGTAATCGGCCTGCGTGAGCTTGAGGATCGCCTTCCCGGTCTTGCGCGACAGCCAGGTGACGGCCTGCTGGGTGCGCACGGTGGTCCACTCGACCTCGTCGAGCAGCCACGGCGTGGCGATGCGCGTCAGGTCGGCCGCGGCCGCGGCGTCCACGTAGAAGGTGGTGTGCGCGTGGCGCTGCAGGAACGTGGCGGCCACCTCGAGGTCGATCGGCCCCTCGACGGAGCGGCGCACGATGCTCGACTTGTGTTCGCCGGTGGCCAGGATGACGATTTCGCGGGCGTCGAGGATGGTGGCGACGCCCATCGTCACCGCCTCGCGCGGCACGAACTCCTCGCCAAAGAAGTCGGCGGCGGCATCGCGTCGCGTCACCGCGTCGAGGTGCACCAGGCGCGTGCGGCTCTTCTCGCCCGAGCCCGGCTCGTTGAAGCCGATGTGCCCGGTCTTGCCGATGCCGAGGATCTGGATGTCGATGCCACCCAGGTCGCGAATGGCCTGCTCGTAGGAGGCGCACCACTGGTCGAGCCGTTCGCGCGGCACCGTGCCATCGGGGATGTGCACCTGCTTCGGGTCGGCGTCGACGTGCGAGAACAGGTTCTCCCACATGAACCGATGGTAGGAGTGCATGCTCTCCCGGGCCATCGGGTAGTACTCGTCGAGATTGAAGCTCACGACGCGCGCGAACGACAGGCCCTCCTCACGATGCATCCTGATGAGCTCGCGGTAGACGCCAATCGGCGTCGAGCCCGTGGCGAGGCCGAGCACGGCGGGGCGTCCCTCGGCATTGCGCGCGCGGATGACATCGGCAATCCGGCGTGCCACCTGCACGGCGAGCGCCTGGTGGTCGCTGACGACCACGGTGGAAATGCGTTCGAGCGAAGTAAGGGCGCCGGAATTAAGAGAAGGCCCGCGATGCGTCGGCAAAACGGCGTCGCGGGCCTTCCCAGCTTCTCCGGCGTCGTGGCCAGCGCCAGACGTCATTGCACGGTACTCGTGGTTATGCGGAGAACGAGCTGCCGCACCCGCAGCCGCCGGTGGAGTTCGGGTTCTTGAAGGTGAAGCCTGAGCCCTGCATCGACGACACGTAGTCGATGACGACTCCGTTCAGGTACTGGATCGAGAACGGATCGACGAAGACCTTGTACCCGTCCTGTTGCAGCACGGTGTCATCGTCCGCGGCCTGGTCCTCGATGAGCAGGCTGTACTTGAATCCCGAGCAGCCGCCCGGCTGCACGCTCACGCGCAGGCCACCAACGTCCGGCGTGATGCCCTCGGCGGCCATGAACTTCTTGACTTCGACCGTGGCGTTCGCGGAAATGACCAGGGCGACTTCGGGTGTGTTCATCGTGCTCATATTGCAGCCTCCGGATGGGGGGCCCGCCGTGGGGACGAGGCGGCGCCCAACTCTTACCTGAATCTATAGGGTCGTGCAGACACCATCAACCGCGGGGCGGGTGCGGGGTGGCGGGTTCTGGTGGCGGGTTCTGAGTGGAGAAAGAGAGCGTGGAGGGGGGCGCCCCCTCACTCACCCCCAACCTCCACTCTCCACCCTCCACCTGCACCCGCCACCCCGAACTCATACCCCGTCGGCGCCGTTTAGGGCCGCGAAGCGGCCCTGAGTACTTCTTCGGCCATGTCAGCCACCGCCTGCCGCACCCCACCGATCTTCGCGTTCTGGCGCGTCGGGTTCACCCGGTTCGTGAGCAGCACCACGAACAGGTCGTTCGTCGGGTCGATCCAGATGCTCGTCCCCGTGAACCCCGTATGGCCGAACGCCGGCCGCTTCATCAGCCGGCCTGCCGAGTTGATGCCGTTGGGGGTTTCCCACCCCAGGGCACGATTGGAGAACGCCGGGTCTTGCGCGGCGGTGAACAGCGTGATCGTCTCGGGGCTCCAGATGCGTGCGCCGTCCAGCGTGCCGCCGTTCAGGTAGGCCTGCGTCAGGCGCGTCACGTCGCGCGCCGTGGAAAACAGGCCGGCATGGCCCGAGACCCCACCGAGCATGAAGGCGTTTTCGTCGTGGACTTCGCCGCGAATGTGGCGCGCTCGCCAGGGATCGACCTCGGTGGGCGCGATGCGCGAAAGCAACGACTTGTCGGGGAGGTACTGCGTGTCGTCCATCTTCAGCGGACCGAATACGTGTTCACGCGCGTAGACGTCCAGGCGCTGGCCACTGACGCGCTGCACGATCTGTCCGAGCAGGATCGCACCGAGGTCGCTGTACACCGTGCGTGCACCGGGCACGGTGTCGAGTGGTGTCTGCATGACGAGCAGCAGCGCCTGTTCGGCCGACGTTGCCTCCTTGTACAGCGGCCGCCAGCCGGGCAGCCCCGACGAGTGCGTCAGCAGGTGTCGCACCGTCACCCGGTCCTTGTTCGGTCCCGTCCAGTCGGACAGGTACTTCTGCACCGGCGCGTCGAGGTCGACCTTCTTCTGCTCGACCAGTTGCATCATCGACGACGTCAGGGCGACGACCTTGGTAAGCGACGCCATGTCCCAGAGTGTCCGGTCGTCGGGTGCGGGGGAGTCCTTCCAGTCGAGATGCCCCGCGCTCACCGTGGCGAGCACGCGGTCGCGGCGGCCGACGACGGCGATGGCGCCGGGGAACGCGGAGTCGCGGACGGCGCGGTCGAGCAGGCCCTGCAGCGAATCCTTCATGACGGTCGGGAGCGCTTCGCGCGCGAACGGGAGGAGGCGCGGAATGCCGTCACCGCGCGAGTAAAAGCCGGGCAGCGAAATGGGTGCCCGGCCGCTGATGGCGGCCCGGCCGGTCATGGCCCTGGCCGCGGCGTTCTCGAGCGTCGCGCCGGTGCCGTAGGCCAGCAGGTAGGTGCCGATGTTGCGGAACTGACGGATCACATAGGGGTTGCCATGCGCCACCAGCGCCACCGGACGGGCGGCGGCCACCGAGTCGAGCCACTGCGCGACCTGCGGCGCCACGGCCAGCTTCCCCTCGCCCTCGATCGTGCGGCCGTGCGTCGAGAAGACCACGCGCTCGGCACCCCGGCCCAGCGAGTCGAGTTCCGCGCGTGGCGTGCGCGGGCCGATGCGCTGCGCGCGCGTGCCGCCGCCCAGCCCGGAGCGCATCTCGGCGACGAAGGCGCGCCCGGCCTCGATGTCCGCCTCGGGCGAGTAGGTGAGCACGAGCGTCGATGCGCCGCGCGACATCGGCACCAGGCCGGCGCGGTCGCGCACGAGCGTCATGGCGCGCTCGGCGATGACCTGCGCCACCCGCCGATGATCGGCCGCGCCCACCGAGTCGCGCAGGGCCTCGAGCGAAACCACCGGGCGGTGGATCACGCCGACGCGCAACTTGAGTTCGAGGAGCCGGCGCACCGATTGGTCGATGCGCTGTTGCGAAATCTCCCCTCGCTCGACGGCTGCCACCACCGCGTCGATGGCGCGCCGCACGTCGGTGGGCTTGAGCAGCACGTCGGCGCCGGCCTGCACGGCCATCACCGCGCTCTTTTCCACCGTGAAGCCCGCGCCGATGCCCTCCATGGACATCGCGTCGGTGATCGCCACGCCCTTGAATCCGAGCGTGTCGCGCAGCAGCGCGGTGATGATCTCGGGGCGCAGGGTTGCCGGCGTGTTGTCATTCCCGAGCGCCGGCAGCGCGATGTGCGCCGACATCACACCCATGACGCCGGCCGCGATGGCCGCACGGAACGGCATCAATTCCACCTGGTTGAGGCGATTGCGGTCGCTCTTGACCACGGGGAGCGCCAGGTGGGAATCGGTGTCGGTATCACCATGTCCCGGAAAGTGCTTGGCAGTGGCGGCCGCCCCAGCGCTTTGCACCCCGCGCACGAATGCCGCGGAGAGCCGGGCGACCTGCACCGGGTCTTCGCCGAAGGAACGCGTGTTGATGACCGGGTTGGCCGGGTTGTTGTTCACGTCCACCGTCGGGGCGAAGACGAGCGTGATACCGACGGCCATCGCTTCGCGCCCGATGATCTCGCCGGCCTTGCGGGCGAGTTCGGGATCGCCGGTGGCCCCGATGGCCATGTTGGCCGGAATCACCGTCGCCGAGCCGGCGCGATACGTATAGGGCGCGAACAAGCCCCCCTCGAGCCGGCCCAGGTTG
Source organism: Gemmatimonadota bacterium (assembly GCA_038041995.1). GTDB lineage: Bacteria > Gemmatimonadota > Gemmatimonadetes > Gemmatimonadales > Gemmatimonadaceae > PNKL01. The sequence continues at coordinate 39,707 of JBBTFF010000091.1, read as the reverse complement.
GGCTCGAGGTCCGAGTGAATCGTCAGCGGAATCCGTGCCAGCCGCTGGAGGTCGTTGACCTTGGAGGCGACCTCGATCGGCGTGCCGAGCGACATGGTGATGCCGCCGATCTCGTCCTTGACCACCCACTCGCGGGCCTCGATGAAGGTGGGGTCGCTGGTGCTCGTGTAGTCGCCGAGTAGCCAGGCGGTGGTCATCTGCCCAACTTTCTGCCGGAGCGTCAGGCCGGCGAGTGTTTGCTCGATCCACCCTCGCGCGGCATCGTTCAGCGGCGCGGTCAGCGACGGGGTGAACGCCGGCGGGCTCAGGCGGGTAGAAGCAGACGGGGACAGTGGGGCCGCCGGACGTGCGCGGCCACACGCCGCCGCGGCGAGCGCGGCAACGGCCATGAGAGAAACGAGACGACGAGCGTGCATCGGATCAGGACCTGGGTAGTCGGGATGGTCTTCACGGCGGCCTGCGCGTCGCAGCAGCCACCAATGGAAGATGCGGGTCGGCCGCGCGCAGAGAAAGTGCGGGCCAGCATGACGGTGCTCGTTCAGGACAGCTTGCGCCTGCTGGCCGGGCGCGGCGTGCTCTGGATTACCGATACCCCCGGCGCGTACTCCGGGCTTCCGAGCCCGGACGAGCTCAGGAATGACGCGCGTTTCCGGCGAATGAACGTGCACCTCCTCGCCGTCCTGCGCCCCGAGGCCGCCCAGCACGATTCCGCGTGGCGCGGGGTGAACGGCGCGGTCATCGACCTCAACGACGGCGGCTTCGCGGCGCGCTCGTCGATCGTCGCGCTGCATCGCCTCGTGGCGCTGGCCGCGTCGCACAAGGCGCGTGTCGTCATTCTCGACCATCCGCCGGCGCTCGGCGGGAACCAGCATGACGGCCCCATGTGGCGACCCATCGCGAGCAGCGACATCACCCTCCCGCTGCGCTACGGCCTGTCGGTGGGAGAGGCGATCAAGCTGTTTGCTTCCACGCTTCCGGCCGATGCCGACCTGCACGTCGTGCCCGCGCGCGGGGTGCGCCGCTCGCAGTTCTGGGGGCGCGAGAGCAAGCTGCCGTGGTCATCGCCGGTGGACGAAGTGAAGTCGGTCGATGACCTCCTCATCGCCTCCGCCCTCCTTTCCCTCGAGGGCACAACCCTCTCGCTCGGCCGCGGAACTGCAGACCCTCTCGTCCGCATCGGCGCGCCGTGGCTCGATGCCAAACGCGTGCTCGACGAACTCGCCGATCGTCCCAACGCCGGCGTGAAGTTCGAGGCGGAGCACTTCACGCCGCGGAACCCGTCGGATGGCAAGTACGACGGCCGATCGATCGCCGGCATTCGCGTGCGCGTGGTCGACCGCGAGCGCGTGCAGACCGGTCGCCTGGCCCTCGACCTCGCCTGGGCGGTTTGGAAGGTGCACGGCGATTCCCTGCGGCTGGCCGACGCGGCGGGCGCTCCGGGGCTGGGCACCGCCCTCGCCCTGGTGGCGCGCGGCGCCGACCCCGACTCGCTGGTTGATTCCAGCCTGCCGGCCCTGATCGCTTTCCAGAAGCGCGCACGGGCTGTGTTGTTGTATCGTTAAGGAGTCCCCCGCACCCCGCATCCCCACCACGCATGCGTTCCGTCTGGGAGTCGATCAAAGCCGTCTACCTGCGCGCCATCGAGCCCTTCATAGGCTTCCTCGTGCGGCATCAGGTCAGTCCGAACACGCTCACGACCATCGGCACGCTCTTTTCCTGCGCCGCCGGTCTGGTTTTCGCCACGGGGCACATTCGCACGGCGGGCTGGCTGCTCGGAATCACCGCGGTCTTCGACCTCGCCGACGGCATGGTGGCGCGTCGCACGAACCGCAGTTCGACCTTCGGCGCCTTCTACGACTCGACGCTCGACCGCATCGCCGACGGGTTCCTGCTGGGCGGGCTCACGTTCTTCTTCGCGTCCAGTACCTGGCATCGCTCGCTCCCCATGGTGGCGGTCGGGCTGGTCGGGATGATCGCGACGTTCATCATCTCGTACACGCGCTCCCGTGCCGAGGCGCTGGGCATCGACATGAAGGGTGTCGGCATGATGGAACGAGCGGAGCGCATCGTCCTGCTCTCGGCGCCGCAGGCGCTATTCGGGCTCGCGCTCGACGGCCTGGTGCTGCGCTTCATTCTCTCGCTGCTGGCGGCCACCTCCATCGTCACGGCGGTGCAGCGAATTTCGCACGTTCGCCGGGCCACGCAGCCCGCCAAGCCTTCTTCGGCCAGCGCCGAGGATAAGGCTCCGGTGGGCTTCCCTGTTCCATAGATATCGCAACTCTCTGGAGTCTCCCGTGACGTCTTCTGATGCGACCGCCATTCGGCCGGCCCGGGGCAAGCTGGGCGTCCTGACGCCCGGACTGGGCGCTGTCGCCACCACCTTCATTGCCGGTGTCGAGAGCGTTCGCCGCGGCCTCAGCAAGCCCATCGGGTCGCTCACGCAGATGGCGACCATCCGGCTGGGGAAGCGCACCGACAACCGTGCGCCGCTCATTCGCGACTTCGTGCCGCTGGCCGGACTCGACGACATCGTCTTCGGTGCATGGGACCCCATTCCCGATGACGCGTACACGGCGGCCAGGAAGGCCGGCGTGCTCGAGGAGAAGCACCTCGAGCCGCTCAAGGACTTCCTCTCGGCCATCAAGCCGATGCCGGCGGTCTTCGACCAGCATTACGTGACGCGCATCAACGGAACGAACGTGAAGTCCGGGGCCACAAAGCGCGACCTCGCCGAGCAGTTGCGCGGGGACATCCGCGACTTCAAGGCCCGCAACGGCTGCGACCGGCTGGTGGCCGTCTGGTGCGGCTCGACCGAGATCTTCATCAAGCCCTCGGCCGTGCACCAGAGCATCGAGTCGTTCGAGCGGGGCATGCTCGACAACCACCCGGACATCGCGCCGTCCATGCTGTACGCGTGGGCCTGCATCATGGAGGGCGTGCCGTGCAACAACGGCGCTCCCAACCTCGCGGTCGACACCCCGGCGCTCATCGCCCTCGCCAACCGCGAGGGTGTGCCGATCTCGGGCAAGGACTTCAAGACCGGGCAGACCTGGCTGAAGACCGTCATCGCGCCCGCGCTGAAGGCGCGCATGCTTGGCCTCGCCGGCTGGTACTCCACGAACATCCTCGGCAACCGGGACGGCGAGGTGCTCGATGATCCGGCGTCATTCAAGACCAAGGAAGAATCGAAGCTGAGCGTGCTCCACAACATCCTGCAGCCCGAGACGTACCCCGACCTCTACAAGGGTTTCTCGCACGTCGTGCGGATCAACTACTACCCGCCACGCGGCGACAACAAGGAAGGGTGGGACAACATCGACATCGTCGGGTGGCTGGGCTACCCGATGCAGATCAAGGTGAACTTCCTCTGTCGCGACTCGATTCTCGCGGCCCCCATCGTGCTTGATTTGGCGCTGTTCAGCGACTTTGCCCGCCGGGCCGGCATGAAGGGGATTCAGGAATGGTTAAGCTTCTATTACAAGTCGCCGATGGCCGCTGCGGGACTGCAGCCGGAGCACGATCTTTTCATCCAACAGACCAAGCTGAAGAACACGCTCCGTCACCTCATGGGTGAGGAGCAGATCACCCACCTGGGCCTCGAGTACTACGCATGACGTCACACCGCATCCTGGTACTGCTGGCGGTCGCGGGGGCGCTCACATCCTGCGCACCGCCGAACCGCCCGAATACCGACATCCGCCTGTGGACCGCGGACTTCGAGATCCGCGCGTGGAGCGACATCACCCCGCCGGTGTCGCTCGAACCCATCCATTACACCATCTTCGTTCGCGACAAGAAGACCAGGGAACCCATCGCCGATGGGCAGGGACGCATCTACGTTACCAATGCTGACGGACTCACCAAGTGGGACGGGTTCAAGTACGGTCCCGAGGTGGGCACGTATCACGCCACGCTGATGTTCCCGGCCTCCGGCGAATGGGCGCTGGGCATTCAGTTCCGTCGCGACTCCACGAAGCTCCTGCAGAAGACTGAAAACTGGCGGCAAACCGTATTCACGGGCGCCGAGCCCGGCGAACCCAACAAGCCCTGACCCCATCATGAAGCACTTCCATCGCACCTCCGTTCTTCCCGACAGGGTCCTTGCCGAGGCCGACGCCTTCTTCCCGACGATCGGCCTCGCCCTGACGCACACGACCAACAGCTCGCGCACCTACCAGGGCATCGTGGGAACGCCGGAGGTGAGCGCCACGCTGGTGCTCTCCGTGAAGATGGAGGGCGGGCATTACACCTTCGTGGAAGGAAGCACCGACCAGATGGGCGAGAGCCGCCTGGACCGAAACGTCAAGAAGTTCTTCGTGCGGCTCCACCGTCAGGTGGATGCGCGGCACGCGATGTCGGCCGCTTACTGACGTCATGCCCCCTCGCGACAAGGCGCCGGTGCGGGCGGTGGCGCGTCGGGGTGGCGTGGCGCCGTCGGCCGGCCTGAGCCGCGAGCAGAAGCTCGAGCTCTACTACTGGATGCGCCTTACCCGCTCGCTCGAGGAGCGGCTGGTCGCGCTCTCCGGCGAGGAAAAGGTCGTCGGGGAACTGTTCCGCTCGCTCGGTCAGGAAGCCGACGCCGTGGGCAGTTGCTTCGCGCTCGAACGCCGCGACGTGATGTCGCCGCTCGCCCGGAACCTCGGCGCGATGTTGGTCAAGGGCGCCACGCCCGTCGAAGTGCTCAGGCAGTATCTGGGCAGGGCTGACGCGCCTTCGCGCGGCCGTGAGCGCAACCTGCGGTTCGGCGACCTCGCCCGCGGCTTCATCGGGCAGCTCTCGCCGCTGGGCGACATGGTGCCGGTGATGGCCGGAGTGACGCTCTCGTTCAGGCTGCGCGGCGAGGATCGCGTAGGGCTCGTCTTCGTGGGCGATGGCGCCACGAGCACGGGCGCGTTTCACGAGGGAATCAACTTCGCGGCGGTGAACAAGTGTCCACTCGTCGTGGTCGTCGAGAACAACGGCTACGCCTACTCGACACCGACCAGCAGGCAGTCGCTGGCGCGACAGTTGGTCGACAAAGCCGCCGGCTACGGCGTGCCGGGTGAACAGGCCGACGGGAACGACGTGCTGGCCGTCTACGACGTGGCGAGGCGCGCCGTCGATCGCGCGCGCGCCGGCGAAGGCGTCACCCTCATCGAACTGTTGACGTACCGTCGCGCGGGCCATGCCGGGCACGACGACCAGTCATATGTGCCGAGCGGCGAAATCGACACGTGGGCCTCGGAAAACGACCCGCTCGACCGGTTTGCGCGTGTTCTCAGTGGTCGCGAGAAGGTGCCCGCGGCGGAACTCGGGGCCATTGACCAGCGCGTGCAAGCGGAGGTGGAGCAAGCCACCGCGCTCGCCGAGGCGTCGCCGTTGCCGGACGCGAGCGACGCGCTCTCGGGCATCTATGCGGACCCGCCAGGATGACCGCGATCAGCTACCTCGAGGCCATTCGCGAGGCCATCGACGAAGAGATGGCGCGCGATCCCGACGTCTTCCTGCTGGGTGCGGACATCGGTGCGGCCGGCGGCGCCTTCAAGGTCACCGACGGGTTGCTGGCCCGCTACGGGGCGTCGCGCGTCATCGACACGCCGTTGTCGGAGATCGCGATCGTGGGCGCGGCGGCCGGTGCCGCGCACATGGGGATGCGTCCGGTGGTCGAGTTGCCGGCGCTTGGCTCGATCGCGAACGCGTCCGACATGCTCGCCAACTACGTGGCGACCGCGCGCTACCGGGCAGGCCTGTCGTGCCCGATGGTCGTGCGGGGACACGCGGGCGGGTATGGCGGTGGGCCGTTTCACGTTCGTAGCGCCGAGGCGGGATTCGTCCACGTCCCTGGCCTCAAGGTGGTCTACCCGGCTACCGCCGAGGATGCGAAGGGGTTGATGAAGGCGGCAATCCGCGACGACGACTGCGTGCTGTTCTTCGAGCACGCGGACTTGTACGGCCGGATCAAGGGGGTCATGCCCGCCGGCGACCACGTGGTGCCGATCGGCAAGGCACGCGTGGCCCGCGAGGGGACGGACGTCTCGATCATCACGTACGCGGCGGCGCTCTGGAAGGTCGTCGACGCGGCCAGGGAACTGGCGCTGCTCGGCATCTCCGCCGAGGTGCTCGACCTCCGGACGCTGGCCCCCCTCGACGACGACGCGATCGAGGCGACGGTGCGGAAGACGCACCGGGCGCTCGTGGTACACGAGGACACGCGAACCGGCGGCCTGGCCGGTGAAATCACCGCCAGGATCAACGAGCGCTGCTTCGAATGGCTTGACGCGCCGGTGCTCCGGGTGACGGCGCACGACGTTCCATTACCTTTCGCCCGGTCACTCGAGGACCGTGTCCTCCCCCAGACTCCGGATATCGTCCTGGCTGTGAAACGCCTGGTGAGCTACTAAGATGGATACAGGTATGGAAACACCGGAGGCGCAGGCTGCCCCGTGGTCGCGGACGATCGCCATCGGCTGCTTCATGGCGCCAATCGGCTTCTTTTCCGGGGGCATGATCGCGGCGTTCGCCTCGAAGCTGCTGGCGTACGTCACACGCGCGAAGGCCTGCGAGGGCGTTCCCGCGTGCAACTGGCTGGAATTCACAGTGGTCGGAGGTGCGATCGGCATGATCACGCTCCCGGCCTTCGTCATGTGGGCGCTGCGCTCGCCCAAGCGCCCGAATACGTAAGGAGACTCCGGTGGCTCGTGTGGACGTGGTGATGCCGCAGATGGGCGAGTCCATCGCCGAGGGAACACTCTCGCGGTGGTTGAAGCAGGTGGGCGACGAGGTGAAGCGCGACGAACCGATCTTCGAGATTTCCACCGACAAGGTGGACGCGGAGATCCCGTCGCCGACGAGCGGCGTGATTGCCGAGATCGTGGTTGCCGAGGGGACGACGGTGCCGGTGCAGACGATCGTGGCGCGGATAGAGACGGAGAAAGGGGCAAGCATTGCTCCCGCCGCGGCTCCGGTCGGTACAGCACCTGTAAGCTCTACGCCACCGGCCGCGGCCGCGCCCGCGTCTCCGTCCTCCGTCCTCCGTCCTCCGTCCTCGCCGACCCGCACCGGCAACTCCTTCGAGGAGCGCGTCCGCACCAAGAGCTCACCGCTGGTTCGCCGCATGGCCGCCGAGCACGGGGTGGAGATTGCCGTGCTCTCGGGGTCCGGCATTGCGGGGCGCGTCACCCGGAAGGACCTGGTCACGTATCTCGAGAGCGGCGTCCGCGCGCCGGCGGCGATGCCCGCCGGGCTTTCGGGCGGCATGATGGTGCCGATGGACGGGGCGCACGCCCCGCCCGCCACGCCGTGGCCGGGTGACGTCGTCGAGCCGATGTCCAAGATCCGCCGCCTGACGTCGGATCACATGGCCATGGCCATTCGCGTCGCCGCGCACGTCACCACGTTCCACGAGATCGACTTGACGCGCGTGGCCCGTGTGCGCGCGCGCCTGCGGGGCGACGTCGAGGCGCAGTCAGGGCAGAAGCTCACCTTCCTCCCGTTCATCATCCACGCCGTCGTGGCGACGCTCAAGCGCCACCCGATGATGAACGCGACGGTGAACGGCACGGAGCTCATCCTGCGCAAGCGCTACAACATCGGGCTGGCCGTGGCGCTCGATCCCACCGGGCTCATCGTGCCGGTGATCAAGAACGCCGAGGACCTGTCGCTGTCCGGACTCAGCAAGACGGCCAATGACCTCGCCCTCCGCGCCCGCAGCAAGCGGCTGAATCCCGCCGAAGTGCAGGACGCCACGTTCACCATCACGAACCCCGGCGTCTTCGGTTCGCTCATGGGTACGCCGATCATTCCCGTGGGCACCACGGCAATCCTCGGAGTCGGCGCCATCGAGAAACGTCCCAAGGTCATCACCGGCCCCGACGGCGAGGACACCATCGCCATCCGGACCTGCGCGTACTTCTCCTGCTCCTTCGACCACAAGGTGGTCGATGGCGCCGACGCCGACCGCTTCATGGCCGACCTCAGGCAGACGCTGGAGCAGATTCCCGAGCAGGGGTTCTGAGCCCGTTCATGCCCCGCTCCCTCAGCATGCAACGCACCGTCGTCACGCCGGGCGACCGTGACAGGTTCTTCGAGCGGATGAAGGCGCGGAAGTCGCACTACACGGCGGCGGGGTGCCAGTTCTGGGTGTTCGAGGAGGCGGCGATGTCGGGTGCATTCATCGAGTTCACCGAAGCTCCCGACATCGCCACCCTGCGACGCGCGCATGCCACGGCCTCCGAACCGCCCCTCGATCCGTCACGCATCTATTCACTCGTGGAGCTTCCCTGATGCCCTCCCGCAGCCTTTCCATCGACGGTGCTGCCTGGCAGGTCTCACCGTCGGGCTACGTCACGCAGTATGACGGCGACGAGTTCGCCCTGCTGTTCGTGCGAGGCAGCGGCAACGCGCGTGAAGTGCGCGTCACCCGCTTCTCGCCCACGGGCACCCGCTCGCGCGAGCAGGCGCTGGCCGAGATGGCGGACGCGGACCTGCGCGTGCTGTTCGCCCAGTCGCAGCGCAGCGACACGTCGCCCGAGGCGGGCTACGCCAAGTGACGAGCCCGCACGGCGCCAGTGCGCCGGCGGCTGCTCTGCGCATTGACCTTCACGCGCACAGCACGGCATCCGACGGCACGGCGTCGCCCACGCAGTTCGTCGAGACGGCCGCCCTGGCCGGGCTGAACGTCGTGGCGCTCACCGACCACGACACGGTCGACGGCGTCGCCGAGGCCGTGGCCGCGGCTGCGCCGCTCGGCGTCCGCGTGGTGCCTGGCGTCGAGCTCAGTGTGATGGACGGCAAGGAAGAAGTGCACCTGCTGGGGTTGCACCTCGCCAACGTCGAGGCCCTCGCCAGCGCCCTCGTCGAGTTTCAGCACGGGCGTCGCTTGCGCGCCGAGGCGATGGTGCGTGTGCTCAACAGCCACGCCATCCCGGTGACGATGGACGAGGTGCTGGCTCAGGCGGCCGGTGGTGCGGTGGGGCGACCGCACGTGGCGCGCGCGCTGATTGCCGGCGGCTGGGTCGCCGACTCGCGCGAGGCGTTCGACAAGTGGCTGGGCGCGGGCCGTCCGGCGTACGTGGAAAAGCCGCGTCTTGAAGTCGCCGACGGCGTCGCACTGGTGCACCGGGCCGGTGGTCTGGCGATCTGGGCGCATCCCGGCGGCGACGGCCGCCGCGCGCGCTTCGAACGACTGGTGGCGGCCGGCATCGATGGCGCCGAGGTGAGGCACCCGGGGCACGACGCCAGTGACGTGGCGCGCATCGGCGCGCTGGTGGAGTTCTTCCATCTCGTGCCGAGCGGTGGCTCCGACTGGCACGGCGCGATGGGAGGGCCGCGAGCGCTTGGTGCCCTCCAGTTGCCCCCGGAATGGCTCGAACGACACGAAGAACGCCTGGCCATGCGCCGCTCAGCGGTGCCGGTGAACGAAGAGTGAGCGGCCTCGCGGGACGGATCGCGCTCGTTACCGGCGCCGGCCGGCGCGTCGGGCAGGCCATCGCGCTGGCCCTCGGTGCGGAGGGTTGCCGCGTGGCCGTTCATTACCACGCGTCCAAGGTCGGTGCGCGCCGGACGGCGGCCGCGCTGCGCGGGCTTGGCGTCGAGACGGAGGTCTTTGCCGCCGACCTGTCGAAGCCGGGCACGCCAGGCGTGCTCGTCGAACAGGTGGCGGCGCACTTTGGCGGGCTCGACCTGCTGGTGAACTCCGCAGCCGTCATGAGCCGGCTGCCGCTCGAGACGGTCACGGAGCCGGAGTGGGACGAGACGTTCGCGGTGAATGCGCGGGCCCCCTTCTTCCTGTCGCTGGCCGCCGCGCGCGTGATGGGCGAACGCGGCGGCGCGATCGTGAGCATCGCCGATCACCTGGCGCACGAGTCGTGGCCGCTCCTGGTGCCGCACGCCATCAGCAAGGGCGCCGTGGAGACGATGACGCGGCAGCTGGCGGCGCAGTTCGCCCCTCGGGTGCGCGTCAACGCCGTGGTGCCGGGCGCGGTGCTCGCACCGGAGGGATGGCCGGCGGCGGCCCGGCAGAAATTCATCGACGACACACCGATGCAACGGCTCGGCGCTCCCGACGACGTCGCCCATGCCGTGGTGTATCTCGCGTCGGCGAGCTACGTCACGGGTGAAGTGCTGTTCGTGGACGGCGGACGGCACCTGCGATGAGCGACGGACGGCGCGCCGCGCCGCCGCCGGTGTCTTCCCGTTCGACGGATGCCCCCTTCCAGTGCGCTTGACGACTGGTTGATCTTTCAGGGAGCGCGGGGGCACTTCCATCACCCCGCCACTGACCACTCACCACCCCATCCGCAGAAGAAACGTGGCGACGCACGACTTTGAAGTGGTGATCATTGGCGCCGGCCCGGCGGGCCTCTGCGCGGGCATGTACGCCGGCCGGTCGATGCTCAAGACCGCGGTGCTCGAGCGGGGGATACCCGGCGGCGAGCTCCTCAATACCGAGTTGATCGAGGACTACATCGGATTCGAGTCCATCCTCGGCTCCGAACTCGCCGAGAAGTTCCAGGCGCATGCCGTGAAGTTCGGCATGGACCTGCGGACCTTCGTGAGCGTCGAGAAGGTCACGAAGCAGCCCGACGGCACCTTCACCGTCAGTGTCGAGGGGGGCGACGTCTACCGCGCGAGCGCGGTCATCGTCACCGCGGGCGGCACGCCGGTGAAGCTGGGCGTCGCCGGCGAACTCGAGTATGCGGGCAAGGGCGTGTCGTACTGCGCCATCTGCGACGGCGCGTTCTACAAGGGACACACTATCATGGTGGTCGGCGGCGGCGACGCCGCGCTCGAGGAGGCGGACTTCCTCACGCGCTACGCCGAGAAGGTCTATCTCGTGCACCGCCGCGACGAGTTCCGCGCGTCGAAGATCGTGCAGAAGCGCGCGCTGACGAATCCCAAGATCGTGCCGGTCCTCGACACCGTCGTCGACTCGATCCACGGCGATGCGCAGGGACTCATGTCGCACGCGAAGATCCGCAACGTCAAGACCGGCGAGGCGCGCGACCTGGTGGCCACCGGGTGCTTCGTCTTCGTCGGCTTCACGCCGAATACCGGCGTCATCGACGGTCACTTCGAGCACGACAGTGCCGGTTACATCCTCACCGACTCCAACATGATGACGTCCATCGAGGGGCTGTTCGCCGCCGGCGACGTGCGCGTGCAGCTCACGCGGCAGGTCACGACGGCCGTGGGCGACGCCACCACCGCGGCCATTGCCGTGGAGAAGTACCTCACCGCCCGGCGCACCGGACAGCCGGCGCCGGCGCCCCTGCCGATGCTGGTGCGTCACGGATGATCGTTCACACCCTCACGGTCGGGCCGTTCCAGGAGAACTGCTATCTGCTGGGCGACGGAGCCACGCGCGAGGCGGTGCTCATCGATCCGGGTGACGAAGCGGAACGCCTCATCGGCGCCATCGAGCGGGAGGGATGGACGCTTCACGCGCTCTGGATCACCCACGGTCACATTGACCACGTCGGCGGCATCGCCGCGATCAAGCGCCACGCGGACGTGCCGGTCTACCTGCATCCGGCCGACCGGGCGCTCTACGATCGCGCCGCAGAGCAGGGAAAGCACTTCGGCCTCCGCATCGAGACGCCACCGCCGCCCGATCACGACCTGGCCGAAGGGGACGTCTTGACCGTCGGCGCGCTGTCGTTCGGCGTCATTCACGTGCCCGGGCATTCCCCGGGGCACGTGGCTTTCGTTGGTCACGGCGTCGTGTTCGGCGGCGACTGCCTCTTCGCCGGATCGATCGGGCGCACCGACCTGCCGCTCTCCGATCCGGTGGCGCTGGCACGGTCGCTGGAGCGTTTCGCGGCGCTCCCGGAGGAGACGGTGGTCTACTCGGGTCACGGTCCGGCCACCACGGTTCGCGAGGAGCGGCGTTCCAACCCGTTTCTGACCGGCGCGGCGCGCCTGATCGCCCGGTGACGCGACCGCTGGCGGGCGCGTTGCTGGTGGCGCTCTGGCTGGGAGCGGCGCTGCTCACCGTCACCGTCGTCGCGCCGGGCGCATTCGCGGTGCTTCCCACGCGCGCAATGGCCGGTGACATGGTGGGGCGGGTCCTTCCCGTCGTCTTCGCCGGCGCCATCGTCGTGCCGGCGCTCGTCTTCTGGCTCGTGCCCTCGGTGCGCCGCTCGGTGCCGGCGCTGTCCGCGGGTGCGCTGTCCATGCTGTCGTCGGTGGTCGCGCTGGCGGTGGTCAACCCGCGCATCGCCGCCGTCCGCTTCGTGGCGGTCGTTCCCATCGACCAGCTCTCCCCGGGCGATCCGCGACGCGCGCTGTTCGGCCTGCTGCACTTCATCTCGGTGGCGCTGCTTGGCGCCGCCATCCTCGCGCTCGGCGCCTTGCTCGTGACGCTCGCGCGAGCCACCGTATCCCGTGTCCAATCGTCCGGAGTGGCTCGATGACCCAGCGCGGCGCTCGTCCGCTCGCTCTCGCCCTGCTGGCGAGCCTCGCCGTCGCTTGCTCCGGCTCCACCGAGTTGCAGTCGGTGCCCTACGGGTTTCTCACCTTCGTCGCGCAGAAGTCGACGTCCGGCCACACCGCGTCACCGATCGGGACCTTCTACAGCGCCAGCGGACTCGGTGTCCCCACTTCCACGTCGCCGTGGGACTCGTGCCGGGTGCAGGCGTACACGGCGGCGCCGGCAGTCGGACTCGGCAGCGTGTTCCCGTCCATGGACGCGGGAACGTCAATCCAGCTGAAGCTGCCCTCGCGCACCGACTCGCTCTTCCCCGTCACCAGCGGCAGCGAGACGCAGTACAGGCCGCGAACGAGCAGCGGAATCCCGTACACGCCGGGCGACTCAGTAGGTGTGGTGATCCCGGGGGCCGGCGGTGACCGTGGCTTCCCGGCTATATCGTTCAGGGCCAAGACGGCCGAGGCCTTCGCCGTGCAGGACTTCGGTGTTCCGGCCGTCGGGTCGCGCATCGATGTCCGGTGGAATGCGGCGCAGGACGACAACGCGACGATGGTCTTCTCGTTTCGGTACACGACGCCGGGCGCTTCGTCGCTCAGCTCGCAGATCTACTGCCAGTTCCGCGACGACGGCGCCGATTCCATCCCGACGCGGTTCGTGAGTTCCTGGGTGTCGGCGTCGCAGAAGACGTGGGTTGCCTCGCGCGTCCGCACCTACGTCGCACCGGTTTCGAAGGGCGGCTATTTCGACTTCATCTCCACGTATGAGATTCCGACGCCTCCGTCGCCGTAGGCTAGGGTGACTCCATGACCGACGACGTTCGCATCGAACGCGATCCCCTGGGCACCATGGAGGTGCCGGTCGCGGCGTTGTGGGGCATCCAGACCGAACGGGCGCGCCGCAATTTCCCCATCAGCGGGCTGCTCCCCCTGCCGGGCTTCGTCGACGCCGTCGTGCGCATCAAGCGTGCCGCGGCGCTCGCGCACCAGGCGCTCGGCACGCTCGACGACGAGCGCGCCGGGGCGATCGTGCGCGCGGCCGACGAGGTGCTGGCCGGCCAGCACCTCGACCAGTTCGTCGTCGATCCGTACCAGGCGGGCGCGGGAACCTCGCACCACATGAACGTCAACGAGGTCCTGGCCAACCGCGCCAACGAACTGCTCGGCGCGCCGCGCGGCGCCTACGCTCCGGTGCATCCCAACGATCACGTCAACCAGGGGCAGTCCACCAACGACGTCATTCCCACGGCCATCCGCCTCGCGGTGCTGGCGGCGTTCCAGGGCTTTGACGAATCGGCTGCCGCACTCGAGCAGTCACTGGCCGGGCGCGCCCGTGCCTTCGATGACATCGTAAAGGCCGGGCGCACGCACCTGCAGGACGCAATGCCCATCCGGCTGGGACAGGAGTTTGCCGCGTACGCCGGCACGGTGGCGCGTTCGCGCCAGCGGCTCGCCCGCGCGCTCGACGACCTGCGCGACCTCGGAATCGGCGGCACGGCCGTCGGCACCGGCGTGAACACCGAGCCCGGCTACGCGGCGCGCGTAGTGCAGCAACTGCGAACCGACACCGGGCTCGCGGTGCGGGAAGGGGCGGACCGCGTGCAATTGATGCAGTCGATGGGCGACGTCGCGGCGTTCCACGCGATGCTGCGCGTCTTCGCCGCCGATGTTTCGAAGATCGCCAGCGACCTGCGCCTGCTCGCCAGCGGGCCGCGCACGGGCCTTGACGAGATCCGCCTTCCCGCGGTCCAGCCGGGATCGTCGATCATGCCGGGCAAGGTCAATCCGTCCATCCCGGAGATGGTCAACCAGGTCTGCCTGCAGGTGCTGGGCAACGACGCCACCGTGTCGGCCGCGGCGGCGCAGGGGGAACTCGAACTCAACGTGATGATGCCCGTCATCGCGCACAACGTGCTGTTTTCGGTCACCATCCTCGGCAACGCGCTGCGCGTGCTGGCCGAGCGCTGTGTGGATGGCATCGAGGCCAATCGCGAGCAGGCCGCCTACTGGGTGGAGCGCTCCGCGGCGCTGGCGACGGCGCTCGCACCGGTGATCGGTTACGCAAAGGCTGCCGAGCTGGCCAAGCGGAGCGTGGCCGAAGGGGTCCTGATTCGTGACCTGGCGACGCGCGAACGGGTGCTCCCGCCGGAAGACCTGGCGCGCCTGCTTGACCTGGATCGCCTGACGCGAGGGAGCCAACGGTAGCGCGCCCGCGGCGCCCGCGGTCGCGCGCTCGTGCGGTCTAGCGCTCGTGCGGTCTCGCGCTCCGCCTTTTCACGCCCTTCCTTCCCGCCATCCCGATCGGTAATCTCAGGTATGCGGATCACGACCTGGGCCGAGTATGGCGTCATCTGTGCCCTCCATCTGGCGCGGCGCGCCGGCGAAGGGCTGGTCAGCGGGCGGGAGATCGCCGAGCGCGAGAAGCTTCCTCCCGACTATGCCGAGCAGATCCTGCTGCGCCTGCGGCGCGCCGGAATCGTCACGAGCACTCGCGGCGCCCGCGGCGGCTACGCGCTGGCTCGTTCATCCGAGGACATCACGGTTCGCGAGATTCTTGCCGCGTCGGAACTGGTGACCTTCGACTTGCACTGCGAAACGCATCCGGTGGACGAGGCCCGTTGCGCGGCGTCGCACGATTGCTCCATCCGGCCGGTGTGGCAGATGCTGCAGCGCCGCATCGACGAGGTGCTCGAGGGCGTGCGCCTCTCCGACCTGCTCGAGCAGGAGAGCGCGGTGCGCCGGCGCGTGGGGCTTCCGGTTCTCCTCTAGCACAGTGTCCTGGCCACCGTTCCTCGAGGCGATGATCGCTCGCCGCCGTCGCCGCCGGCGAGCCGCGACGGTGGTCGCCGTGCTCTTCCGTGAGCCGGCCGAAGGCGACGTGCTCTGGCTGACCGACGACGCCGCCAGCGGCGACGTCGACCATGCGCGCTGGGAACTGCGCTATGCGCGACGGGCGCTTGGGCTGCTGGCCGCGCAACGCGATGCGCTGGATGATCGCACGGCGTCTGACGTCGCCTCGGCCATCTCGGCGGCCTTCGCCATCGATCCGCACGTGGCTCCCGATCACCGGGCGCTGGCGGAACGACAGTTCAACGATCGCGTTACGACGTATCGCGAGGCGCTGCAGTCGCGCGGCGGGCCCATTGGCCCGGCCGACAAGCTCGGCCGCATGCTGCTGGCGTTCGCGTCCGATTCTGCGCGCACGGCAGGGTCACCACTGCCGCGCGCCATCGCGCTGATGGAGCGTTACCTCGCCGAGGCCAGCGAGGCGCTGCGCGGCGCGTACGGGGGCGCCCCGGAGTTGCCGGAGGATCGCAAGCCGTCCGACGCGCTGGCGCGTCGAGAGTGAGACAGAAAACGACAGAAGACGACAGAAGACGACAGAAGACGACAGAAGACGACAGAAGACGACAGAATACGACAGAGGCGACCGATCTTCCCGGCCGCCTCTGTCGTACTCTGTCGTACTCTGTCGTTCTCTTCCCAAATGCCGAAGCGGGGACTCGAACCCCGACGGGCTAGTGCCCACTGCGCCCTGAACGCAGCGCGTCTACCAATTCCACCACTTCGGCAGGGAAACGGAACGTAGCCGGACGGGAGAGGTGAATCAAGGCGTTAGCGAGATGGAGTGCGGGGTGCGGGGGTTCGGTGCGGAGGGACGGGTGGAGGCTGAGTGAGGGGTGACGAGTGGAGGATGGGGAATGGGGGAGACCGACCAGCCCGCTGGTTCGTCTCTTCCGGGGGACCCTGCACGCCAATCGTGGGACCCCCAGCCCTCGGCGGTGTAGATTTCAACGTTATCCGCTATCCGTCATCCGTCATCTGTCATCCGTCACCCGCCACCCGCCTACCGTCCGTTTGGTCAAGCCTCCCGTCGACCGCGAGATCATTGCGCGCAACAAGCGCGCCCGCCACGACTACGAGATCCTCGAGACGTGGGAGGCGGGGCTCGTGCTGCGCGGCACCGAGGTCAAGTCCCTGCGCAATGGCAAGGCCAACCTCACCGACGCGTACGGGGTGGTGAAGGACGGCGAACTCTGGCTGCTCAACCTCCACATCTCCCCGTACGAGCAGGGAACGGCGTGGAACCACGAGCCGACGCGCACGCGCAAGCTGCTGCTGCACGCCAGGGAAGTTCGCCACCTGATCGGCGCCGTCGAGCGCAAGGGACTCACGGTTGTTCCGCTCGAGATGCGCTTCCGCAACGGGCGCGCCAAGGTCGTCATCGCCCTCGGGCGCGGCAAGAAGCTGCACGACAAGCGACAGGACCTGAAGGAGCGTGACGCGCAGCGCGAGGTCGCGCGCGCGGTACGGACCCGCCGTTGATGATCTCCGCCCTGCTGGCACTCACCCTCATGACCACCGCCGACTCGCTGCGACTGGTGGTCAACGGGCGCGACTCGGCCATTGCGGCCCGTGCGGAGGGCCAGGTCACGTACGTGTCGGCCGACGCCGCGGCGACCGCCCTGGGCGGACGCGTGCAGCGGCTCCCCAATCATCGCTTCCTGCTCAGCGTCGGCGGCGTCGCATTCGAGAGCGCCGACCGGTCGTCGTTCGCGCTCAGCGACGGACGGCTGTACCCGCTGCTGGCGCCTGCTCGCGAGCGCGACGGGCGGCTCGAAGTTCCGGTGCAGCTCTTCACCGATGTCGCGCCGCGCGCCGGCGCCAGTTTGGCGTGGAATCCCGCGAGTCGTCGCCTCGCCGTGGTCGCCTCGCGCGCCGTCGGCACGGCGCCTGCAAGCCCGGCACCCGCAGGCGCGGCTCCGGCCGGCGCCCGCCCGCAGCCGTCGGGAACGGCGGCCACGCGCGGTGCCCGACGGCGCGTCATCGTCATCGATGCCGGGCACGGCGGGCGTGACCCCGGGATGCGCGGCTGGAGTCCCGATCGCACACCGGTGCGGGAGAAGGACGTCGCGCTCGGGGTCGCACGACGGCTCGAACAGGAACTCGGGAACCGAGGCTACGCGGTGGTCATGACGCGCACCAGCGACACGCTCGTGGCGCTCGACGACCGCGGCAAGATCGCCAATCGCAGCAAGGGCGACCTGTTCATCTCGGTGCACGTCAACGCGGCCAACCCCAGATGGCGCGACCCGCAGGCGGCGCGCGGCTTCGAGACGTATTTCCTCGCCGAGGCAAAGACCGAGGACGAGCGCCGCGTGGCGCAGATGGAAAACGAGGTGGTGCGCTTCGAGACCGACGCCGACGCGCCCAAGCACGATCCGCTGGGCTTCATCATCAATGACATGGCGCAGAACGAGCACCTGCGCGAGTCGAGTGACCTGGCCGACGGCATCCAGCGCGCGCTGCGCCGGGTGCACCCCGGGCCCAGCCGCGGCGTGAAGCAGGCGGGTTTTCGCGTCCTCGTGACCGCCTACATGCCGGCCGTGCTCGTGGAGATCGGCTTCGGCACCAATGGCGCCGAGGCGGCATACCTCAGCTCGGAGTCGGGCCAGCGCGCACTCGCGTCGGCCATCGCCGAAGCCGCCGCGGAATATCTTGGGCGGTACGAGCAGCGCGTGGGGAACGGAAAGTGAAACAGACGACGGATGACGGATGGCGGATGACGGATGCGTGCGTCGCGCTATCCGTCATCGGTCATCCGACTTCGGTCATCCGACTTCGGTCATCCGTCCTCGGCCTCCTCTTGCTGCTCTCCGGCTGCGCCTACTACAACGGCCTGTACAACGCCAAGGTCGAGACGCGCGCGGCCGATCGCCTCAGCCGGCAGGGACGCGAGGCGGAGGCGACGTCACGGTACGCGACGGCCGCCGCCAAAGCCGAAACCGTGCTCGTCCGGTACCCGAAGTCGCGGTGGCGTCCCCAGGCGCTGGCGCTCGCCGGACGCACGCTGGCCCTCTCGGGTGACTGCCTGGCGGCGCGCCCGAGGCTCGGTGCGGCACTGGCGCTCACGGGGCTCGACGCCGAAGCGCGCGACCAGCTCCTCGTGGCGCAGGCCGCCTGCGACGTGCGCGACGCACACCCGGCGCTGGCGCTTCGCGCACTCGAGCCCCTCGCCGCTCGCGGCCATCCCTCGGTGCGCCCCAGCGCCGCGCTCTGGGCGGTGCGCGCCGCCATCGCGCTGGGAGACGCCGAGCATGCGCTCGCCGTGCTGGGTCCGCTCGACGCCGGCGCCGCACAGTGGGAACTGGCCCAGGCCGCGCTGGCCGAGCATCGCTATGCGGTGGCCGAATCGCTGCTGACGCTGCGCGCCTCGCGCGGCGACGTGCGTCCCGACGCCACGCCGCTGCTGCGCACGTTCTGGGTGTCCGGTCAGCACGACGCGGTGGAGCGGCTCGTCAACCGTTGGGGCGCGGCCGATACGCGCCCCGCCGACAAGTTGGCGCTGCACATGCTCGCGGCCTCGCTGCAGATCGGCGCCGGCCTCGATGTCCGCGCCCGCGCGCACCTGCTCGCCGTGCGACGGCTGGCGACCGACAGCGTGACCGACGGTGAGGCCGCCGCCCAGCTCACGCTCATCTCGCTGGCTTCGCTGTCGCGTCCCGAGGACGTCGCCGCCAGCGTGCGCCGCAACGCACATCCGGGGCGAACCTCCTCGCTGCAACGTCGCCTCGAGGACAACGTTGTGCTCGTGGAAATGCTCGCAAATCGTCCCGACGCGTCGGGAGCATCGCTCTACCTGGCCGCCGAGGTGGCGCGTGATTCGCTGCGCGCCCCGCGACTCGCTGTCCAGCTGTTCAAGCGCATCGACCAGACGGTTCAGGGCGCCCTGCTGGCGCCGCGCGGCCTCGCCACTGCGGCGTCACTCGACGCCGACTCGTCGGCGGCCATCCGCGCGCGCCTGCGCGAGCGCTATCCCCGGTCGCCGTGGACGATGGCCCTCGACGGCGCCAACCCGGGCGACTTCCCCGCATACGAAGTTTCCGAGGCGACCCTGCGCGTGGCATGGCGCGACGTGGCGCTGCAGTTCGCCGACTCGTTGACGCGCCTGCGCGCCCCGAACCCGCCGGCCGCCGCCAAGCGTCCCACACGGCCGGTGCGGAAGCCGAAGGGCGCGCCATCGCCCGCATCGGGAGCAGGACAGTGACCGCGGCGCTGCGCACGTCGGTTGCCGGCATCGAGTTCGCCAACCCGGTGCTCCTCGCGTCGGGCACCGCGGGTTACGGCCGTGAACTCGCCGGCGTCATCGACCTCGATCGGATCGGCGGCTTCGTCACCAAGGCGGTCAGCCCCGAGCCCCGGCACGGCAACGACGCGCCGCGCGTCTGGGACTTTGACGGCGGGATGATCAACGCCGTCGGCCTGGCCAACCCGGGACTCGAGTCGGTGCGCAGCGAGGCGCTGCCCTGGATCGCGCAGCACGTGCGATCGGCGCGCGTGTTGGTGAATGTGGTCGGCCGGTCGGTCGAGGATTTTGCCGAGGTCGTCGCCGGTCTCGACGCGTCGCCGGGCTTCCAGGGCTTCGAGTTGAACGTGAGCTGCCCGAACACCAGCAAGGGCGGGCTCGAGTTCGGCGCCGATCCCGAGGCCCTGCGCGCGCTCGTCGCCGGGGCGCGCTTGGTCACGGCGAAGCCGATCTTCGTCAAGCTGTCGCCGATGCTCGCCGACGTGGTGGGCACCGCGCGCGCGGCCGTCGAGTCGGGCGCCGACGGACTGACGCTCTTCAACACGATGCCGGGACTCGTCGTCGATACGGGAGTCCGCCGGCCCGTGCTCGGATTCGGCAGTGGCGGGGTGAGCGGCCCCGCGCTCCTTCCCGTGGCCGCGCTCGCCACCTGGCGGGTAACGCAGGCGCTCCCCGGCGTGCCGGTCATCGGCACGGGAGGCGTCAGCACGACGGATCATGCGCTGCAGCTGATCCTCGCCGGCGCCTCGCTGGTGGCGCTCGGCACCGCGAGCCTGGCCGACCCCCACGCCGCCGCGCGCATCGTCCGCGGCCTCGCGCGCTGGTGCGAGGAGCAGGGCGTTGCTCACCTCGCGGATGTTCGCGGAACCCTTCAATGGCCTGTACAGTGAGTCAGCCAGCCGCCAGCCGCCAACCGCCAACCGCGAAGCGCCAGCCGCCAACCTGCATCGTGGCGCTTGATGTACCGTCGCTCCACTCCGCGCGTGCCCTTGTCGCACAGCTGGGGGAGTCGGCCGACTTTTTCAAGGTCGGGCTGCAGCTGTACACCAGCGAAGGGCCGCGGGTGGTCGAGTGGCTACGCGGGGCGGGAAAGCGGGTCTTTCTCGACCTCAAGCTGCACGACATTCCCAACACCGTGCGCGGCGCGGCGCAGGGCGCGGCGGCACTCGACGTGCAACTCCTTACGGTGCATGCCTCTGGAGGCGAGCCGATGCTGGCCGCTGCGGTGGAGGGAGGGGGTGGGAGTGTGGGAATTCTTTGCGTGACGGTGCTGACCTCGATGACGAAAGCCGACCTCGAGGCGTCGCGGGGCCACGCGGTCTCGAGCGTCGCGGACGAGGTGGTGCGCCTGTCGGGCGTGGCGGTGCGGGCCGGGGCCCACGGAATCGTCTGTGCCGGCTCCGAACTGGTGGCGGTGCGCTCGGCGTACGGGGATGCTCTGCACCCGTTGGTGCCGGGCATCCGGCTGGGCGGCACGCCAGCGCACGACCAGGCGCGGGTGGTCACGCCTCGCGCCGCGGCCGAGGCCGGAGCGTCATACCTGGTGATTGGCCGCACGGTGACGGCGGCGGTCGATCCCGAGGCGGCCATGCGCGCGGTGCTCGCCGAACTTCAGGGGTGAGACGGTTTGCGGTGGGCGGCAGGCAGTCGGCGGTTGACCGCCCGCCGCCCACTGCCGACCGCCAACTTCCCCGAAAAACACCCAAATTCGGGCAGTTGCGCGATCGGTACACGTCAGGCCTGAAATAAAGTCAAGGGCCCCGCTTGTATTCGTGTCCTCAGGTGGTTATGATTCAAGTCTGTCCGAAAACACTACCGTCTTCGTACCACCGGAGTTCGCGTGAAAGTTCGCAGCAGCGTGAAGCCGATTTGTGAGCACTGCAAGGTCGTGAAGCGCGACGGCGTGACTCGCATCATCTGCAAGCGCAATCCCAAGCACAAGCAGCGGCAGGGCTAACCGACTATGGCTCGTATCTCTGGTGTCGATCTGCCACGTGAAAAGCGCGTGGACATCGGCCTGACGTACATCTACGGCATCGGCCGCGTGGTCGCCCGCCGCATTCTCGAGGTCGCAGGGGTCGCCCCGGACATCCGGGTGAAGGACCTGAGCGATGCCGACATCAACAAGCTCCGCCAGGAGATTGAAAAGACGCATCGCGTCGAGGGTGCCCTGCGCACCGAGATCGCGATGAACATCAAGCGCCTGATGGACATCGGATCCTATCGCGGGATCCGTCATCGTCGCGGGCTGCCGACGCGCGGCCAGCGGACGCATACGAACGCGCGCACCAAGAAGGGTCCGCGCCGTGCGATTGCCGGCAAGAAGAAGGTGACCAAGTAATGGCGACGGGCAAGAAGACCAAGCGCGTGGTCGAGGCGGAAGGCATCGCCCACATCAGCGCCACGTTCAACAACACCCTGATCACGATCACCGATCCCCATGGGAACGCGGTGTCGTGGGGTTCGGCGGGCAAGGCCGGGTTCAAGGGTTCGAAGAAGAGCACCCCGTTCGCGGCGACGGTCGCCGCCGAACAGTGCGCGCGCGAGGCGTTGTCGGCCGGCGTGCGCAAGGTGCACGTCCGCGTGCAGGGGCCGGGGTCGGGACGTGAGTCCGCGATCCAGGCGCTCGCCTCAGCCGGGCTCACCGTCAAGTCGATCAAGGACGTCACGCCGCTTCCGCACAACGGCTGCCGTCCGCCGAAGCGCCGGAGGGTCTAGCTCATGCGGTATACAGGTCCAAGCTGCCGGCAGTGCCGGCGTGAAGGGACGAAGCTCTTCCTCAAGGGCACCAAGTGCTTCACTGAGAAGTGCCCCGTGGAGCGCCGGCCGTTTCCGCCGGGCCAGCACGGGCAGAGCACGTCGCGCCGCCGCAAGGTGTCGGAGTATGCCAAGCAGCTGCGCGAGAAGCAGAAGATCAAGCGCATCTATGGCGTGAGCGAGCGGCAGTTCCGCAACACCTTCGAGAAGGTGTCGACGCTGCCGGGCATGACGGGTCACAACCTGCTGGCCGCCCTCGAAAGCCGCCTCGACAACATGGTGTATCGCATGGGCTTCGCCGCCAGCCGCAAGGCCGCACGGCAGCTCATTCGCCACCGCCATGTCGAGATCAACGGCAAGACGGTCGACATCCCGTCGTACCAGGCGCAGCCGGGCGAGGAGATTCGCGTTCGCCAGCACGCCCGCGAGTTCGCCGCGGTGCTCGGGTCGCTCGAGGTGGCCGCTCGCGGCCAGGCCCCGAGCTGGCTCGCCGTCGACAAGGACACCTTCAGCGGCCGCATGCTCGAGCGTCCGCAGCGGGCGTCGATCCCCATCGCGGCACAGGAACAGCTGGTCGTGGAGTTGTATTCGAAGTAGCGAGAGTGGATAGCTGATAGTGGATGGTCGATAGTGCTTACTATCAACCATCAACTATCCACTATCAACTCTGGTCGCAACCCTGACAGATGAACGAGCCTGCCGCGTCAGGGGCGAGGCAGGGCGTAGGCGGCGCACCACGCGCCGCCTGACCAAACCACGGATGTCAACGACGTATGGCTCAGACTATTGATTTGCGCGGGTTGGTGCGGCCGCAGCTCGTCGAGATGACGAAGCGCGACGATAACCCGAACATCGCCGAGTTCCGCCTGCAGCCGCTCGAACGCGGCTACGGGCACACGCTGGGCAATGCGATGCGTCGCATGCTGCTCTCGTCGCTGCGCGGTTCGGCGGTGTGGGGCTTCCGGATCGACAGCGTGCTCCACGAGCACCAGACGATCCAGGGCGTCGTCGAGGACGTGCACCAGATCATCGGCAACCTCAAGACGCTCACCCTCTCGCTGGCGCCCGACCTCGAGGAGACGGTGCTCCGCATCAGTGCCTCCCGCGCCGGGGCGGTGACCGCCGGGGACATCGAGGACCAGGGTGGCGTGCGCGTCGTCAACCCGAAGCACCACCTCTTCACGCTGCAGGACGACAAGGACATCTCCGTCGAACTGTACGTGAACAAGGGGCGCGGGTACGTCGAGGCCGACCAGCACCCGACCGACCGGTCGCTGCCGGTCGACCTGGTGCGCATCGATTCCATCTACTCGCCGGCGCGCCGCGTGAACTTCCACGTCAGCGAGACCCGCGTCGGGCAGCGCACGGACTACGATCGCCTCGTCCTCACGGTCGAGACGAACGGCACCGTGTCGCCGGAAGAGGCGGTCAGCTACGCCGCCGCCCTGGCCCAGACGCACTTCCAGTACTTCGCCGGGTTCGGGTCGCACAGCGCGGCCATTGCCGGGGAAGGCACGACGGACGCGCAGCGCCTCGCGCAGCTCCTGGCCACCTCGATCGACGCGCTGGAACTCTCCGTGCGCTCGGTCAACTCCCTGAAGAACTCGAACATCCGTACCCTGGGCGACCTCGTCCGGCAGACGGAAGGCCAGATCATTCAGGTCAAGAATTTCGGCAAGAAGTCGCTCCAGGAGATCGCCGATCTGCTCGAGCGTGAACATTTGAACTTCGGGATGAAGTTCGACGACAATGCCGACGGCGTCCGGGTCACGGACTGGGGCACGCCGCCGAGCCGGGCTGCCGCCAACGCGCCCGACGACGAAGAAGAGGAGTAACACCCGATGCGTCACCGCAAGGCAGGCCGGCAGCTGCGCCGGACCAGCGAGCAGAAGCTCGCCCTCATGCGCAATCTCGCCACCTCGCTCATCGAGTCGGGCGCGATTGAAACGACCGAAGCGAAGGCCAAGGAACTCCGTCCCTTCGTCGAGAAGCTGATCACCAAGGCGAAGTCGGGCACGCTGCACGCGCGCCGGCTCGCCGGCATTCACGTCCAGAAGCGCGAGGCCGCGGACAAGCTCTTCCAGGAGCTGGGTCCGAAGTTCGCCAAGCGTACGGGCGGGTACACGCGCATCCTCAAGACCGGCTTTCGCAAGGGCGATGGCGCGGAAATGGCGCGCATCGAGCTGGTGGAGAACTAAGCGATGATCGTCAGAAACCGCTGCTATTGCTGCGACAAGGGCGTCACCTTCGGCAACAGTGTGTCGCACGCCAACAACCGGACCCGCCGCACCTGGAAGCCCAACCTCCAGGTCGTGCGCGTCGTGCACGAAGGCAAGATCACCAAGGTGAAGGTCTGCACCCGCTGCCTGAATGCGAACAAGGTCCGTCGCGCGCCGCGCGGACAGGCCGCGACCGTCTGAGCCGGGTTTGACCCTCGATCGGGGTTGTGAGAGGGGGGCCCCTGGGGCTCCCCTTTTTCCTTGCGATGACAGAAGACAGATGACAGACGACAGACGCCCGATCGTCTGACATCTGACCTCTGTCATCCGTCATCCGTCATCCGTCATCCGTCATCCGTCATCTGCCATCTGCCACCCGTCGACCCATGAAGACCGCCCTCATCACCGGCATCACCGGACAAGACGGCTCGTATCTCGCCGAGCTGCTCCTCGACAAGGGGTACCGGGTCGTCGGCATCGTGCGCCGGTCGTCGACCACGCCGTACGAGCGGATCTCCCACCTGGTGGACCGCATCGAGCTGCTGTCGGCCGACCTGCTCGACCAGACCTCGCTGGTCGACGCGATCGAAGCGGTCGCCCCCGACGAGATCTACAACCTCGCCGCCCAGAGTTTCGTCGCCGCCTCGTGGACCCAGCCGACGCTGACCGGTGAGTTCACCGCCATCGGGGTGACCCGGATGCTGGAGGCGATGAAGCGCGCCGCGCCGAAGGCCCGCTTCTACCAGGCCAGCTCGTCCGAGATGTTCGGCAAGGTCGTCGAGACGCCGCAGGGGGAGAACACCCCCTTCTACCCGCGGTCGCCCTACGGCGTCGCCAAGGTGTATGGCCACTGGATCACGGTGAACTACCGCGAGTCGTACGGATTGTACGCCGTCAGTGGCATCCTGTTCAACCACGAGAGCCCGCGCCGCGGCCTCGAGTTCGTGACGCGCAAGGTCACCGACGCCGTGGCGCGCATCAAGCTCGGCCGCGCCACCGAGGTGCGCCTCGGCACGCTCGACGCGCGCCGCGACTGGGGTTACGCCGGCGACTACGTGGACGCCATGTGGCGCATGCTCCAGCAGGACGAGCCGGCCGACTACGTGATCGGCACGGGAAAGACGTGGACGGTGCGCCAGCTCTGTGAAGTGGCCTTTTCGCGCGCCGGACTGGACTGGCAGGAGCACGTGAAGCTCGACGCGCAGTTCCTGCGTCCGGCCGAGGTCGAACTGCTCGTCGCCGACCCGACCAAGGCGAAGACCCAACTCGACTGGACGCCATCCGTCGATTTTCACGGACTCATCCACATGATGGTCGACGCCGATCTCGCGCGGCATCGCGCGCACGGCTGACGTGTGAAGCGCGCCCTCGTCACCGGAGCCGCGGGCTTCGTGGGGCAGTGGCTCTGCCGCGCCCTCCTGCGCGACGGATGGGACGTCACCGGTCTTTCCCTCGCGCCGCCCCGCGGTCACACCCTCGGCGAGCACGAACGAAGCGCGGTGCGGTGGATCGAGCAGGATCTGCGGAACCCGCAGGTCGCCAGCGAGATCGTCAGCGGAACGGCCCCGGACGCCGTCTTCCACCTGGCCGGGCTCTCGTTCGTCCCGGCGTCGGGGCACGACCCGGTGGCCGGTTTCTCCACGAATGTCGGCGCGGGCGTTGCGCTGCTGGCGGCCGTGCGCGGCGCTCGCGATCAGGGCGCGCTCGACCCGCTCGTGCTGATGGTCGGGAGCGCCGAGCAGTACGGGACCCACGACCCGGCCGAGGGCGCGCTGTCCGAGACCGCCCTGTGCAGGCCGAGCACGTGGTATGCCGGCAGCAAGTGCGCCCAGGAAACGATGGCGCTCGCCGCCCACCGCGCCGACGGACTTCGCGTCATCTGCACGCGAAGCTTCAACCAGGCCGGACCGGGGCAGGTGGAGACGTTCCTGCTGCCGTCGATGGTTCGTCGCGTCCAGGCGCTTCAGTCGCCGGGTGACGGCACACGTCCGCGCCTGGAGCTGGGAAATCTCCACACGACGCGCGACTTCCTGCACGTCGCCGACGCGGTCGAGGCGTACCTTTCGCTCGCCGCGCACGGTGTGTCCGGCGAGGTCTACAACGTCTGTTCCGGCCTCGGGGTGACGGTGGAAGCACTCGCCCACGAGGTCTGTGCGCGCGTCGGGGTCGACGCCGAGGTGGTGTCCGATCCCAAGCTTCGCCGTGCCGTCGACGTGCCGTGGCTGGTGGGCGACAACGCGAAGCTCCGTTCCACGACCGGCTGGGCTCCCCGCCGATCGCGTTCCGACATTATCGACGACCTGCTCCATGCCGCGTCGCACTGATATCCATCGCATCCTGCTCATTGGCTCCGGCCCGATCGTCATCGGCCAGGGCGCCGAGTTCGACTACTCGGGCACGCAGGCCGCCAAGGCGCTGCGCGAGGAGGGGTACGAGGTCATTCTCGTCAACTCGAATCCGGCGACGATCATGACCGACCCGGAGCTCGCCGACCGCACGTACATCGAGCCGGTGACGCCGGAGTTCGTGGAACTCATCATCGCGCGCGAGCGCCCCGACGCGCTGCTGCCGACGATGGGTGGCCAGACGGCGCTCAATGTCGCTATCTCGCTGCACGAGAACGGGGTGCTCGACAAGTATGGCGTCGAGCTGATCGGTGCCAACGCGCGCGCCATCGCGGTGGCCGAGGATCGCAAGCTCTTCGGCGAGGCCATGGAGAAGATCGGCCTCAAGTGCCCGCAGGGCAGGGTCGCCACCACGATGGGCGAGGCGCTCGAGATCGTCGAGACCACGGGTTTCCCGTCGATCATTCGTCCGGCATTCACGCTCGGCGGATCGGGCGGTGGCGTGGCGTACAACCGCGACGAGTTCGAGGCCATCGTGCGGCGCGGCCTCGACGAGTCACCCATCTCGCAGGTGCTCGTCGAGCGATCGCTCATCGGCTGGAAGGAGTTCGAGCTCGAGGTGATGCGCGACAAGGACGACAACGTCGTCATCGTCTGCTCCATCGAGAACCTCGACCCGATGGGCGTGCACACCGGCGACTCGATCACGGTGGCGCCGGCCATGACGCTCACCGATCGCGAGTACCAGGAAATGCGCGACGCCGCGGTGAAGGTGATCCGCGAGATCGGCGTCGATGCCGGCGGCTGCAACATCCAGTTCGCGCTGAACCCGGCCAACGGCGATCTCGTGGTCATCGAGATGAACCCGCGCGTCTCGCGGTCGTCGGCGCTGGCGTCGAAGGCCACGGGTTTTGCGATCGCCAAGATCGGCACCAAGCTGGCCGTCGGCTATCGCCTCGACGAGCTGGCGAACGACATCACCCGGACGACGCCGGCCAGCTTCGAGCCGGTGCTCGACTACGTCGTGGTGAAGTGCCCGCGCTTCGACTTCGAAAAGTTCCCGGGCGCCAACCCCGTGCTGACCACGCAGATGAAGTCGGTGGGCGAGTCGATGGCCATTGGCCGGACGTTCAAGGAAGCGTTCCAGAAGGGGCTGCGGGCACTCGAAACGGGACGGCAGGGATGGGACGTCGGCAGCCGCCTCATCGATGACCGCCTTGTCGACGAGTCGCCCGAGACGCTCCGCGCCGCACTGCAGACGCCGACGCCGGAGCGCATCTACCAGATCAAGCGCGCCCTGCAGTCGGGCATGAGCCATGACGAGCTCTTCGATCTCACCTTCGTGGACCGCTGGTTCCTGGCGCAGCTGCAGGAGCTGGTGGACGCCGAGCGCGAGTACGCCGCGCTGGCGACGGTCAGCACCGCCGTGCTGCGCCGCATGAAGCGGATGGGGTTCAGCGACGTCCAGCTGGCCCGCCTGCGCGGCGAGCAGGAGGGCGACGTGCGCGCGCGGCGCTGGGCCGCCGGCCTGCGCCCGGTCTACAAGATGGTCGACACCTGCGCCGGCGAGTTCCCGTCGAGCACGCCGTACCTGTACAGCACCTGGGACGAGGAAGACGAGGCCCCGCGCACCGGGCGCAAGTCGGTGATCATCCTCGGCTCGGGGCCCAACCGCATCGGGCAGGGCGTCGAGTTCGACTACTGCTGCGTGCGCGCCGTCATGGCGCTGCGCGAGCAGGGGTACGAGACGATCATGATCAACTCGAATCCCGAGACGGTCTCCACCGACTACGACACCAGCGACAAGCTGTACTTCGAGCCGCTGACGCTGGAGCACGTGCTGGAGATCGTCGATCGTGAACAGCCGATCGGCGTCATCGTGCAGCTGGGCGGCCAGACGCCGCTCAAGCTGACGCGGGGACTCGAGGCCGCCGGGGTGAACATCCTCGGCACGTCGCCCGACGCCATCGATGAGGCCGAGGACCGCCGCCGGTTCGAGGCGATTGCCCGCAAGCTCAACGTGGCCCAGCCGCCCAACGGCACCGCCACCAGCGTCGACGCCGCGGTGGAGATTGCCGCCCGCGTCGGCTATCCCGTGCTGCTGCGCCCCAGCTACGTGCTCGGCGGACGCGCCATGGAGATCGTCTACGACGAGGCGTCGTTGCGCGACTACTTCCAGCGCGCCGTGCGCGTGTCGGAAGACCGCCCGGTGCTGATCGATCGCTTCCTCGAGGACGCCTTCGAGGCCGACGTCGACGCGCTGTGCGACGGCGAGACCGTGGTGATCGGCGGCGTCATGCAGCACATCGAGGACGCCGGCATCCATTCCGGCGACTCGGCCTGCGTCCTGCCGCCGTACCTCATCACGCCCAAGGACGCCGACCAGATGCGCGAGCATACGGTGGCGTTCGCCCGGGCGCTGGGCGTCGTCGGGCTGATCAACGTGCAGTACGCGGTCAAGGACGGCACGGTCTACGTGCTCGAGGTCAACCCGCGGGCCAGCCGCACCATCCCGTTCGTGTCCAAGACCATCGGGGTGCCGCTGGCGTCGCTGGCCGCGCGCGTGATGCTCGGCGAGAAGCTGGTGGACATCGGCTACACCGCGGAGATCATCGCGCCGTACGTGGCGGTCAAGGAAGCGGTGTTCCCGTTCACCAAGTTCCGCGAGTTCGACCCGATCCTCGGCCCCGAAATGCGCTCGACGGGCGAGGTGATGGGCATTGCCGACTCGTTCGGCGCGGCGTTCGCCAAGGCGCAGCTCGCCGCCGGCAATGGCCTGCCGCTCGAGGGCACGGTGATGATGACCGTCAACGACCATGACAAGCTGGCGTCGGCGGCCATCGCGCGCCGCTTCCACGCCATGGGCTTCCGGCTGGTGGCGACGACGGGGACGGCCCGGTACCTGCGCGAGCTCGGCGTGCCCTGCCAGCCGGTGAAGAAGGTGAGCGAGGGGCGGCCGCACGGCATCGACCTGATGGTGAACGGCGAGGTCCAGCTGCTCATCAACACGCCGCTCGGCAAGCGCTCGCAGACGGACGACTACTCCCTGCGGCAGGCGGCCATCACGCATCGCGTGCCGTACACCACGACGATGTCGGCGGCGAACGCGGCGTGCAACGCCATCCTGTCGCTGCGCAGCCAGCAGCAGACGGTGCGCAGCGTGCAGGAGTGGCAGGCGCGGATCACTGATGACCGTCCTGCGCCGGCTGGCGTCCGCGTTGCTGCCTCCGAGCGTGGCGGAGCCGCTGCGGCGCCTGGCCCGGTGGCTGGCCGTTGGACGCTTCAGGGCCCGTGACGTGCCGCACTCGTACGGTGGAAGGGCGCTGACGATTCGGATCGCCGACCCGCTGGCCGAGGGGTGGTACGACCACGACTGGGACGCCGGGACGGAGATCCTCCTGCTGGCGCGGCGGGGGCGGCTTGCTCCCGGCGCGCGCGTCTTCGATCTCGGCGCGCACCAGGGCGTGGTGGCGCTGATGCTGGCCGGCGTCGTTGGGCCCGACGGACAGGTGATTGCCGTCGAGGCGTCTCCGCACAACGCGCGCATCGCGCAGCAGAATGCCGTGGCCAACGCGTGCCGGCAGCTCGTGGTGGTGCACGCGGCGGTCGGTGCGGAGGATGGATCGCTCTGG
Source organism: Gemmatimonadota bacterium (assembly GCA_038041995.1). Taxonomy (GTDB): domain Bacteria; phylum Gemmatimonadota; class Gemmatimonadetes; order Gemmatimonadales; family Gemmatimonadaceae; genus PNKL01. The sequence continues at coordinate 9,265 of JBBTFF010000091.1, read as the reverse complement.
TTCGAGGACCGCTGGAATGGCGCGGTGAGCCGGAAGGAAGGCGTGGGCGTGGCCGTCGACGGCGTGTCCATAGACACGCTCACCCGCCGGCACGGCATCCCGGACGTGCTGTTCATCGATGTCGAGGGGTTCGAGCTGCACGCGATGCGCGGAGCGGGGCAGACGCTGGCACTGCACCGGCCCGACCTCTTCGTCGAGGCGCACGTGGGCGCCGGACTCGAGCACTTTGGCACGATCGACGACCTGCTGGCGCTCATCCCGGACGGCTACGAGGTGCTGGTGGCTCCGGGCGAGGCCGGCGATTTCGTGCCCCTCAGCGAGGGGCGGTTCCTGCTGTCGGAGCGCTGCCGCATCGTGGCGCTTTCACCGCGCACCCCCGAGATTTCCTCCCATGCCTGACTACTTCGTGCACGAATCGGCGTTCGTGGATGACGGCGCCACCATCGGCGACGGCACCAAGGTGTGGCATTTCTGCCACGTCATGCCCGGCGCGGTCATCGGCGCGCGCTGTTCGCTGGGGCAGAACGTGGTCGTGATGAACGGCACGCGCATCGGCGACAACGTGAAGATCCAGAACAACGTCTCGATCTACGAGGGCGTGGTGCTGGAGGATGACGTCTTCTGCGGACCATCGATGGTCTTCACCAACGTCATCAACCCGCGCAGCGCGGTGTCGCGCAAGGACGAGTATCGCCAGACGCTGGTGCGTCGCGGCGCGTCGATCGGTGCCAATGCCACGGTCGTCTGCGGGGCGACGCTCGGCCGCTACTGCTTCATCGGCGCCGGCGCGGTGGTGACGAAGGACGTGCCAGACTACGCCCTGATGACCGGCGTGCCGGCGCGGCGCACGGGGTGGATGTGCGAGTGCGGCGTGAAGCTGCGCGACGAGATGATGCAGCTGACGTGCCCCGACTGCGGCCGGCAGTACGCACGTCGCGGCGAGAAGGTGTCCCCCTTCGGCGCAGGTGAACCGTGAGTGAGCGCGAATTCCGGATTGCCCTCGTCGGCTGCGGCCGCATTTCAAGGAGCCATTTCGAAGCGATCGCCCGCATCGACGGGCTTTCGCTGAGCGCCGTCTGCGACGAGATGGAGGACCGCGCGCGCGAGGCGGGCGAGCAGTGCGGGGTGCCGTGGTTCACCTCGTACGACGAGATGCTGAGGAAGTCCGAGTGTGACGCGGTAGCGATTGCCACACCGTCCGGGCTGCATCCGGCGCACGGCATCAAGGCGGCGCGCGCGGGCAAGCACGTCATCGCCGAGAAGCCGATGGCCATCTCGCTCTCCTCGGCCGACGCGCTGGTGCAGGCCTGTGACGATGCCGGCGTGCACCTGTTCGTCGTGAAGCAGAACCGGCTGAACCCCGCCGTCCAGCTGCTGCGACGCGCCATCGACCGCGGCCGGTTTGGCCGCATCTTCATGGCCAACGCCACCGTCCGCTGGGCGCGCCCGCAGGAGTACTACGACCAGGCGCCGTGGCGCGGGACGTGGGAATTCGACGGCGGCGCCTTCATGAACCAGGCGTCCCACTATGTGGACCTGATCCAGTGGCTGGTGGGGCCGGTGGAGAGCGTCATGGCGAAGACCGCTACGCTGGCGCGCCGCATCGAAGCCGAGGACTCGGGCGCGGCCGTGCTGAAGTTCCGCAATGGCGCGCTGGGGGTGATCGAGGTGACCATGCTCACCTACCCGCGCAACCTCGAGGGGTCGATCACCCTCATCGGGGAGACGGGGACGGTGAAGATTGGCGGCACCGCCGTCAACAAGGTGGAGCACTGGCAGTTCGCGTCGTACGATGACGATGACAAGCTCGTCGACGCGGCCAGCACCACCCCGCCGACGGTGTACGGCTACGGGCACGAGGGGTACTACCGCAACGTGCTGGCGGTACTGCGTGGTGCCGCGACCCCCGACACCGACGGACGCTCCGGGCGAAAGTCACTGGAACTGGTGCTCGGCATTTACGAGTCGGCCAAGACGGGCCGCGAGGTGCCTTTTCCGCTGCGGGCCAAGCTGTAGCGTCTTCCGGCGTGACGAGGGACGAGGTCTCTCACGGAGACCGGAGCGTTCGAAGGACACGGAACGACAAACACTCGAGGGGGTGTGGCGGACGGTGCTGTCCGGCGCGCCCCCTTTGAACGCTTTCGTGAAACTCCGCAACCTCCGGTCTCCGTGAGAGAACCCCTGAACCCGGCCCGAAGCACCGCAATAGCCTCCCGCAGGCGCCCCCAACGCGGTAACTTTCTTCGGTTAGGACAACTATAAAGGGGGATCGAATCTCCCCTCAGACCATCATACCCGCCATGTCAGTTCCTCTCCTCGATTTGCGCGCCCAGCATGCGACCATCCGCGACGAAGTCGTGGCGTCCCTGCTCAAAGTCGTCGATGACCAGGCGTTCATCCTTGGCAAGCCGGTGGCCGAGCTCGAGGCCGAGGTCGCCAAGCTCTCGAACACGAAGTATGCCGTGGGGTGCGCCAACGGCACCGACGCGCTGCTCATCTCCTATCGCGCCGTCGGCGCGGGACTGGGCACCGAGGTCATCACCTCACCGTTCACCTTCTTCGCCACGGGCGGCGCCATCCACAACGTGGGCGCCAGGCCCGTCTTCGTGGACATCGACCCGCGGACCTTCAACATCAACGCGGCAGCGGCGGCGGCGGCGGTGACGTCGAAGACCAAGGCCATCGTGCCGGTTGACCTCTTTGGCCAGGTGGCGGCGGTCGAGGATGTGGCCAGGCTGGCCAAGGGTGTCCCGATCATCGAGGATGCCGCGCAGTCCATTGGCGCTCGCCGAAAGATCGACGGCACCTGGCGCATGGCGGGCGAGGTGGCGACCATCGGCACCTTTTCGTTCTTCCCGTCCAAGAACCTGGGCGGCTATGGCGACGGCGGCGCGGTGGTGACGCAGGATGAGGGGCTGTTCAACGAACTCATGCGGCTGCGCACGCACGGCAGCACCAAGACGTACTTCCACGAGGTCGTCGGCTACAACTCGCGGCTCGATGCGCTGCAGGCGGCGGTGTTGCTGGCCAAGCTGCCGCACCTCGCGCAGTGGAGCGCCAAGCGCCGCGCCAATGCCGCCTTCTACCATGCGGCCTTCGCCGATGTCGCCGACATCGTGACGCCGTACGTGGAGCCGGTCAGCGAGTCGATCTTCAACCAGTACACGCTGCGCGTGCCGCGTCGCGACGACCTCAGGGCGCACCTGACGGCCAGGGGCATCGGGCACTCGGTGTACTATCCGCTGCCGCTGCACCTGCAGCCCTGCTTCGGGTACCTGGAGTACCAGCAGGGACAGTGCCCCGAGTCGGAGAAGGCGGCCGCGGAAGTCATCTCGATCCCGATCTATCCCGAGCTGACGCCGGCGCAGCTCGACGAAGTCGTGGCCGCCGTCCGCGGCTTCTTCGGCCAGTGACCCCCCGTAATCCCCTCTGAACATGACGAGCATTCGCGACCGGCTGCAGCAGCGCATCGAGTCCCGCCAGGCGGTCTGCGCCGTGGTGGGCCTTGGCTACGTCGGGCTTCCCCTCGCCATGGAGCTGTGCGAGGCCGGGTTCCACGTGATCGGCTACGACGTGCAGCAGCGCGTGATCGACCTCCTGATGCGAGGCGAATCGCACATCCAGGACGTGCCCGCCGCGCAGGTGGCGAAGCACGTGAAGACCGGGCTGTTCGAGGCCACCACCGAAGAAACACGGCTGCGCGACGCCGACACCGTGTCCATCGCGGTGCCGACCCCGCTGGCCAAGACGCGCGACCCGGACATGACCTACGTCCTCGCCGCATCGGATGCCATCGCCCGGCACGCGCATCCCGGCATGCTCATCGTCCTCGAGAGCACCACCTATCCCGGCACCACGCGCGACCTGATGATGCCGCGCCTCGAGGCGCGGGGGCTGACCATCGGCGAGGACGCCTTCCTGGCCTTCTCGCCCGAACGCGTGGATCCGGGCAATCCGGTCTACAACACGAGGAACACGCCCAAGGTGGTCGGCGGCATCACGGCGGCCTGCACCGACATGGCGTCGCGCCTGTACTCGGCGTGCATCGACACCACGGTGCTGGTATCGTCGCCGGAGGCGGCCGAGCTGGTGAAGCTGCTCGAGAACACCTTCCGCTCGGTGAACATCGGCCTCGTGAACGAGATGGCGATCGTCTGCGACCGGCTGGGGGTCGACGTGTGGGAGGTCATCGAGGCGGCGGCCACCAAGCCGTTCGGCTTCATGAAGTTCACGCCGGGTCCGGGCATCGGCGGGCACTGCATCCCGCTCGACCCGCACTACCTGGCGTGGAAGATGCGCACGCTCAACTACAAGACGCGCTTCATCGACCTGGCCAGCGAGATCAACAGCGCCATGCCGGCGTTCGTGGTGGAGAAGGTGGTGCGCGCGCTCAACGACGTGCGCAAGGCGGTGAACGGCTCGCGCGTGCTCGTGCTTGGCGTCGCGTACAAGAACGACATCGACGACATGCGCGAGAGCCCGGCGCTCGACGTCATCAGGCTCCTCGAGGTCCAGGGGGCGCACGTGGAGTACCACGATCCGCACGTTCCCCGCTATCGCGAGGACGATGTCGAGATGGTGGGTGTGCCGCTCACCGACGAGGTGCTGGTGGCTGCCGACGTGGTGGTGATCGTCACCAACCACACGGCGGTGGACTACCAGCGCGTCGTGAACCTCGCCACGCTGGTGGTCGATACACGACACGCCACGGCGCACCTCGCGCCGGGCAAGGCGCGCATCGTGTCACTCACGCCCGACGCTCCGCGCATGCCGGCCCCGTCCGCGCGCGCCAAGTAGCCGCATGCCGTTCGACTATCGTCTATCGACTCTCGACTATCCTCTGGTTTCGACATGAACATCACCGTCGTGGGTTCCGGCTATGTCGGTCTCGTCGCCGGCGCGTGCTTTGCCGAGACGGGTAGCAGTGTCACCTGCGCCGACATCGACCAGGGCAAGATCGACGGCCTGAAGCAGAACATCCTGCCGATCTTCGAACCGGGGCTGGACACCCTCGTGGAGCGGAACCAGGCCGCCGGACGCCTGCGATTCACCACGGACATCGCCTCGGCCGTCGCTGCGGCGGATGTCGTCTTCATCGCCGTGGGCACGCCGCCCGATGAAGACGGCTCGGCCGACCTCAAGCACGTGATCGCCGTGGCCGACGTCATCGGCAGGCACATGACGCGCGAACTGGTGGTCGTCACCAAGTCCACCGTGCCGGTGGGCACCGCCGACAAGGTGCGAACGGCCGTGACCGCCAACGCGAAGTTCCCGTTCCATGTGTGCTCCAATCCCGAGTTCCTCAAGGAAGGCGCCGCCATCGACGACTTCATGAAGCCGGACCGGGTGGTGCTGGGTGTGGAGAGCGACTTCGCGCGCTCGGTGATGGCCGAGCTGTACGCGCCGTTCGTGCGTACCGGCAAGCCGATCATCTTCATGGACATCCCGTCGGCCGAGATGACCAAGTACGCCGCCAACGCGATGCTGGCCACGCGCATCTCGTTCATGAACGAGATCGCCGGGCTGTGCGAGAAGGTCGGCGCCAACGTGGACCTGGTGCGCAAGGGCATCGGCAGCGACGGGCGCATCGGGCCGTCGTTCCTGTTTCCCGGACCGGGCTACGGCGGCTCGTGCTTTCCCAAGGACGTGCAGGCGCTGCTGCGCACGGCGCACGGCGTCAACGCTCCGCTCTCGGTGCTCGAGGCGGTGGAAGAAGCCAACGCCCGCCAGAAGCTGGTGGTCGGCACGAAGCTCGCCGCCGCGCTCGGGTCGCTCTCGGGCAAGCGCATTGCCGTCTGGGGGCTGTCCTTCAAGGCCAACACCGACGACATGCGCGAGTCGCCGTCACTGGTGCTCATCGACCAGGTGCTGCGGGGCGGCGGCACCGTCTGCGCGCACGACCCGGCGGCGATGCACGAGGCCAGGCGCCGACTGGGCGACACGATCACCTTCGCCGACACCAGCTACGCCGCGCTCGAGGGCGCCGACGCACTGGTGGTCGTCACCGACTGGAACGAATACCGGTTCCCCGACTTCCCGCGCATTCGCGCCGCGTTACGGCAGCCGATCGTGATCGACGGCCGCAACCTGTACGACCAGGCCAAGATGGAGAAGCTCGGCTTCACCTACCGGTCGATCGGCCGGGAGCACGCATGAGAGTCCTGATCACCGGCGCGGCCGGTTTCCTGGGCTCGAACCTGTGCGACCGCTTCCTCCGCGAGGGCCACGAGGTGGTGGGGCTCGACAACTTCATCACCGGGCACCCGGACAACATCGCGCACCTGATGGGGAACGACCGCTTTTCGTTCGTGCGCCACAACATCTCGGAGTACACGTACGTCGCCGGGCCGCTGGATGGCGTGCTGCATTTTGCGTCCCCGGCCAGCCCGATCGACTACCTCGTGCTCCCCATCCAGACGTTGAAGGTGGGGTCGCTCGGCACGCACAACTCGCTGGGCCTGGCCAAGGCCAAGGGCGCGCGCTTCTTCCTGGCGTCCACCAGCGAGGTGTACGGCGACCCGATGGTGCATCCGCAGGTCGAGTCGTACTGGGGCAACGTGAACCCCATCGGCCCGCGCGGCGTCTACGACGAGGCCAAGCGTTTCGCCGAGGCCATCACCATGGCCTACCACCGCACCCACGGCGTGGACACGCGCATCGTCCGCATCTTCAACACCTACGGCCCGCGCATGCGTCCGCGCGACGGACGCGTGGTGTCGAACTTCATCGTGCAGGCGCTGAACGGCGAGCCGATCACCATCTACGGCGATGGCTCGCAGACGCGCTCGTTCTGCTACGTGGACGACGAGGTCGAAGGGCTGTACCGGCTCTTCATGCAGGGCGATGCCAATCCCTGCAACATCGGCAACCCGGTGGAGTACACGGTGAAGCAACTCGCCGAGATCGTCATCGAGCTCACCGGTTCGTCGGCGCCCATCGTCTACCAGCCGCTGCCGGAGGACGACCCCAAGGTCCGCCAACCCGACATCAGCCGGGCCAGGGCGATGCTCGGCTGGGAGCCACAGATCGACGTCCGCACCGGCGTGCAGCGCACGATCGACTACTTCCGTACGCTCGTGGGGACGCCGCGCATGGCGCCTCACGGACTTTGAACGCACGAACTACCGCCTCCCTCTCGGGTACCAATCCGACGTGACCCTCCGCACTCGCACCATTGTCGTCCTGCTCGCCGCGCTCGCGGCGTGCGCCCCGGCATTCAAGCCCGCCAAGTTCCCGACCAGCACCAGGCTCTTCGAGGCGTCGCTCGAGCGGCTGCAGAAGAAGAAATGGGATGACGCCGTTACCGGCTTCGAGAAGTTGACACTCGACCTCTCAAGCCGCGATTCACTGCTGCCGCTTGCCCACTTCTACCTGGCGCGCGCGCGCACCGGGCGCGCCGAGCACCTGCTGGCCGCGCAGGAGTACACCAAGCTCGCCGAGAGCTTCGGTGACGACTCGCTGGCCGACGACGCGATGTTCGAGTCGGGCAAGAGCTACTCGCGCCTGTGGCGCCGCCCGGCGCTCGACCCGCAGTATGGCCAGCTCGCCCAGGTGCAGTATCGGCTCACGCTCACGCTCTACCCGGACTCTCCCCGCAAGGGCGAGGCGGAGGCCGAGCTGAAGCGCCTCGACGAGTGGTTCGCGACCAAGGACTTCGACACCGGCGATTCGTATTTCCGCCGCCGGGCATACGACTCGGCGATCATCTACTATCGGGACATCGTCAAGAACTACCCCAACACCGACCGCGCCCGGCAGGCCATGATCCGCATGGTCCAGGCCTTCCGGTCGCCGGTGATGAATTACAAGGAAGACGCCAAGGAAGTCTGCGCCACCCTGCGGACGCTGTATCCGGCCGACAAGGCGGTGGTGGCGGCGTGCACCGGCGTCCCGACGGATTCACTGGTGGTGCCGGCCAAGCCGGCGCCGTAACGAGTGAAGCTCGGCCTTTTCGGCGGTACTTTCGATCCACCGCACGTCGGCCACTTCCTCGCGGCGGTCGACGCCGCCGACGCGCTGGAGCTCGACCAGGTCGTTTGGGTGCCGGCCGGCACGCAGCCGCTGAAGGCGGGAGCGGCGGCCGCCGAGGGGGCGCACCGCCTCGAGATGACGCGGCTGACCGCGGCCGGGGATCCCCGATTTTCGGTGGAAGCGCTGGAAGTCGAGCGCGGCGGGTTATCTTTCATGATTGACACTCTCCGCACGCTCCGGGAGCGGCATCCCGGCGCGGCACTATTCCTGCTCCTGGGAGCAGACGCGGCGGCCTTGCTGCCGAAGTGGCGGGAGCCCGAGGCCATCCGGGCGCTGGCGGAGATTGTCGTGCTGACGCGGGGCGGGGAGGACCTGGTGCCCCCCGCCGGCGTGCGGACGTTGTCGACGCGGCGCGTGGATGTCTCGGCGACCGAGATCCGTGCGCGTGTGCGTGTGGGTCGTTCGATCCGCGGATTCGTGCCGGACGCCGTCGAGGAGTACATCGCGGCGCACGGCCTGTACCGATAAAGGGGACTGCATGTTCAACAAGTTGATGAGCGCCATCTTCGGCTCACGGCATGATCGGGAACTGAAGCGCATTCGGCCAATCCTCGTTGAGATCGAGGCGCAGGCCGAACGCGTGTCGTCGGTGAGCGAGGAGGAACTGCGCGCGCAGACGGCGAAGTTCCGCGGCATCATTGCCGAGCGGACCGCGGCGCTCACCGCGCAGATCGCCGCGCTCAAGGAGCAGAAACGCACGACCGCCGACGCCGCCGGCCGCGAGGAGATCGACAACCAGCTTTCGGGCGCCGACGGCAAGGGTGGGCTCGAGGCCGATTTCCGTATCCTGCTCCGGGACCTGCTCGACGAGCTCCTTCCCGAGGCCTTCGCCACGGTGCGCGAGGCGGCGCGCCGGCTGCTTGGCACGAAGGCGATGGTCACCGGGCACGAGACCGAGTGGAACATGGTCCACTACGAGGTGCAGCTCGTCGGCGGCATCCAGTTGCACCTGGGCAAGATCGCCGAGATGGCGACGGGCGAGGGCAAGACGCTGGTGGCCACGCTGCCAATGTACCTGAACGCCCTCCCCGGGCGCGGCGCCCACCTGGTCACGGTCAACTCGTACCTCGCCCGGCGCGACTCGCAGTGGATGGGGCACCTCTTCGCCTACCTCGGGCTGACGGTGGCCTGCCTCGACGACACCGAACCGGGCTCGCTCGAGCGCCACGCCGCCTACAACGCCGACGTCACCTACGGCACGAACAACGAGTTCGGCTTCGACTACCTGCGCGAC
>JBBTFF010000090.1:0-33472 GCA_038041995.1 Gemmatimonadota bacterium | reverse complement strand
CTTCGAGAAGATCGGCGAGTACCGCCAGTACAACCAGATCATCCCGTGGACCGACCGTGATGACTACCTGAACTGCATCGGCAACAACGTGGCCTTCGCCCTCGGGGCGGAGCGGCTGTTCGGCATCGAGATCACCCCGCGCTGCACCGTGCTCCGCGTGATCGCCATGGAACTGTCGCGCATCAGCTCGCACCTGGTGTGGATGGGCACGACCGGCATCGACATCGGCGCTTATACGCCCTTCCTCTGGTCGTTCCAGGAACGCGAGAACATCTACAACCTGCTCGAGGGCTGGGTGGGTGCGCGCCTGACGACCAGCGCCACGCGGGTCGGCGGCATGGCGGCCGATATTCCCGATGGCTGGCTCGATGGCCTCAATGCGTTCATGCGCTCGTTCCCCAAGACGCTCGACGAGTGTGACCGCATCCTCACGCGCAACGGCATCTGGGTGGGGCGTACGGTCGGGCTGGGGGTCATGACGCCGGAGGAGGCGCTGAACTATGGCCTCTCCGGTCCGATGATCCGCGCATCGGGTGTGGCCTACGACGTTCGCAAGGACTTCCCGTACCTCGACTACGAGACGTACGACTTCGACGTCCCGGTCGGCACGGCGGGCGACGTCTACGATCGCTACCTCGTGCGCATGGAAGAGATGCGCCAGTCGGTCCGGATCATCGAGCAGGCCATCAGGCGCCTTCCGGAGGGCCCGCTGAACGTGGACGACCCGCGCGTCATCCTGCCGCCGAAGCGCAAGTCGACGAGCGAGATGGAGTCGATGATCCACCACTTCAAGAACGTCATGGAAGGGCCGCGCCCGCCGATCGGCGAATCGTACGTCGCGGTGGAGAGCCCGAAGGGTGAAAAGGGCTACTACATGGTATCCGACGGGACCTCCAAGCCGGTGCGCTGGCGCATCCGGCCGCCGTCCTTCGTCAACCTGTCGGCCATCCCCAAGATGGTCGAAGGCCACCTGCTGTCGGACGTGATTGCGATCAACGCGTCGATCGACATCGTCATGGGAGAGATCGACCGATGAACGCCGAGCGCGAGAACTCGAGAGTGCACGCATGAGCCACGGACCTTCCACCGCGGACGGCGCAGTCCTCCACGCCGCCCCGCACGACCATCTCGACGAGCCGTACGTGGCGGTGTTCACTGCCGGCAGCGCGTCGAAGACCACGCTCGATGACATCCTGTCGCGCTATCCCACCAGGCAGGCGGCGCTGCTGCCGGCGCTCTGGCTCGTGCAGGGCGAGCGCGGCTGGATCAGCGAACACGCGATGAAGGAAGTCGCCGACGTGCTTGGCCTCACCGCCGCGTACGTGAAGGGTGTGGTGACCTTCTACACCATGTACCACCTGCATCCGGTGGGAAAGTGGTTCATCCAGGTCTGCACCACCTCGTGCTGCAACTGCATGGGTGCGGAGGACGTGGTGAAGGCGTTCCTGCAGCAGACGGGTTGCGGCGACCTTGGCGTGACGTCGGCTGACGGCCGGTACACGGTGATCGAAGTGGAGTGCCTTGGCGCCTGCGGGTTTGCCACGCCGATCATGATCAATGAGGACTTCATTGAGAGTGTGACGGTGGAGAAGGTGCCGGCGTTTCTGAAGAAATACGCGTAAGAGAGCGACAGAGTACGACAGAGTACGACAGAATACGACAGAGTGCGACAGAACACCGCGGTCATCCGTCATCAGTCATCCGCCTTCCGTCATCCGTCCGATCATGGGCTTTCCCCACAAGAGCCACCCCCGCGAAACGCCGATCCTCAGCAAGCACTTCGGTGACCCCGGAGCGATATCGCTGGATGGGTGGAAGGCACGCGGCGGCTACACCGCGCTGCAGCAGGCGCTTGCCACGGACCCGGTGGCCATCCAGAACGTCATCAAGGAATCGGGGCTCCGCGGGCGCGGCGGCGCCGGGTTCCCGACCGGCCTCAAGTGGTCGTTCATGAAGCTGGGTGACGGCAAGCCGCATTACGTGGCCTGCAACGCCGACGAGTCCGAGCCCGGCACGTTCAAGGACCGCGAGATCATGCGGTGGACACCGCACGCCCTCATCGAGGGGTGCGCCATCGCCGCCCATGCCGTCGGCGCCGAGACCACCTACATCTACATCCGCGGCGAGTTCACCGAGCCGATCCAGCGCATGGAGCAGGCGCTCGCCGAGGCGCGCGCCGCCGGCATCATCGGCGGCAACGCCATGGGATCGGGCAAGAAGCTCGACATTTGGGTGCACAAGGGTGCCGGCGCCTACATCTGCGGCGAAGAGACGGCCCTCATGAACTCCATCGAGGGCAAGCGCGGCAACCCGCGCATCAAGCCACCGTTCCCGGCAGTGGCCGGCCTGTTCGGCATGCCCACGACGGTGAACAACGTCGAGACGCTCGCCGCGGTGCCGCACATCCTGAGCAACGGCGCCGAGTGGTACAAGGCGATGTCGCTCTCCAGTCCCAAGAGCACCGGAAGCAAGCTCTTCTCGGTCTGTGGCAACGTGGCGAAGCCCGGCAACTACGAAGTGGTGATGGGTTTCTCGTTCAAGGACTTCCTGTATGACCTGTGCGGCGGTCCGCTGCCGGGCCGGAAGTTCAAGGCGATCATCCCCGGCGGTTCGTCGGTGCCGGTGATCAACATGGAAGAAGCCGAGCAGGTCAAGATGGACTACGAGGGCTTCCTCGAGTTCGGCACGATGCTGGGGTCGGGGGGCGTGATCGTCTTTGATGATGCGCAGTCGATGCCCCGGCAGCTCGCACGGCTGGCGCGCTTCTACGCGCACGAGAGCTGCGGGCAGTGCACGCAATGTCGGGAGGGAACGGCGTGGATGACCAAGATCCTCGAGCGCATCGTGGCCGGGCAGGGAACCTACGAAGACCTCGACACGATCTTCGAACTCTCGGAGAACATGACCGGAACGACGATCTGCGTGCTCAGCGATTCGTGCGGGGCGCCCGTCGTGAGCGGCATCAAGAAGTTCCGTCACGAGTTCGAGGCCCTCATCAAGGGCAAGCGCTCGTCCACCGTGGCGGTAACGGCCTGATGTCCGAACCGAATCTCGTCACTCTCACCATCGAGGGGCGCGCGGTCAGCGTTCCCGCCGGGACGAGCATCCTCGAGGCGGCCAAGGCCGCCGGGGTGCTCATACCGCACTACTGCTACCACCCCGGCCTTCCGGTGGCCGGCGTCTGCCGCATGTGCCTGGTCGAAGTAGAGAAGATGCCCAAGCTCGCCCCGTCCTGCGTGACGACCGTCGGCGAGGGGCAGGTGGTGCACGTCTACACCGAGAAGGCGCTCGAGGCCCGCAAGGGCGTGCTCGAGCTGCTGCTCATCAATCATCCACTCGACTGCCCCATCTGCGACCAGGCCGGCGAGTGCGAGTTGCAGGACTACACCTTCCAGGAAGGGCGTGCCGACTCGCGGTACCGGGAGCCGAAGCGCTTCAATCCCGTGGAGGACTTCGGCGGCGACGTGCTGTACGTCACCAACCGCTGCATCCTCTGCACCCGCTGCGTGCGCTTCATGGATGACGTGGCCGAGGACACGGCGCTGTGCGTCCAGGAACGCGGCGACCGCGCGACGATCGGCAAGGCGCCCGACAAGGACCTCACGCACGGGTGGGCGTCCAACGTCGTCGATCTCTGCCCGGTGGGCGCGCTTATCAGCAAGGACTTCCTGAACAAGGCGCGGGCCTGGGAACTCGACCGCACGGCCTCGGTGTGCCCCAACTGCTCGCAGGGGTGCAACATCACCCTCGAGACGCGCGACAACGCGGTGCTGCGAATGAAGCCCCGCTCCAACGCCGAGGTGAACCAGTATTTCGCCTGCGACGAGGGGCGCCTGAACTACCGCTGGATCAACCGCAACGACCGGCTGGAAGTGCCGGTGGTCGGCGGCAGGTCGGTGGAGTGGGACGTCGCGCTCAAGGCGGCCGCCGACGCCCTCAAGGGGAAGCGTTCGCACGTGGTGGCCAACGCGTCGCTCTCCAATGAAGCGCTGTACCTGCTCAAGCAGTTGGTCGGCGCCACCAACGGGGCGGGGAGCTATCGCGTGAAGCAGGGCGCCGAGGCGCCGCTGCCGGGCGCAAAGGACCTGGCACTGCGCGCCGATCGTGCCGCGAATGCCACCGGCGCCGAGCTGCTGGGGTTCGTCCGCAGGGACAACCCGCTGGCCGGCCTGGCCAGTGGTGACGTGCTCGTGCTGGTCGACGAAGAGTGCGACGGGCTCGACGCCTCGGCGTTCGGCACCGCGTCGACGGTGATCGTCATCGGCACGGCGAGTCCGAAGGGCCTGCCGGCAAGCGCGATCAGGCTGCCCATGGCGAACTTCGCCGAGGAAGAAGGGACCTTCACCAACCTGCGGGGACGGGTGCAGCGTTTTCTGCAGGCCAAGGCGGCGCCCGGTCTTGCCCGGCCAAGCTGGTTTGTCCTTGCCGACCTCGTGGCCGCGCTGGGGAAAAAGGGGGATTACCTGACGGCCGAGGCGGTCTTTGCTGCGCTGGCCGGATCGGAGGCGCCGTTCGCCGGCATGAGCTACGACTCCCTGGCGCTCAAGGGGCAGCTCTCGGCGCTCGCGGGGGTGGGCGCATGATGCACGCAGCCTTCCCGCTTCTCCAGGTCGCCAGCGGCCAGTTGCCGCCGACGATGGGCTGGTTCGTGGTCTTCGCGCTCATCAAGGTCATGGTCGTCTTCGGCATCTACATGGGGTGCGTGGCGTACACGACCTTTGCCGAACGCCGGATCGCCGCCTGGATCCAGGACCGGCACGGCCCAAACCGCGTGGGACCACAGGGCATCTTCCAGGTGCTGGCCGACGGCATCAAGAACTTCATGAAGGAAGAGACGCTGCCCGGCGGTGCAAACAAGGCGATGTTCATCCTTGCCCCGGCGATGGCGTTCATCCCGGCGATGGTCACGTGGGCGGTCATCCCGTTCGCTTCGCCGCTGCCGGTTCCCGGCGTGGGCCTCATAGATATGGTGGTGGCCGATCTGCCGGTGGGCTTCCTGTTCACGCTGGCCATCAGTTCGCTGGGTGTGTACGGTATCACCATTGCCGGCTGGTCGTCGAACAACAAGTACGCGCTGCTGGGTGGCCTTCGGGCGTCGGCGCAGATGATCTCGTACGAGATCGCCATGGGCATGAGCACGGTGTGCGTGCTGCTGCTCGCCGGCAACGTGAGCATGAACGAGATCATCGCGCAGCAGGCGTCGCAGGGCTGGAACGTCGTCCTGCTGACGATGGCCTTCTTCATCTTCGCCGTGGCGGCGCTGGCCGAGACCAACCGGGTACCCTTCGACCTTCCCGAGGCCGAGTCGGAACTCGTGGCGGGCTACCACGCCGAATACAGCTCCATGAAGTACTCGATGTTCCCGCTGTCGGAGTATGCCAACATCATCACGTCGAGTTCGCTGATGGTGACGCTGTTCTTCGGTGGATGGGACATTCCGTTCACGTCGTGGGACAACCTGGCGCCGTGGACCGCGCTCAAGACGGCGCTGACGATGGGCCTCTACGTGGCCAAGGTGATGTTCTTCGTATTCACCTTCATCTGGCTGCGCTGGACGGTGCCGCGGTTCCGCTACGACCAGCTGATGGCGCTGGGGTGGAAGGTCCTGCTGCCGATGGTGCTCGTCTACATCACGGCCGTGGCCAGCGTGACGCTCGGCCTCGACGCCGCGGGCATCGCCCGCGCCAGCATGGGATTCACGGGCGCGATGCTCGGCATGAACGTGGTGTTCGTGGTGGTCGTGTTCTGGGTGCTCGACCGCGGTCGCGTGGTGAGCCCGGCCTACTCGCGCATCGAGCGCGAGGAGATGGCGCACCTGCGCACGATGGCGGCGCGCAGTGACCTTGCGGACCGGAAGGGGGTCTGATGGCGATCAACGTGAAGGTGGTCGAGCGGCCCATCGAGGACGTGAGTTACGTGCGCGCCACCGTGAAGGGACTGGCGCTGACGCTCAAGCACCTGGTGGACCCGCACAAGGTGACCGTCCAGTATCCCGAGGAAAAGTGGGACATCGGGCCGCGCTGGCGCGGGACGCACCGCATGCTGACCACCGAGGACGGCAAGGCCAAGTGCGTGGCCTGCGGACTCTGTCCCACCGTCTGCCCGGCCAACTGCATCAAGCTGGTGCCGGGTGAGGACGAGGAGGGCAACCGCTACCCGCTGGTGTTCGAGATCGACGAGTTTCGCTGCATCTTCTGCGGGTACTGCCAGGAGGTCTGTCCGGAAGAGGCGATCCACGTCGGCCGGCACTACGAGAACGCCGAGTACGACCGCAAGGATTTCGTCTACGACCTGGAACGCCTGATCGCGCAGACCCATCCGGTCTGCGAGATGTGGGATCCCGCCGATCCCAAGGGTGAATGATGCACGCCAACGAATTCCACTCGCTCGTCTACTCGTTCACGTTCTATTTCTTCGGGCTCGTGGCGATCGCCAGTGCGCTCGCCTTCGTCACCCGCAAGAGCCCGGTGGCGGCGGCGATCTGGCTGGTGAACGTGATGTTCTCGCTGGCCGCCCTCTACGTGATGCTCGACGCGCAGTTCATCGGCGCGATGCAGGTGCTGGTATACACCGGCGCGATCATGGTGGTGTTCCTGTTCGTGATCATGCTGCTCAACCTCGGGCACCCGTCGGAGTTGGCGGACGCGCGCGGCAAGTGGGGATACGTGCTGGCGCTCTTCGTCGGCCTGGTGATGCTGGCCGAGGTGATGGCGCTGACCCGTGACAACACCGTCGACCGGATGATTCCGCCGGGCCTGGCCGCCACCGCGGCGGCCCCGACGACCGGCGGCATCATCGGTCCCATCGCCGCGCCGCTCTTCACCGAGTACCTGTTCGCCTTCGAGTTGACGAGCGTGCTGCTGCTCGCCGCCATCGTCGGCGCCGTCGTGCTGGGCAAGCGGAGGACCGATGCTCGTTGAATCGCTGGCCCTGTCGGCGGTGCTGTTCACGATCGGGGTGATCGGCGTGCTCACCCGCCGCAACGCGATCATCATCTTCATGTGTGTTGAGCTGATGCTCAACGCCGTCAACCTGTCGTTCGTCGCGCTGAGCAAGCTGCACGGCGCGGCCGGGCAGGTGTTCGTGGTCTTTACGATGACCGTTGCCGCGGCCGAGGCCGCCGTGGGCCTGGCGATCATCATCGCGATCTTCCGTCACACGCAGACGGTCAACCTCCAGAACATCAACATCCTCAAGGGATGATGATCCCCGCCATGACTCCCGAGGGGGCGCACCCGCTCGCGGCAACCGCCGCTCGCCTGGTGTGGCTGCTCCCGCTGCTGCCGCTCCTCGGGTTCCTGCTCAACGGCACCCTGGCGATGCTCGGCGTCGCCAAGACCGGCCCTGCCGATCCGTCGGCCGCGCACGACGCGCACGACAGCGGGCACGGACACGACGCCGCTCACGACGATCACGCGCCGACGCGGCATAAGTACGCCGCGCTGGTGAGCCTGATCGGCCCCGGCGTGCTGATCGCCGCCTTCGGCGTCGCCGTCGCCTGCTTCCTGGCGATGCGCAGTGTCGACATGGAGCACCCGTACATCGTGACGCTGTACCAGTGGATGCCGGTCGGCGACCTGACAATCGGCGCCACGCTCCACCTGGACCAGCTCTCCATGGTGATGGTGCTCGTCGTCACCGGCGTGGGCGCGCTGATCCACGTGTTCAGCGTCGGCTACATGCAGGACGATCCGGGGTACCCGCGCTACTTCGCGTACCTCAACCTGTTCATCTTCTTCATGCTCGTCCTGGTGCTCGGCGGCAGCTATCCGGTGCTGTTCGTGGGCTGGGAGGGCGTGGGGCTCTGTTCGTACCTCCTGATCGGGTTCTGGTTCTCGGAGAAGGTCAATGCGGACGCGGGCAAGAAGGCGTTCATCGTGAACCGCATCGGTGACTTCGGCTTCCTGGTGGCGATGTTCCTGATGTTCGCCAACCTGGGCGCGCTCGACTTCGTCCCGGTGGCGGCCAAGGCGGCCGAGCTGCCGATGGGGGGCATCGTCGTCACGGCGATCTGCCTCTTCATGTTCCTTGGCTGCGCTGGCAAGAGCGCGCAGATTCCGCTTTACGTCTGGCTGCCCGACGCCATGGCCGGCCCGACTCCCGTGTCGGCGCTGATCCACGCGGCGACGATGGTGACCGCCGGCGTCTACCTGATCGCCCGCAGCGCCACGCTGTTCTCCATGGCGCCGACGGCGCAGCTGGTGGTGGCCCTCATCGGCGCGCTCACCGCGTTCCTGGCCGCGACGATCGGCCTCAAGCAGTGGGACATCAAGAAGGTGCTCGCGTACTCCACGGTTTCGCAGCTGGGCTTCATGTTCGTGGCCGTCGGGGTCGGGTCCTACGTGGCCGGCATCTTCCATCTCGTGACGCACTCGTTCTTCAAGGCACTGCTGTTCCTCGGCTCGGGCTCGGTGATCTACGCCATGCACGCGGCCTATCACGCGACGCACAAGCACGACGATGCGCAGGACATGCGCAACATGGGCGGGCTCAGGCGCCACCTGCCGATCACGTTCTACCTGATGTGGATTGCGACGCTGGCCATCGCCGGCATCCCGCTGTTCTCGGGTTTCTTCTCGAAGGACGAGATACTCAGCTCGGTCTTCGCCCGCGCGCACGGATCGACGATTGCCGACGCGACGCTCTTCGGCGTGCACGGAAGCACGATCCTGATGGTCATCTACGGACTGGGAATCGCATCGGCGCTGATGACGGCCATCTACATGATGCGGATGATGCTGTACACCTTCCACGGTCCCAACCGCACGGGCGAGGCCGAACGGCCGCACCTCGCGGAGGCCCCGTGGGTCATGACGGGCCCGCTGGTGGTGCTCGGCGTGCTGTCGCTGGTGGGTGGCTGGCTCAACGTGCCGGCCCTGCTCAGCGGCATCGGGCCGGTGGGCGTGCTGGACCACTGGCTGGAGCCGGTGGTCGGCGAGGCTTCGCTGCGCACGACGCTGGGCGCCGCGCCGCACCTGCCGCACCAGACGGAGTTGGTGCTGGTCGGCGTGGCCATTGCCATCGCGGTGGCGGGCATCGCCTTTGCCGTGTGGCGGCTCAAGCCGGCGGCGCTGGTGCCGAAGAAGGATGCCGTGCCGACCGAGGGCTTCGTGCGCGTGCTGGAGAACAAGTACTTCGTGGACGAGGGCTACGACAAGGCGTTCGTGCAGCCGACGCTCGGCATCTCGCGGGCCGTGCTGTGGAAAGGCCTCGACAATGGCATCATCGACGGCCTGTTCGTCAACGGCAGCGCCCTGCTGGCGCGGGCCATTGGCTGGATGGGGTCGCAGCTGCAGACGGGGCAGGTGGGCACATACGCCTGGGTCCTCTTGATCGGCGTCATCACGATCCTCGGCGCCTTCACCTTCAGGTAACCCATGACCGCGTTCCTGTCGTCGATCAGTTACAACGCCTGGATCATTCCGGTCCTGTTGCTGTTGCCGGCGTTTGGCGCCGTGGGTCTCTGGGCGCTCTCGCGCCTCACCAGCGGCGACCCGGACGACAAGCGCTGGCGTGAAGCGCGCATCCTTGCCCTCGCCTTCTTCGTGGCCGAGGCCGTGATCTCGCTCGGGCTCTGGTGGTCGGTGGATCCTGCGGCCGCCGGCTGGCAGGCCGCGGTGGACCTGCCGTGGATCCCGCAGTGGGGCGTCCGTTTCTCCGTGGGCGTCGACGGCATCGCGCTGACGCTGGTGCTCCTCACCACGCTGCTCATGCCGCTGGCGGTGCTGGGAAGCTGGACGAGCATCCGCACCAAGCCGCACAGCTACTACGCGCTGCTGATGCTGCTGACCGTGGGCATGCTCGGCGTCTTCGTGGCGCTCGACCTGGTGCTCTTCTACGTGATGTGGGAGGTCATGCTGGTGCCGATGTACCTGATCATCGGCGTCTGGGGCGGCGAGCGAAGGCTGTACGCGGCGATCAAGTTCTTCATTTACACGATGATCGGCTCGCTGCTGATGCTGGTTGCCATCCTGTACCTCGGGGCCGAGGCGTCCCGGGTGCTCGGCAGCCCGACCTTCAGCTACGACTTCATCCTGAACAACGTGCGGCTCGACCCGACCGCCACGCTCTGGCTGTTCGGCGCGTTCGCGCTGGCGTTCGCGGTGAAGGTGCCGATGTTCCCGTTCCACACGTGGCTCCCCGACGCGCACGTCGAGGCGCCGACGGCCGGTTCGGTGATCCTGGCGTCCATCATGCTGAAGATGGGCACGTTCGGCTTCATCCGGTTCGCCCTGCCGCTCTTCCCGTCGGCGGCCATGAACCCGGCGGTGCGTCAGTTCATGGTGGTGCTGGCGGTCATCGGCATCGTCTACGGTGCGCTGGTGGCCCTGGTGCAGCCCGACTTCAAGAAGCTCGTGGCCTACTCGTCGGTGAGCCACCTCGGCTTCGTGATGCTCGGCATCTTCGCACTGACCGTGGAGTCGATGCAGGGCGCACTGATGGTGACGATCAACCACGGCATCTCCACCGGCGCGCTGTTCCTCATGATCGGCATGATCTACGAGCGCCGCCACACGCGGATGATCGACGATTACGGCGGCATCGCCAAGGTCGCGCCGATCTTCGCCACGCTGCTCACGGTGGTGTCGCTCAGCAGCATCGGCGTGCCGGGGACCAACGGGTTCATCGGCGAGTTCCTGGTGCTCGTCGGCTCGTACAAGACGCAGCCGGTGGCCACGGTGATCGCGGCGACCAGCGTGATCTTCTCCGCCGCGTACCTGCTGTGGGCGCTGCAGCGGATCATCTACAACCCGCTGACGAAGCCCGAGAACAAGGACATCAAGGACCTGAACTGGCGCGAGATCGGGCTGTTGATGCCGTTGATCGCCGCCATCATCTGGCTCGGCGTCTACCCGAAACCGCTGCTCGACAAGACCGAAGCGGCCGCCCGCCATCTCGTCGAGTATGTCGAGACGACCGCCGCGAGCGCGCCGGTTTCTGCCCCTAACACGGCGCGATAAATGATTTTCGATCTCGCGAACCCGTCACAGCTCATGCAGGCCCTCGGGCCCGACCTGCTGCTGATGGTCGGCGCCATGGTGCTGATGCTGTGGGCGGCCTGGCGCCCCGACTCGAACGCGCACCAGCGCGCCGTGGGCCTGGCGTCGCTCGTCCTCATTGCCGCGACCATCGGGATGACGGTCTGGTACTCGACGCGCGGACTGTCGTCGAATCTCGGCGTCATCGCGGTCGACAACTTCCGCTGGGCCGTCGACATCATCTGCCTGGTGGGCGCCGGCCTCGCCATCGCGCTGGGCATGGAGTACAACGTTCGCGAGCGGATCCTGCCCGCGGAGTCGCATGTCCTGGTGCTGTTCGCCACCGCCGGCATGATGGTGCTGGCTTCCGCCCGCGACCTGATGATCGTCTTCCTCGGTATCGAGCTGATGTCGGTGGCGATCTATGTGCTCGCCGGCCTCAACCGCCGCAGCGCCAAGTCGGCGGAGGGCGCGCTCAAGTACTTCCTGCTGGGAGCCTTCGCCACCGGCTTCCTGCTGTACGGCGTCGCCCTCATCTATGGGGCCACCGGCTCGACCAACTTCGTCGAGATCGGCCAGCGCGTGGTGCAGGGGAACTTCATCGCGCATCCCATGATGCTGGTGGGCACGGGCCTCCTGCTTGTGGGCTTCGGGTTCAAGGTGGCGGCCGTGCCGTTCCACATGTGGGCGCCCGACGTCTATGAAGGAGCGCCGACGCCGATCACCGCGTTCATGGCCACCGCGGTGAAGGCGGCGGCGTTCGCCACCTTCCTGCGCGTCTGGCTCGAGGCGATGCCGGGCATGGGCGACGCCTGGTTTGCGCCCGTCTGGTGGCTCTCGGCGCTGGCCATGTTCGTGGGCAACCTGGTGGCACTCGCCCAGCGCAACCTCAAGCGGCTGCTGGCCTACTCGTCCATCGCGCACTCGGGGTACATCCTGGTGGCGGTCGCCACCGGCACGCTGGACGGATCGGCGGCATTCCTGTTCTACCTGGTGGCGTACACGCTGGCGTCGTTCGGCGCCTTCGCCGTGGTGATCCTCGTGGGGCGCGAGGGAGACGGCAACAACGAGATCAAGGACTACGAGGGGTTGTGGCAGGTGCGCCCGGAACTCGCCGTGGCGATGGGCGTCTTCATGCTCTCGCTCATGGGCTTTCCGGTGTTCGGCGGCATGGGGTTCTTCGGCAAGTGGTACCTGCTGATGGCCGCCATCCAGGCACCCCGCCCGCTCACCACGCTGGCGGTGGTGCTCGTGCTGACGTCGGTGGTGTCGGCGGGCTACTACCTCAATGTGGTGCGCGTGATGTTCATGAAACCGCGGCCCGACGGAACGGCCGAACCGGAGCGCGGGGGAGCGCTCACCCGAGGGGTCGTCCTCGCGACCGCGGTCGCCATTCTGGTGCTCGGGCTCGTGCCCGGTCGCGTGATTCGATGGAGCCATGACAGCACTCCCCGGTCGCCTCAAGTACAGGCGGCGGCCGCCAGCGCACTTCGGTGAGTCCATGACAACGCCTCGCATCCGCGGGGCGTTCGTCTCTCGTACTCCGTCGCACTCTGTCGTATTCTGTCGTATTCTGTCGTATTCTGTAGTACTCTGTCTCACTCTGTTTCACTCACCCCCATGATCAACGCCGGCATCTTTCGCCAATACGACATCCGCGGCGTCGTCGATGACGACCTCACCCTCGAGGCCGCTGAAGGCATCGGCCGGGGCTTCGCCGCCATTCTGGCCGAGCGCGGACTGCGCGGCGCCGTGGCGATTGGCCGCGACAACCGGCACAGCGGACGCTCACTTCGCGATGCCCTGGTGAAGGGGCTGACGGAATCCGGGTTCGACGTCGTCGACATTGGCGAGGTACCCACGCCCGCGCTCTACTGGAGCCTGCATCACGTGGGCGTGGTGGGCGGCATCCAGATCACGGGCTCGCACAATCCCCCCGAGTTCAACGGGTTCAAGCTGTGCGTCGGCACGAGTTCGCTGCACGGCGAGGGCATCCAGCGCCTGCATGCGCTCATCGCCGGCAGCGTGCCGTCGCCGGTGCCGGGCACGGTGCGCAGCGTGGCGGTGCTCGATGACTACGTGAAGGACATCGTCACCCGCATCGGCGCGATCAAGCGACCGATCAAGGTGGTGGTGGACTGCGGCAATGGCGCCGGCGCGCTCGCCGCCCCGCAGCTCTTCGCGGCGCTGGGCGTGGACGCCGAGCTCATCTTCGCCGAAAGCGACGGGACGTTTCCGAACCATCATCCCGACCCGACGGTCGTCGAGAACCTGCAGGACCTCATCACCGCGGTGAAGCGCAGCGGCGCCGAACTCGGGATCGCGTTCGACGGGGATGCCGACCGGATCGGCATCGTCGACAGGAACGGGACCATCGTGTGGGGCGACTACCTCCTCATCCTGTACGCGCGCGACGTGCTCGCGCGCACGGGATCGGGGCAGTCGATCATCTTCGACGTGAAGTGCTCGCAGGCGCTGCCCGACGCCATTCGCGCTGCCGGCGGCGTGCCGTTGATGTGGAAGACGGGGCACTCCCTCATCAAGGACAAGATGAAGGAACTGCACGCGCCGATCGCCGGTGAAATGTCGGGGCACATGTTCTTCACCGAGGGCTTCTACGGCCACGACGATGCCCTGTACGGCGCGGCTCGCTTGTTGCGCATCCTCGGTGACACCGGGAAGCGGGTCGATGAACTGCTCGCCGACGTGCCGCGGTTCGTGAGCACGCCCGAACTGCGCGTCGATTGCCCCGACGACCGGAAGTTCGCCGTGGTGGCCGCCGCGCAGGCGTACTTCGCCGGTCGTCGCGAGGTCATTGCCGTCGACGGAGCGCGCATCCTCTTCGGCGACGGATGGGGACTGATCCGCGCTTCCAACACGCAACCGATTCTCGTGCTGCGCTTCGAGGCGCGTTCCGAGTCGCGCCTTGCCGAGATCCGTGGCGAGGTCGAGGGCTGGCTCAGGTCGCAGGGCGTCGGGGGATAGCGTGACGGCGCGGCGCGGGTTCGCGTTCGCCGGCCTGGCGCTGGCGACGACGCTCGTGGCCGGCCGCCTGCTCGCTGGCGCGTACGCCGAGTGGGCCTGGTACGACGCCCTCGGCGCGGGGGCGCTGTGGCGCGTGCGCCTGGAGACGCTGGCCACGCTTCGACTCGGGCTCTTCGCCATCGCCTTCATGTTTGCGTTTGCGAACCTGCTGGTCATGCGACGGTCGATCGTTTCGCTGGTGCTTCCCCGGCAACTGGGCAACCTCGTGATCGGCGAGGCCGTCCCGGGAAGCACGCTGACCGGCGCGGCCGTGCTCATGAGCATGGTGATTGCCGCGGCCACGGCCTTCACGCAGGACGCGTGGCTGGTGCTGCTGCGTGCACACTGGGCGACGCCGATCGGCGAGAGCGACCCATATCTCGGGCGTGACATGGCGTTCTGGATGGGATGGCTGCCCCTGGAACGGAGCCTGCACGCGTGGAGCATCCTGCTGGCGGTGGTCGTGGGCGCCACGGTGCTCGCCCTGTACACGCTCACGCCGTCGCTGCGGGTTGACCACGGGCGCATGCACCTGTCGACCAGGGCGCGCCGGCACTTTGCCGTCTACACGGCCCTCTTGCTGCTGCTCGTGGCCTGGGGTTACCGCATCGACGCGTTCGACCTGCTCATTCATGGCACCGGAGTTCGCGAGACGTTCGTTGCCTTCGATCACCAGGTGCTGTACCCGTACCTGATCGCGACGGGCTTCGGCACTGCCGCGGTGGGCCTGCTGGTGGCATGGACCGGATGGAGGGGCCAGCAGCGGGCGACGCTCGGCGCGTTGCTGCTGGTCATGGTGGCCGGCCCCATCGGGCGCGTGTTGCTGCCCGCGCTCGATCGCCGCGGCGGCCGTGAAGGGGAGCGTACGTCGCTGGACCGCCCGTACCACAGGGTGCGCGCGCTGTATACCCGCCGCGCGTACCGCGTCGATGAGATCCTGCGTGGTGCAGCCGCCGATCGTGTGCGCGTAGAAGAGTCGCGTCTCGGCGCTTCGATCTCCGGCTGGGACCCCGTCGCGCTTTCGCGCGCGCTCGCCGACGAGCCGGAGGTGGTGGCGGCGCAGGCGACCACGAACTGGCGCGTGAATAGCGAAGGTCGACTGTTCGCCAGCGTGCTGCTCGGCACCGCCTCATCCGATGCGTCACGGTTGCCGTTCGCGCTGCGAGAGGCCGACCCCACGGACGCCGACGATCGCGGCGTGCCGTGGCCCGTCACTGAGGCGCTGAATTCCTCGGTGCCACCACTCTCGGTGGGACTGGGCCTCGTGCCGGTGCTCCCCGTCCTCGACACACTCGGGCGCGTTGCTGCGCCACCATTCCCGCCGGGGTGGCGTCGCGCTGCGCTGGCGTGGAGCGTACGCAATCTCCGACTCGCGGTCATCGAGTCCGATGACCGCCGCACCAGGCTCCTCTTGCGACGCGACGTGCGTGAGCGCGTGCAGGCGCTGCTTCCGTTCTTCACGGCCGGCCCCACGCCACAGGCAATGCTGGTTGCCGATTCGCTCTGGTGGACCGTCGAGCTCTTCAATGCAGGCGCCGACTATCCGCTCAGTGAACCGCTGCTGTTCGACGGCGTGCCGCTTCGCCACGCCGCGCCAGCCGGCCTCGCGCTGGTCAATGCGCACAGCGGCCGGGTTCGCGCGCTGCTGCCGGAGCGCGTTGACAAGGTGACGCGCTGGTGGCGTGATCGCCTGCCGGATCTGTTCGTGTCGCCGCACGCCCTGACCCCCGAAGTGCTCGCCGCGCTTCCCGCGCCCGTCGACCGGGCCGTGGTGCAGGGCAATGCGCTCTCGCTCACCGGATTCCGCGGCGACACGCTGGCCGCCCGTCCGCTCTTGCACGTGGATAATGCCGAGGCCGACCTGCTTCCTGGTGCGCCGCAACCCTTCGCCAGCGGCGCCTCTGGCGCGCCCTTGGCATGGGGCGTTCCGGTGGTCGACGCCGCCGATCGTGTGCGAGGCGCGTTCGTGGCAGTCGGTGGAGCCCATCCTGCGACCTCGTTCGTCGAGGCTCCCGATGCGCGGAGCTGGTCGGCGATTCTCGACCAGCTTCAACGGACCGCCGACAGCGCACGCATCGGCAGGTCGCGGCCGCACCTGCGCCACGGTCGGGTGCAGGTCATTCCGGCCACCGACGGCCTGCACTTCGTGCAGAGTTTCTACGACTGGCCGCCGGATCGTGCGCCCGCGCTCGCCGGTGTTGTCGCGCTGCACGCCGGACGCTCGCGCGTCGGTGGCTCGGTGGCTGTTGCCTTCGGTGGGCCGGCGCATCTTATGACGTCCGAACGGAGCCTGCGTCCGCGCCTCGCCCGGCTGTACGGCGACATGCAGGACGCGCTGCGTCGAGGCGACTGGCCGGCCTTTGGGCGCGCGATGGAGGCGCTGGGGCGACTTGCCCACGACCGTCCCTAGATTGCGACATTTCCCTTACGCGCTGCCTGAATGCTACAGGCGAAAGGTGACGGTCGTCACGCGAATTTGACCGACCGTGACCTTCCAGAATCTGGTGCGTCGGACGGTACACCCCTCTCCGTAGTAACATTCTGACGCGCCTCCGCGCGCCAGACGTCGGGGAGGTTGGATCAGCCCTCCGCCCCTCGTCGATTGAACTCTCCAAGCTCCGCTCAGTTAGAGCAGGCTCTCTCGCAGCAGCCACCGGCGCCGTCACGGCGTGCGGCGCTGACCCCGGGCAGAACCGCGCCCTCGACAGATCGTGACCGCGGGGACAGGCGCCGACGGTGGGTGCTGGTGGTGCTGTCGCTCCCACTCGCGGTGGTGAACGTCCTTGGCGTCGCCTACTACACGGCGGCGCCCGCCGTCCGTGCCCGTCATCCGTGGCACGCGCTGCTGCGTCCATCAGGCGCCGTGGGTCAGAGCGCGGGCATTGTTGCGTTCCTGATCTTCGTCTTTCTCTGGCTGTACCCACTGCGCAAGAAGTTCAAGGGCCTGGCGTTCACCGGCTCGGTGGGACGATGGCTCGACGTTCACGTGGCAGCGGCATTGCTGCTGCCGCTGCTGCTGGCCACGCACGCTGCCTGGCGCTCGGACGGCGTCATCGGACTGGGACTGGTGGCGATGCTGGTGGTCATCGCCAGCGGTGTCGTGGGACGGTATCTCTATGCG
The DNA here is from genome assembly GCA_038041995.1 of Gemmatimonadota bacterium. Classification (GTDB taxonomy): domain Bacteria; phylum Gemmatimonadota; class Gemmatimonadetes; order Gemmatimonadales; family Gemmatimonadaceae; genus PNKL01. The sequence goes on along the minus strand of JBBTFF010000090.1, from coordinate 16,348 downwards.
CGAATTCCACGTGCGCGCAGCGGCGTCGAGCTGTCGCGCGACGAAGTCGCCGCCACCCGCCGCGACCTGCTCCAGCGGCTGGCCGATATGACCGGGATGTCCGGCGATGGCCTCGAGTCGATGCTCTCCACCGGTGGCGATGCGGAGTCCCGTGGATTGCTGCCGGCCCTGCGGTGCATGGTGATGAACGACTTTACGCGTGCCCGGCGCCGTCGCGAACTCCGCAGGCGCTGGGCGGCGATGGTGAGTTCATCGGGACAATCGCTGGCCGGCCGCGCCCTCGACGAAGCCGTGTTGCTGGCCGATCGCGAGATGGCCCTCGACCAGCAGGCGCGGATGCTCGACGCCACTCATCGGGTCTTCCGTTTCTGGCATGTGGCGCACCGGCCCTTTGCGGTCACCGCGCTGGTTGCCGTGACGATTCACATCGCCGTGGTCGTGTCACTCGGCGCCACCTGGTTCTGGTGATCGCGATGTTCTGGACTACGCTGGGCTTTTTCGCGCTCACGGCGCTGATGATCTCGCTCCACCTCCGCCGAGGCGGCACCTCGGCGAGCGCGCCGCTGCCGCCGCGTCCGTCGCGCCCGTGTCCACGCTGCGGCGCGGCCGTCGAAGTTCAGGCCGCGTTCTGTCCGGGGTGCGGCGTGCCGCAGCAGATATTCGAAGTCGTCCAGGCGCGTGTTGCCAGCGGCCCGGCGGTGGCGGGCGGAAAGCCGAAGGCCGCCGTGCGCGCCGATATGTGCGTGGGGTGCGGCACCTGCGTGGCATCGTGTCCGGAGGAGGGAGCCATCACGCTGCGTGGCAAGCTCGCCGTCGTGGACGACGATCGTTGCCGTGGGCACGGCGAGTGCGTGCGCGCCTGCCCGGTGGGCGCCATCTCGGTGACCACCGGCACCGCCGTCAATCGCGTGCGCGTGCCACTCATCGACGCGAACTTCGAGACCAACGTCAGCGGACTGTACATCGTCGGCGAGCTGGGCGGGCGCGGCCTGATCAAGAATGCGATCAACGAAGGGAAGATGGCGGTGGAACACATCGCTCGCGCCCTCGGCTCCACCGTGCCGCCGGCCGAAGCGCACGTCGTGGACGTCGCCGTCATCGGCTCCGGGCCTGCGGGCCTCAGCGCCGGGCTCGAGGCGCTGCGGCGTGGGCTCAGCGTCGTCGTCATCGAACAGGGCTCGCTCTCCGATACGGTGCGAAAGTACCCGCGCCACAAGCTGCTCCTCGCCGAGCCGGTGCAGATACCGCTGTACGGCGACCTCTGGATCGCCGACGCGTCGAAGGAAACGCTGCTGCGCGTGTGGGAGACCATCGTGGCCAACACCGGTCTCCCGGTGCGCACGGGCGAGCGGGTCGAGCACGTCGTGCGGGAAGGGTCGTTGCTGCGCGTCGACACGACGGTCGGTACGCAACTGGCACGCAAGGTGGTCCTCGCGCTCGGTCGGCGCGGCACACCCCGGCGCATGGGAGTCCCCGGGGAAGATCTCGACAAGGTGTTCTACGACATCGTCGAGATGGAGACTTTCCAGGGTCGACGCGTCCTCGTGGTCGGCGGCGGCGACAGCGCCGTCGAGTCGGTGCTGGGCCTCGCTAATCAACCGGGCACCACGGTGGCGATCGCCTACCGCGGCGCCAGCTGGGACCGCGTGAAGGAGCGCAACCGGCTGAAGCTCGAGCAGGCGATTGCCGGCGGCCGGGTGACGCCACTGATGAACTGCACGCTGCGGGAGATCCGGCCGGACGTGGCCGTGCTCGACGTTGACGGTGAGACGACGATTCTCCCCAACGATGACGTCGTGATCCGCATCGGCGGCGACGCGCCGTATGCGCTGCTCGAGCGGCTCGGCGTACGCATTGTCGAGAAGGAACTCCCGAGCGGACGTTCCGACTCGAAGGCCGGGTAGGTGCGAGGTTCTCGCGCCGTGGTGATCTTCGGTCTCCTGCTTGGAGGCGCGGGCACCGCGCGGGCGCAACTCTCGCCCGGGCCGCTGGCGCGTGCGCACGCGAAACTCGAGGGCTCCTCGAACTGCGTGCAGTGCCACGGGCTCAAGAAGGAACCCATGTCGCAGCGCTGCCTCGCCTGTCACAAGGAAGTCGCTTGGCTGCTCGACCGCGATCGCGGACTGCACGCGCGCGAGCGCACGGGTGCGAAGCGCGAGTGCGCCTCGTGCCACCCCGATCATGCCGGTGCCGACTTCGCGCTCATCGACTGGGGTGGGGGCGGCCGGGAACGGTTTGACCACAAGCGCACCGGGTGGATGCTGGAGGGCAAGCACCTTCGCGCCAAATGCGAGGCCTGCCACGAGCGCGAACTGCGGCGATCACCCGCGGCCGCGCTTTCACCGCGCGTCAACGGGGCGGGGTGGATGGCGCTGGAGACGGACTGCGCGTCCTGTCACGAACGCGACGACGTGCATCGCCGCACGCTCGGCTCCACCTGCGAACGATGCCACGACGCCGACGACTGGAAGCGCGCCACGAGGTTCGACCACGCGCGCTCCACGTACCCGTTGACCGGCAAGCACGCTGACGTCGCCTGCGACAAGTGCCACAAGGCAGCCCGGTTCAAGTTGCGCCCCGACAGCAGCGGCCACGTGATCGGGCGCTTCAAGCCGATTCCCGCCAGTGAGTGCTCCGACTGCCACGCCGATCCGCACAAGGGGCGCCTCTCGGCGAAGTGCGGTGAGTGCCACAGCACGCGCGGGTTCAGCGTCATCGACAAGGCTGACTTCGATCACTCCCTTACCCGCTACGCGCTGGTCGGGAAGCACCGGGCGGTTCAGTGCGAATCGTGTCACGGCGTCACGCTGGCGCGCCGCACGCCGCCGTTCGCCAAATGCGGCGACTGCCACGCCGAGGCGCACTATGGTCGCGCGACGCTGGCGGGACGTCCCGCCGACTGCGCGTCGTGCCACCGCGTGGAGGGTTTCGCCCCGTCGACCTTCACCGCACCGCAGCATGCCACCACGTCCTTCTCCCTGCGCGGCAAGCACACCATCGTGAGTTGCGCCGCCTGCCACGCCGCCAGCGACTCGACGGTGCAGGCGACGAGAAAGGTGATGCGGCGCGTTCAACTTCGTCCCTCCTTCGCCGCCTGCTCGACCTGCCACGCCGACGCGCACGGCGGGGAACTGGTGCGGAGCGACAGCCGCCGCGCCTGTTCCGCGTGCCACACCGACGAGGGGTGGACGCCCAGCACGTTCACGCGCGCGCAACACGCCGCGTTGGCGCTGCCGCTGGATGGGGCCCACGCGACGACCGCGTGTCGCAGTTGTCATCCGGCGGAACGGGCGAAGACCGCCGGCCGGCAGGGCGCGCCCTCGCCGGCGACCACGGTGTCGCTGCGCGGGGCAGGGAGCAACTGCGACGCGTGCCATGTGGATCCGCACGCCGGGCGCTACGCACCGGGCAACCCTCAGGCCTCGCCCGAGGGGTGCCGGGCCTGTCACGATACCCGCCACTTCGCGCCGGCGACCCTCGCGACCCGGCGACACGGGAGCTTCGGCTTCGCACTCGAGGGTGCGCACCGCGCGCTGCCGTGCCGTGACTGCCACAAGGAAATCGGCCGGATGCCGGCACGCTCGACGCTGCGCCGGGTCGCGACAACGATGCCGATCGCTCCACTGCGCTTCGACAGGGCGCCCCGTACGATGTGCACCGCATGCCACGCCGATCCGCACGGCGGCCAGTTCGCTGGTCGTCGTGGCGGCGCGGCCTGCGACGCCTGTCATGACGTCGCCCGCTGGTCGGGCGCCAGCCGTCTTGTCCACGATCGCGATGCGTCCTTCCCGCTGGCCGGCGCGCACCAACGCGTCCCCTGTGCCTCGTGCCACATGCACGTGGCCCAGTCCGGCGGAGGAACCCGCGTGCAGTACCGTCCGCTCCCATCATCCTGTGAGAGCTGCCACAAGGCGGACGTTACACGGAGAGCTCCATGAGATCGGCAATCTGGCTGATATTCCTCGTCACGACGGCGATCGCGCCAGCACGCGCTCAGTCCGTCGGCAACCCGCACGGACCGACTATCGGGGCGTGCATCTCCTGCCATCGTGCCAACAGCTGGCGACCGGCCCAGGTCAGCCGCGACTTCCGCCACGCCGAGCAGGTCTTCCCGCTCGACGGCGCACACCTGCGCACGGCCTGCACCGCGTGCCATGCGTCGCTCGACTTCAGCAAGGCCTCCACGAGCTGCGCGCAGTGTCACCGCGACGTGCACAAGTCGGAACTCGGCTCCGACTGCGGACGGTGCCACACCACGCGCAGCTTCGTCGACCAGACGAACCTCAAGCGGCTTCACGAGATGACGCGGTTCCCGCTGCGCGGGGCACACGCGCCCCTCGCCTGCGAGGCGTGCCACACGGCGGCGCGGCCCGGCCAGTCACAGTACGTGCGGCGCCCCCGACCACGTGCATCAGCTGTCACGTGGCGACGTACCGGTCGGCCCTCTCTCCCGACCACCAGGCGGCGCAGTTCCCGCAGGACTGCACGCTGTGCCACTCGATGTCCAGCTGGACCGGCGGGAGGTTTGACCATGCCACCACGAAGTTCGCGCTGAAGGGCGCACACGCCGCGGTCTCGTGCCAGGGCTGTCATGCCGACGGCGTCTTCCGCGGCAAGCCGACCACCTGCGTCGGTTGCCACCAGGCGGACTACACGTGGGCCAAGACGCCTCCCCACGCGGCGTCCGGGTTCCCGACCACCTGCCAGCAGTGCCACGGGACCTCCACGTGGCGCGGCGCCGTGTTCGACCACTCGCTCACGACCTTTCCGCTCGTGGGCGCGCACAAGGCGGCGCTCTGCACGACCTGCCACGGCGACGGCGTGTTCAAGGGAAAGAGCTCGGCCTGCCAGTCGTGTCACCAGCCGGCGTACACGGCGTCACTCCATCCTCCGCACGCCCAACTCGGGTTCCCGGCGGCGTGTGCGACGTGTCATACCATGACGGCGTGGGCCGGCGGAACCTTCGACCACAACGCGACGGCCTTCCCGCTCACCGGCGCGCACCGCGCAGCGACGTGCACCAACTGTCATTCCGACGGCGTCTACCGCGGGCGCCCGTCCACGTGCGTGTCGTGCCACCAGAAGAACTACACCGCCACCACGTCGCCGTCGCACATCACGTCCGGCTTCCCGACCACGTGCCAGCAGTGCCACGGCACGAGCACGTGGTTCGGGTCCGGTTTCGATTACGCGGCCACCGCGTTTCCGCTCGCCGGGGCGCACCGGACCGTGGCCTGCGCGTCGTGCCACGGCGACGGCGTCTACAAGGGGAAGAGCACGGCGTGCCAGTCGTGCCATCAGGCGGCGTACACGGCGGCGCTCCACCCACCGCACTCCCAACTGGGCTTCTCGACGACGTGCACGAGTTGCCACACGTCGACGACGTGGGTCGGGGGAACGTTCGACCACAACACCACCCGCTTCGCGCTCGCCGGCGCGCATCGTGCGGTCTCGTGCAACGGGTGCCACGGCGACGGGGTCTACCGGGGCAAGTCGATGCTGTGTGCGTCGTGCCACCTGGCGCGCTACACCGCCGCCACCTCGCCACCGCACGCATCGTCGGGCTTCCCCACGACCTGTGAGGTGTGCCACGGCACCACGACGTGGACCCCAGCCACCTTCAACCACCAGACCACGCGCTTTCCGCTCACGGGCGCGCATGTCACCACGACGTGCGCCTCCTGCCACGGCGACGGCGTCTATCGCGGCAAGGCGTCGACGTGCGTCAGCTGCCACCTGGCGCGGTACACGGCCACCACGAATCCGAATCACAAGGCGGCCGCCTTCCCGGCGGCGTGCGAGTCGTGCCACACCACGACGCGCTGGACGGGGGCGACCTTCAATCACGACGGCACCTACTTCCCGATCTACTCGGGCAAGCACAAGGGGCGGTGGTCCACCTGCGCGGACTGCCACACGGTCTCCACGAACTACGCGTCGTTCTCGTGCTTCTCGTGTCACCGGCAGACGGACATGGACAAGGAGCATCGCGGCAGGGCCGGCTACCGGTATGAGAGCGCCCTGTGCTACCAATGCCATCCGCAGGGGAAGAAGCCTTGACCGGCCCCCGGCGAATGATCGGTGCATGGGCGTTGGCCCTGTGCGCCGTTCCGATCAGCGCGGCAGCCCAGCAAGCTGCCGCGCCGCAAGCGTCCAGCGGCGGGCCGGCCAGCGCGCCAAACTGGACGCGCATCACCTATATCAGTGGAGCCACGGTGTACCTCGAGGTCGGTTCCAAGGCCGGCCTTACCGAGGGGGGGGCGCTCGATGTCGTGCGCTCGGGGGCGGTGATTGCCCGCCTGCGCGTGTCAGCCCTGTCGTCCAACCGCGCGGCCTGCGAAGTGGCGACGCCCGCCACCGAGCTGATCGTCGGTGACTCCGTGCGCTTCACGCCCGTGGCGCTGCCCACGGCCGTGGTGGCGAGTGATGCAGCACCGCAGGGACGCAGTTCGACGGCGTCCGCGAAACGAGCTGTCGGCGTGCGTGGCCGGCTCGGCTTGCGCTACCTCGTTGTGGCCCCCGATGGCGGCGGAGGGGGTGGCCTGCAGCAGCCGGCCTACGACCTTCGGCTCGACGGGCAGCACATTGCCGGCAGCAGCATCGGCGTGACCGCGGATGTCCGTGCGCAACGAACCCAGTATTCCTCCACGGGCACGCAATCGGCGCGCTCGCCACTCAATGTCACTCGTGTCTACCAGGCGGCGCTGTCGTGGACGGGGTCGTCATCCGGGACGCGCGTCACGGTCGGCCGCCAGTTCGCGTCGACGCTCTCCAGCGTCGGGCTCTACGACGGCCTCGGGATCGACGTCGACCGCCGGCGCTGGAGCAGCGGCGGCTTCGTGGGTTCGCAGCCGGACGCGGCGGCGTTCGGCACGTCCAGTCGCGTACGCGAGTACGGCCTGTACGGGCAGTGGCACACGCGCACCGGGACGCCGAATCCCGCCTCATTGACGATCGGCGGCGTCGGATCATACGTCGGCAGTGAAGTCGACCGCGAGTACGCCTTCGTTCGATTCACCTCCAACAGCCCGTGGCTCTCCGTGTACGCCACGCAGGAACTCGACTTCAATCGCGGCTGGAAGCTCGCGGCGGAACACGCGACGACGACACCCACCGCGACCTTCGCGAGCGTGCAAGTCACGCCGGCACGGGCGGTCGCGTTGTTCGGCGGCTTCGACAACCGGCGCAGCGTGCGCCTGTATCGGGACTACGTGAGTCCCGAGATCGCCTTCGACGACTCGTTCCGTCAGGGCACCTGGGGCGGGCTCTCGTTGAGTTCAACGCGGCACGTCAGGCTCAGCGTCGACCGTCGCGACAGTCGCGGCAGCACCAGTGGAGATGCGGCGTCTACTACCGTGCTGGCCAGCCTGTACGGAATTTCCCCGCTGCGACTCGGCCTCCGGGCGCGCGGCACGCAGTACAGCGGCACCATCTCCTCCGGACAGCTCGTCTCGGGGTCCATCGACATCGATCCGTGGGGGATACTCCGCCTGGAAGCGAGTGGGGGAGCCCGCGACACACGATTATCCATGGCGGGCGCGAGCAGCGCCCGCCTGACCTGGTGGGGCCTCGATGCCGACGTCAGCATCGGCCGCTCCGTGTACGTGCTCCTGTCCACCTACCGCGAGCGCGAGGGCGGTTTCGGGTCGACCCAGACGTACGCCTCGCTGAGCTGGAGATTCTAGCGACCGCGCACCTCCCATCTGTCCTGACGAAGGGATAAATTCACGGACTGTTCTGTGCGTGGCGCCACCGCGCGCCGCGAATCACCCCCACGGAGTTACCGTGAACATTCACGAGTACCAGGCGAAGGAGATCCTGCGCGGATTCGGCGTGCCGATTCCGCTCGGAAAGATTGCCACGACGCCGGCCGAGGCCGAAGCGATCGCGAAGGAATACGGCGTGCCGGTGATGGTGAAGGCACAAGTGCACGCGGGCGGCCGTGGAAAGGCCGGTGGCGTGAAGTTCTGCAAGACGGCCGCCGATGCGAAGGAGAAGGCGACGGCCATCCTCGGCATGCAGATCAAGGGGCTCACGGTCGAGAAGGTGCTCGTGACCGTCGCCGAGGACATCGGCAGCGAGGCCTACGTCGGCATCATCGTCGATCGCCAGCGCAAGAAGCCGGTGTTCATGGTGTCGGCGGCCGGCGGCATCGACATCGAGCAGGTGGCCGCCGAGACACCGGAGAAGATCCTCTACCTTCCGGTGGACACGCGCTACGGCCTGCGTGGATACGAAGCCATGCGGATGGGCTTCTTCCTGTACCCCGACGTGAAGCTCGCGAGGCAGGCCGCAACGATCATGCAGGGGCTCTATGCCGCCTTCATGGCGAGCGGCTGTTCACTGGCCGAGATCAACCCCCTCGTCGGCACGCCGACGGGCGAGCTGATCGCCGTCGACGGCAAGATGGTGGTCGACGACAATGAACTCGACCGACACCCGGAAATCGAGGCGCTGCGCGACGTGTCGTCGGAAGCGCCGTCGGAAGTGGACGCGCGCAACGCCAACCTCACGTTCATCAAGCTGGACGGTGACGTCGGTTGCGTGGTGAACGGCGCCGGCCTGGCGATGGCGACGATGGACCTGGTGAAGTACTACGGCGGCGAGCCGGCGAACTTCCTCGACATCGGGGGCTCGTCCAACCCGGAAAAGGTGGTGAACGCGCTGCGCATCATCACCGCCGACACGAACGTGAAGTGCATCCTGTTCAACATTTTCGGCGGCATCACGCGCACCGATGACGTGGCCAACGGCATCGTCACCGCCACCAAGGCGAACCCGCTGAAGGTGCCGATCGTGATTCGCCTCACGGGAACCAACGAAGAGATCGCCATGAAGATCCTGACCGATAATGGCTTCACCGCGTCGAAGGACATGGATGAAGCGGTCCAGAAGGCCGTGGCGCTGGCCAAGGGAGGAAAGGCCGCGTGAGCATCTTCATCGACAAACACACCAGGCTGGTGGTGCAGGGGATCACGGGCCGTGACGGCTCGTTCCACACCAGGCAGATGATCGAGTACGGCACCAACGTCGTGGCCGGCGTGACCCCCGGAAAGGGCGGCCAGACGTTCGAGGGCTCCGTGCCCGTGTTCAACACCGTGTACGATGCCGTCGAAAAGACCGGCGCCAACACCGCGGTGATTTACGTGCCGCCCATGGGAGCGGCCGACGCGATCATGGAGGCGGTGGACGCGGGCTGCGCCATGGTGGTCTGCATCACCGAAGGGGTGCCGGTGCTCGACATGACGAAGGTCTATCCCTTCGTGAAGGAACGCGGCGCCCGGCTCCTCGGACCCAACTGCCCGGGGCTCATCACGCCGGGCGTGACGAAGGTCGGCATCATTCCCGGCGGCATCTGCACGCCGGGCAACGTCGGCGTCGTCAGCCGGTCGGGCACGCTCACATACGAGATCGTCTACCAGCTCACGCGCGCCGGCCTCGGTCAGACCACGTGCGTCGGCATCGGCGGCGACCCGATCAATGGCACCAACTTCATCGACTGCCTAGAAGCCTTCGAGAAGGACCCGCACACCAAGGCCGTGGCGATGATGGGCGAGATCGGTGGCACCGACGAGCAGGAAGCCGCCGACTTCGTGAAGAACCACATGACCAAGCCGGTGGTAGGGTTCATTGCCGGACGGACGGCCCCGCCGGGACGCCGCATGGGGCACGCGGGCGCGATCATCTCGGGGTCGTCGGGTACGGCGGCCGAGAAGATCGAGGCGTTCAAGGTGGCGGGCATCGGTGTGGCTGACCGTCCGATGGATTTTGTCGAACTGATCAAGGCACGACTGAAGTAACGCTCAACTGCACACCACGGAAACACGGAAGTCACGGAGATGCACGGAGAACGACCACCCATGGGGGAACGACGAGTCCCCGCATGGGTCCGTGCGAACTCCGTTTGTTCCGTGCTTCCGTGGTGATCACTGGATCTCAAGGACTAATCGAACCATGGCCGGCAACCGCACGCTCGCTATCATCAAGCCCGACGCCTTTGGCGCTGGCAAGACCGGCAAGATCATTGCCCATCTCGAGGCCCAGGGCTTCCGGATCATCTGCTCGCGGGTGCTGCACATGAGCAGGGCCGAGGCAGGCGCGTTTTATGAAGTGCACAAGGGGCGCCCCTTCTACGATGAACTCGTGGAGTTCATGAGTTCAGCGCCCTGCATGCCCCTGGTGCTGCAGAAGGCCGATGCCGTGGCCGCTTATCGCGCGGCCATTGGCGCCACGGACCCAGCAGAGGCTGCCGAAGGGACGGTGCGCAAGCTGTACGCCGAATCCAAGGGACGGAACGCGGTGCACGGCTCGGATTCAGACGAAAACGCCCGGATCGAGGGGACGTTCTTCTTCGGGGCGGCGGCGCTGGTCTAGCGTCGAGTCAGTTGATCCGGAGTCCTACCGATAGCCGGCCGTTCGCGTGCGAGCGGTAGGACACGCGCACGCCTCGCCCGTACACGGTCGTCCAGCGCTCTGCGCCGACGACCGCACCAACGAGGCCGCCGAGTACGGTGCCGAGGGCGGCGCCACCCGCAAAGAGAAACGGGATGGCCTCAGGTTCGTCGTCGATGAACCCAAGCGACGCCGCACCCGCGAGCGAGGTACCGATGATTGCGCCGTACGTGATCCCGCGCGCAAGACCCGCTGAGTGGGACCGGCCCTCACTTACCCGGAGCCGCGCGACGGACGCCGTGGGCACCATCGCTCGTGCGCCGACTGATCGCCGAACGACGATCGAGTCAGTGTCGCGGGACAAGAGGATGCCATCGAACTTCTCTTTCGCGGTCGTCTCGATTCGTACGCGAGTACCGATGAGGGCTGTGTCCTCTTGGGCCAGTAATGTGGCCGCTGAAAGCACCAGGGCGACACCCTGGGTGAGCGCTGCACATCGCATTTGGTTCACCAGTTGGGGGGCGCCTGCGGTGCTATCTTGGTCAAAATAGGGCTCGCCGCAGCTCGTCGGATAGGGCGGGAGTGACACGCCTAGCAGAGATCCGAGATCCTAAGTCACGGCAACTGCACAACTTGACCCAGCCCCGTAACCCGGATATGTTTATTGGCTATGCTGTCGTTTGACATCCGGTCCCTGGACCACGATGCGGTTACGGTCGACGCCGTGCTTCCCGCCGACGATGCCGTGTGGGGGGACGACGATGTCCTTCGCCCGTTGCGCGAAGGTGTTCGCGTAACCGGACGTCTCGCCAGCGCCGGCGCAGGGCGGTACTACTTCAGCGGTCACCTGGCGGGTGCCGTGCAGCAGGACTGCGGGCGCTGCCTGGTACCGGTGGAGTCGGTTGTGGGCGCTGACGTTCACGTGCTGTTCGCGGAACCCGGCGAGTTGGATGATGATCCGGACGTCTTCCCGCTGGAAGGCCATGGTGACGTGCTGGACCTGCGCCAGGCGGTGCGGGAGCAGTGGCTGCTTGAGGTTCCGATGTTTTCGGTGTGCCGTCCTGACTGCAAGGGGCTGTGTCCGAAGTGCGGTACCGATCTCAACGCCGGAGCGTGCGCTTGCGCCCCGGACACCGATGCCCGATGGGACGCGTTGCGGAATATCCCCGACGCCCCCGAATGAACTGACCCTGTCACGAAACGACGATGGCCGTCCCGAAAAGAAAAACCTCGAAGCGGAAGAAGCGGGCTCGCAACACGCACAAGAAGGCTCCCGCGATCTACATCCAGGCGTGCCCGAAGTGCGGCGCTCCGAAGCGCTCGCATCACGTGTGCGCCGAGTGCGGCTTCTACGCGGGTGAGCAGCGGGTCGCAGCCAAGGAAAGCTGACCTTGGCGCGCATCGCATTGGACGTCATGGGTGGCGATCACGCCCCCACGGCGACGATAGCGGGCGCCCTGCTCGCCCTCCACGAACTGGGTCCCGGGCATAGCATCCAGCTCGTCGGCCGCTCCGACATCGTCCGCGCCGCTCTCGACGAGCAGCTCGCCGGCGAGTTTTCCGCGCTGCGCGACGCGTCCGACCGCCTGCCGATCATCGAAGCGCCAGACGTCATCGAGATGACCGACAAGCCGTCGGTGGCCATCCGGGGCAAGCCGCTCAGCTCCATGGTCGTCGGCCTGCGCCTGCAGGTCGAGGGCCGGTCCGACGCCTTCGTCAGCGCCGGCAACACCGGCGCGCAGATGGCCGCGTCCACCTTCATCCTGCGCCTGCACGAGGGACTGACCCGCCCGGCGATCGGCACCTTGTTTCCGAGCGCCCGGCTGCCCGTCGTCGTGCTCGACAGCGGAGCAAACGTGGACTGCTCGGCGGCCGAACTGGTGTCGTTCGCCCGGCTCGGTGCCGTCTACGCCGAAGACGTGCTCGGGCGGGAGAACCCGTCGATCGCGTTGCTCTCCGTTGGTGAGGAGCCGGAAAAGGGGAACGCCGCCGTCAAGGAGGCGCATTTGCTGCTCGCGCAGGCGACGGGGATCAACTTTCATGGCAACGTGGAGGGCCGCGACCTTCCCATGGGCGCCTCCGACCGCGGCCCGGTGGACGTGGTGGTCTGCGACGGCTTTGTGGGCAACGTCCTGCTCAAGTTCTACGAAGGCATCGCTCCCATGCTGTTCGGCCTGCTGGCCAAGAGCGGGGTTGGCAAGGAACAGCTTGGCGCCGCACTCCAGCACCTCGATTACGCCCAGCACGGCGGCGCCCCGCTGCTCGGCGTCAAGGGCGTGTCGATCATCTGCCACGGCAAGTCGTCGCCGCTGGCCATCAAGAACGGAATCAAGGTGGCGCTCCGCGCCGTGGAGTCGCGCATGAGCGACCACATGGGGCAGCGCCTCGCCGCCAATGACGAGGGACCGTCCCAATGAAACGCCCCATCGCGATGATCAGCGGCACGGGTCACGCCGTCCCGAAGAGGCTCTTCACCAATCACGACTTTGCCGCCATCGGCATCGAGACGACTGACGAGTGGATCGTGGAGCGCACCGGGATTCGCTCGCGCTACATCGCCGGCGAAGGCGAGTCGCTGACGTCGCTGTCCGCGGAAGCCTCGCGCGCGGCGATGAAGGCGGCCGGGGTCACGGCGCCCGAACTCGACATCATCGTGCTGGGCACGGCGTCGCCCGACCGGCTGCTTCCGGCCACGGCCGTCGAGGTTCAGGCGGCGATCGGCGCCACGCGCGCCGCCGCGTTCGACATCTCCGCCGCCTGCAGTGGCTGGGTGTACGGCATGCAGGTGGCCGAGGGGCTGATGACCCTCGGAAACGCCGAGACGATCCTCGTCATCGGTGCCGAGACGCTGAGCCGGATCGTGAACTGGAAGGACCGCAACACCTGCGTGCTGTTCGGCGACGGTGCGGGCGCCACGGTGCTCAAACGTTCGACCAAGGGGCGCGGTATCGTGAGCGCGTACATGCGCAGCGACGGCACGCTGGCCGACCTGCTGCAGCGCCCGCATGGCGGCGCGCTGTACCCGTCGACACCCGAGATCATCGAGGCTGGCACCAACTGCATTACCATGGCGGGGCGCGAGGTCTTCAAGAACGCGGTTCGTTCCATGGCCGACGCGTGCGATCGCGCGCTCGACGGCGCCAAGCTGGCGTCGTCCGACATCGACCTGCTGATCCCGCACCAGGCGAACATCCGCATCATCGAGGCGACGGCAAAACACGCCGGCATGCCGATGGAAAGAGTGTACGTCAACGTCGATCGCTACGGGAACACCTCGGCGGCATCCGTCCCCATTGCGCTGGATGAAGCCCTGCGCGCCGGGCGCATCAAGGAAGGCATGACGGTGATGTTCGTGGCCTTCGGGGCGGGATTCACGTGGGGTAGCCTCATAGTGAAGTTCTAGATCGGAGACGTACAGAAGCCGCACGCTTTACGCTGTACGCCGTAAGCCACACGCGTCCGTCATCGGTCATCGGTCATCGGTCATCCGTCCTCCGATCCACGCATGCCACTCCTCCTGCTATTCCCCGGCCAAGGCTCGCAGAAGCCCGGCATGGCCAAGGATCTTGTCGAGGCCTTTCCGGCCGCGAGGCGCGCCTTCGACGAAGCAGACGCGGCCCTGGGCATCTCGTTGTCGGCACTCTGCTTCGAGGGACCAGCCGAGGAGCTGACGCGCACGCACAATGCGCAGCCGGCATTGCTGGCCCACGGGGCCGCCGTGTGGGCGGTGGTGCAGGAGCGCGCGGCCGCCCACGTCGTGGGTGCAGCGGGGCACTCCCTGGGCGAGTTCTCCGCATACCACGCCGCCGGCGCGCTCTCCCTGGCCGACGCGGTGCGGCTCGTGCGTCGTCGCGGCGAGTTGATGTTCGAGACGGGGGCGGCCCGCCCCGGGGCCATGGCCGCGATTCTCGGCGAGCTGCAGCGACGCATCGAGGACATCTGCGCCGAGGCCAGCGCCGACGGAACGGTGGTTCCCGCCAACTACAACGCCGTCGAGCAGGTCGTCATCTCGGGCGAGGTGGCCGGGGTGGAGCGGGGCATGGAAATCGCCAAGCTCGCCGGGGCCAAGCGAGCGGTCCGCCTGCAGGTGAGCGGCGCCTTTCACTCTCCGCTCATGCAGCCGGCGCAGGTGGGGCTCGAGGCGGCGCTGGCCACCCCGTCGTGGCACAGGCCACGCTGGCCCGTCTTCTCCAACGTCACGACGGCACCGGTCACCGACGAAACCGTCGCGCGCGACCTGCTGCTGCGGCAGCTCACCTCTCCCGTGCGCTGGGTGGAGGTCATTCGAGCCATGGCAACCACTTTCCCGGACGCGACGTTCGTCGAAATGGGCCCCGGCAATGTGCTGACGGGGTTGCTCAAACGGCTCGCACCGGGCCACCAAGCGAGGACGTGCGGAACCGTGGCTGAGGTGGAGGCGCTGCTCACCAGCCTCTAACGACAGAGGAAGCTGTAAGCTGTACGCCGTACGCTTTACGCCGTCCGTTTCCATCCACTATCAACTATCGACTATCATCTCTCCATGATCTCGCTTACCGGAAAAGTCGCGTTGGTGACCGGTTCGACGCGCGGTATCGGCCGCGCCATCGCCGAGACGCTCGTCGCCTGCGGCGCCCGCGTGGCAGTCGTTGGCCGTGACCTGGCTGTCGCCGAGCAGGTGGCCAAGGAGATCGGCGAGGCTCGCGGCTTCGCCTGCGACGTCGGCGACCCGGCGTCGGTGACCATGCTGGTGCAGGCCGTGGAAGACGCCTTCGGCAGCCTCGACATCCTGGTGAACAACGCCGGCATCACCAGGGACAACCTCATGGCCCGCATGAAGGACGAGGACTGGGACGCGGTCATGGCGACCAACCTGCGGTCGGCGTTCGTGGCCACCCGGGCGGCCCAGCGCGGGATGATGAAGCGCCGCTGGGGGCGGATCATCAACATCACCAGCGTGGTCGGTCTCGTGGGCAACAAGGGGCAGGCCAACTACGCCGCCTCCAAGGCAGGACTGATCGGCTTCACCAAGGCCGCGGCCAAGGAGCTGTCGTCCCGCAACATCCTGGTGAACGCGGTGGCTCCCGGGTACGTCCAGACCGACATGACTGCCAAGCTGGCGGAGGAGGCCCGCGCGGCGCTTTCGGCCCAGATTCCACTGGGGAGGCTCGGGGAGCCCCGGGACATCGCTGGCGCCGTGGCCTTCCTGGCGTCGGACCTGGCCGCCTACATCACCGGGCAGGTCCTGGTGGTGGACGGCGGGATGGTGATGTAACGGAACGTTGCAGCTACTATATTAGGGTTTCCCTCCACTCCAACAATTGAGAGGATCGCGGTATATGGCCGACCATGGCGACAAGGTGAAGGACATCATCGAGAAGGAATTGGGCGTCGAGCGCGAGAAGTTGACCCCGGAAGCGAGCTTCATCGAGGATCTCGGGGCCGACAGCCTCGACATCGTCGAGCTGGTCATGGAGTTCGAGAAGGAGTTCAACATCGACATCCCGGACGAAGACGCCGAGAAGCTGCGTACGGTGGGCGATGCGATTGCCTACCTGAACCAGAAGATCGGCTGAACCGATGAAGCGTCGGGTCGTCGTAACGGGACTGGGATGCGTGACCCCCGTCGGCAACGACGTGGGCTCCTCGTGGCAGGCGTTGCTCGACGGCAAGTCGGGAGGCGCGCTGATCACGCATTTCGATGCCTCCGGCCTGAAGGTGAAGTTCGCCTGTGAGGTGAAGGCATTCGATCCGGCGCTGTACATGGACCGCAAGGAGGTCAAGCGGTCCGACCGCTACACGCATTACGCCATGGCGGCAGCGGTGCAGGCGATGGCGGACGCGGGCCTCGCCGAGGGAAAGGGGTTCGTGCCCGATCGGTGCGGCGTGATCATCGGGAGCGGCATCGGCGGCATCAACACGTTCGAGGCCCAGCACCACGTGCTCGAGACCGAGGGCGCCGGACGCATCTCCCCTT
>JBBTFF010000089.1:0-15498 GCA_038041995.1 Gemmatimonadota bacterium | reverse complement strand
CAGGCGTGACTCACCGGGGCGCGGCGCGGGAGCGATCCATACGCCGTCGCCCGCGCGAGCAATCGCCCCGGCGCCCGACACCGCGAGTCCGAATGGGTGCGGCGTGGCGCTGTTGAAGAGCGGGTCCACCTGAAAGAGCCCACCGCCGGCGGTGCCAAACCACACCTCGGTGCGATCGGGGGCGCGGGCGCCAGCGATCACGGGGAAGCTCTGCAGTGACGCGGCGTCGCGCGTGAGCATGCGCCCAAACGACTGCAACGCGGGAAACTCGCGGTACACCGCGTCGAGCGAACCGGCGCGCAGTCGCGCCGGCAGAGGCCCGGTCGGCGCGCGACCGATGTAGGCGGTCAGCGGCCGCAGTGTCCACGCGCCACTGGCCGTCAGCAACCACGCGCCGTCATCGTCGGGATCGACGGCGACGGTCCGGACGAGCGCCGGGTCGAACCCGCCGTCGCGCGTGAACGGTGGCAGCCACGCGCGGCGTTCTCGGTCGTACACGAGCACTGCGTCGGTCGTGACGGCGTAGACCCACCGGTGCGACACGCCGATGGCGCGCACGTCCGTGCCTCGCGTGATCGTGACGAAGTCCTCGCGCAGCAGGCTGCCCGCGAGGCCCCGGCGCGGTGCGACAGCGCCGGGCGCGCCTGATGGCAGCGGGCCACACGCGCCCAGCAACAGCCCCACGCCGGCCGCCAACACGCGGACCCTCACCACCGCTCGCCCACCGCCGCGAGTTCGGCCAGTACATGCGGCGAGCGCGGCGACTGCTCGAGCTTCCACGCCTCGCGCAGCGCGCCGAGCACGTCGTCGAGTGTCACGCCGCGTATCTCGCCCTGCGGCGCCGCGAGTTCGGCGGCGCGTCCGTGCACCCACGCCGCAGCCGCCCCAGCCTCGAGCGCCGAGCCCACCTGTGCCATCAGCGTCACGGCGATGCCCGCCAGCATGTCGCCGCTCCCTCCCTGCCCCAGCACCGGCGTTCCGCTCGCGCTCACGATAGTGCGGCCGTCCGGCGCGGTCACCACGGTAGGGACGCCCTTGAGCAGTACGGCAGCGCCGGCGATGCTGGCCAGCTGGCGCGACACCTCGAACCGGCCGGCGTTCACCATCGCCGCATCGGCGCCGGTGACGCGAGCGAACTCCAGCGGGTGCGGCGTCAGCAATGCGGGACGCGTGCCGATGAGCGGCGCGAATGCCGTCGGCTCGCCGGCAAACGCATTCAGCGCGTCGGCATCGATCACCACCGGAACCGTCGACCCGCGCAGGCAGCGCTCGACGAGCGCCTCCGCATGCGCGCCGCGACCCAGTCCGGGTCCGACGAGCAGTGCGTCGCCCCACGATCCGAGTGCCGTGGCTTCGGCATCGTCGACGGGCCACGACGCGGCGAGCGCTTCGGGGAGCGCCCGCTGCACCAGTTCGACGTTCGCCGGATCGACGAACAGCTTCACGAGGCCTACGCCGCTGCGCAACGCCGCCCGCCCCGCCAGCAGGACGGCGCCGACCATGCCATGCGCCCCGCCGACGATCGCCACCTTGCCGCGCACACCCTTGTGCGCGTCGGCACCGATGCGGGGGACCACGGATCGCACCCACTCCGCATCGGCCAGCAACGGCGCGTCGTCCTCAGGCGACGCGTGCGCGCCGAGTCCGATGTCCACGACGATGATGGTGCCGCACCAGTCGCGCGCCAGCAGCTGCCCGCGCTTCAGTGAACCGAACGTGACCGTCAAGTCGGCGCGCGGCGCACCGTCGTGCGCTCCGGTGGTGGCATCGAGTCCGCTCGGCACGTCGAGTGCCACGACATATGCGCCGTCGCGACGCGCCGCCTCGATTTCCTCGCAGGCCTGCGCTACGGCCCCGCGCGGAGCGCCGCGCGCTCCCGTGCCCAGCAGGCCGTCGACCACGACGCCCGGCCGACCCTGCGGCCGGGCGCCGCGCTCCAGCGCAGGCACGGCTTCCGACTTCTCGGCGGTGGCGTCGGCGGTGCGTGGCGTCTCGACCTCATGCACACGCACGGGAAAGCCCGCCGCCGTGAGCGTGCCCGCCACCACCCATGCGTCGCCGCCGTTGTTGCCGCCGCCCGCATAGATGTCGATGCCCGCCGACGCGCGCGCACCGGCGTGGCGCAGCAGTTCCGCGGCCGCCGCGCGACCTGCGGCCTTCATGAGTTCACCCGATGGTGTGCCGGCGGCGATGGCCCGCGAATCCCGCTCGGCGGCCTGCGCCGCCGTCAAGACCCGCACGGACGTCATGTGGCCGTCACGGTCAGCTGACCGCGGATCCGTTCCACGGATAGTTGCGGTCGAAGGCGGCGCCGAAGTCGAAGATCGCGGCGAAGTCGTCGCGGCTGTCGGTGGGCTGCGCGAGCAGGAGCCCAAGGTCGACCAGGGCGAAGACGATGTCGCCGAAGTGGGCGGTGGTCGTGACGCCCCAGTGTTCGAGCACGAGGCGCGAGAGGACGCCGTAGCGCTGCAGCGCGAGGTCGCGGCAGGCCTCGGCGAGTTCGCGTCCCGACAGGTGCCGGCGCTCCGCCTGTCTCGCCTGGGCAAACTCGAGGGCCGACAGCATGAACAGGAAGGCGTGCTCGTGGAACCGCGGTTCGCGAACGCGAATGCGGTCCATCACTCCATCACGAAACGCCAGTTCCGACACGGTCAGTTCTCCTCGGGGTGCGCCCTACAAGATGCATCGGGCGCCGGTAGGTCGACAATGGTACCCGGTACCGGTGAGTATCGGTGCGCCGAGAACTGCACACCACGGAAGCACGGAATTCACGGAGGTTCACGGAAGCGGCCACAGCTTTCAAGGGGGCCCGGGGGACAGTACTCTCCGTCGAGCTCCCTTGAAGTTGTAGAAGCTGCTCCGTGGTTCTTCCGTGTAATCCGTGCTTCCGTGGTAGGCAGTTCCGAGCACTACACGGAAGCCGCCGGATACAACGGGAACTGGCCCGCCAGCGAGCGCACCTTGCCGTGCACGCGGCTGAGGGTCGCCTCGTCGTTCGGCGCGTCAAGCACCTCGTCAATGAGTTCGGCCACGCGTACCATCTCGCCCGTACCCATGCCCCTGGTGGTGAGCGCCGGCGTGCCGAGCCGCAGTCCGCTGGTCACGAACGGCGACTGCGTTTCGCGGGGCACCGTGTTCTTGTTGGTGTGAATGCCGGCCTGGTCGAGCGCGCGCTCCGCCGCCTTGCCCGTGAGATTCCTGTTGCGCAGGTCCACCAGCATCAGGTGGTTGTCGGTTCCGCCGCTCACGATGTGGAAGCCCCGTTCGGCAAGCGCCGCCGCCAGCGCCCTGGCGTTGTCGACCACGCGCTGCGAATAGACCTTGAAGTCCGGTTCGAGCGCTTCGCCGAACGCCACCGCCTTGGCGGCGATCACGTGCTCCAGTGGCCCGCCCTGCAGTCCGGGAAAGACCGCCTTGTCGATCGTCTTCGCGTGCTCGGCCTTGCACAGGATGAGCCCGCCGCGCGGACCGCGCAGCGTCTTGTGCGTCGTCGTGGTCACCACGTCGGCGTAGGGCACCGGCGACGGATGCACCCCGGCTGCCACGAGCCCGGCGAAGTGCGCCATGTCGACCATCAGGATGGCGCCGACGCTCCTGGCGATCTCGGAAAAGCGCGCGAAGTCCAGGATGCGCGAATACGCCGAGTAGCCGGCGATGATCATCTTCGGCTTGTGCTCAAGCGCCAGCGCGGCCACCACGTCGTAGTCGATGAGCCCCTGCTCGTTCACGCCGTAGTGCACCGCGTGATACAACAGGCCGGAGAAGTTCACCGGCGAGCCATGCGTCAGGTGCCCGCCCATCGAGAGGTCCAGGCCAAGCACCGTGTCGCCGGGCTTGAGGAACGCCAGGTACACTGCGGCGTTCGCCTGTGCCCCCGAGTGCGGCTGCACGTTGGCATGGTCGGCGCCGAAGAGCTGCTTGGCCCGGTCGATGGCGATCTGCTCGGCGCGATCGACGACTTCGCAACCGCCGTAGTATCGCTTGCCGGGAAGCCCCTCGGCGTACTTGTTGGTCAACGGCGAACCCATGGCTTCCATCACCGCGGGCGACACGAAGTTCTCGCTGGCGATGAGTTCGAGGCCTTCGCTCTGGCGGGCGGTCTCCGCCTCGATGAGCGCGGCGATCTGGGGGTCCTGCGACCGCAGGGCATCACCGGGTGGGCAGCGGTTCCATGACATCCACGACTGGCTCACTTCTCCTCCTCGCGTTCGATCTTTTCGACGCGACGTTTGTGCCGGCCGCCCTCGAAGGGCGTCTCCAGCCAGGTCTTGAGGATGGCGACACCAGCCTCGTCGGTCACAAAGCGCGCGGGAATCACCAGGATGTTGGCATCGTTGTGCAGACGCGCGAACGCGGCGATCTCCTGATTCCACGCCACCGCGGCGCGCACGTGGGGGTGCCGGTTGGCGGCGTACGCCATGCCAAGCCCCGTCCCGCACAACAGGACGCCACGCGCGGCCTTGCCCGTCTCCACTTCCGCCGCGACCGGGTGGGCGAAGTCGGCGTAGTCCGTGGACGCCGTCGAATTCGTGCCGACGTCGGCGACCTCGAAACCCATGCCGACCAACACCGTCTTGAGCTTCTCCTTCAGCTCGAAGCCGGCGTGGTCGGCACCGATCGGAATGCGCTCGCCGCTCACGACTTGCGCGGCCACAGCGGCCACGTCTTCACCAGCCCGTGAATCGCCGCGATGCGACGCTCGGCCAGCTTGTCGGCCGCGTCGTAGGTGAGGATCCCCTGTTCCTTGGCGATCTGGTAGATGCCGAGCATCGTGTCGAAGATCTCGTCGGCCTTGCGCAGCGCGCGCTCGTGCGTCCAGTTGGCAACCTCGCCGTACACGTTGATCACGCCACCGGCGTTGGCCACGAAGTCCGGCGCGTACAGGATGCCGCGCTTTTCCACGGCCGCGCCGTGCTTGCCGGGAACGTGGAGCTGGTTGTTGGCGCCACCGCAGACGATTTCCACCTGGAGCTTCGGGATGGTGTCGTCGTTGAGGATGGCACCCAGGGCGCAGGGAGCGAAGATGTCGCCCTTGGCCGAGTAGATGGCATCGCCGTCCACGGCCTTCGCCTTGAACTCACCGACGACGCGCTCGACGCGTTCGGGACGGATGTCAGTGACGATGAGCTTGGCACCGACCGCATTGAGCTCGCGGCAGAGGTAGTAGCCGACGTTGCCGAGGCCCTGCACCACGACGGTCTTTCCATCGAGTGACGGCGAACCCCAGCGCCACTTGGCCGACGCCTCGATGGCGCGAAAGACGCCACGCGCCGTCACCGGCGACGGGTCGCCCGACTTGTTGGCCAGGCCGGCCACGAAGTCGGTTTCCATGTGCACGAAATCCATGTCGGCCGTGCTCGTGCCGACGTCCTCGGCGGTGACGTAGCGCCCGCCCAGCGACTCCACAAAGCGGCCGTGCGCGCGGAAGATCAGTTCGCGGTTGGTGGTGCGGTTGTCGCCGATGATCACCGCCTTGCCGCCCCCGAGGTTCAGGCCGGCCACCGCGTTCTTGTATGTCATGCCGCGCGCGAGGCGCAGGGCGTCGATGATCGCCTCTTCATCGGAAGCGTAATTCCAGAAGCGCGTGCCGCCCAGCGCCGGGCCCAGCGTGGTGTCGTGGATCGCGATGACGCCGCGGTAGCCGCTGGACTTGTCGTGGCAGATGGCGATCTGCTCGTGACCCATCTCGGACATTGTATCGAAGAGATGCATGGAAGTGGATAGTCGATAGTTGAGAGACGACAGATGACAGAGGACAGAGGACAGATGACGGATGACGGATGACAGATGACTGTCGAGGCGCTCGAACGACAAGCCGTTCTGCGCGGGCAATCGGTGCAACGACCTCATGCACAACTCTTAAACCTACTGCGGGGCGGCGGACGGCGAATCGTTGTTGCCGGCCAACAGTGGTGACCACCAGCCACCAGCCACCAGCCACCAGCCACCAGCCACCAAAGGGCAACCGCCAACCGCCATCGGTCTACTTGATCGCCGCCCTCCCGATCACGATGCGCTGGATCTCGGACGTGCCCTCATAGATCTCCGTGACCTTGGCATCGCGAAAGAGCTTTTCCACCGGGTACTCCTTGCTGTAACCGTAGCCGCCGAAGATCTGCACGGCCTGCGTCGTCACCCACATCGCCGTCTCGGACGCGAACAACTTGCACATCGAGCTGTGCACCCCCACCGACTCGCCGCGGTCCTTGGCGGCGGCGGTGGCGTGCAGGAGCGACCGCGCGGCGTGAATGCGCGTGGCCATGTCGGCCAGCTTGAACTGGATGCCCTGGAACTCGCCGATGGGCTGCCCGAACTGCTGTCGATCCCGGGCGTAGGCCACGGCATGCTCAAATGCCGCGCGCGCGATGCCGATGGCCTGGGCAGCGATGCCAAGGCGCCCGTGCTCCAGCGTCTGCAGCGCATAGCTGAAGCCCTGCGTCGGGTCGCCGAGGAGCCGGCACGCCGGCACACGCATGTTGTCGAACACGAGTTGCACTGTCTCCGACGCGCGCATCCCCAGCTTGTTCTCCTTCTTGCCAACCGTGAAGCCGGGCAGGTCCGGAGTGAGAATGAACGCGCCGATCCCCCTGGCGCCCGCACGATGGTCCGGCCGATCGGTGCGTACCATCGCGAGGATCACGCCGGCGGAACGGCCGGCGGAGACCCACGCCTTGGTGCCGTTGAGCACCCAGTGGTCGCCATCACGCACTGCCTGCGCGCGCATCGACGCCGCGTCCGAGCCCGCATCGGGCTCGGACAGCGCGAACGCGCCGAGCCGCTCACCGCGGGCCAGGGGCCCCAGGAACTCCGACTTCTGCGCATCGCTCCCGAACTTGAGCAGCATCTGCGTGAGGAGCGAGTTGTGCACGCTCATCAGCAGACCGACGGACGCATCGGCGGCCGAGATCTCCTCGAGTGCCAGCAGGTAGGTGCTGGCATCCAGGCCGAGGCCGTCATGTTCCTCGGGAATCATCATGCCCAGGAATCCCAGCGCTCCGAGCTTGCCGATGAGTGCCGGGTCGAAATGCGCGTCACGATCCCACTGGGCCGCGAACGGCGTGACCTCGGTGGCACAGAAAGCCCGCGCCGTCTCGACGATGGCGCGCTGGGTCTCGGAGAGATGCAGCAATGGGTTCATAGGGTCAGCAGGTGATGACAGATGACGGATGACCGATTGCGGATGACCACGATCGTATCAGTCATCCGTCATCCGTCCTCCGTCATCAGTACGTATGGAACCCCCGCCCACTCTTCTTCCCCAGCCACCCCTGCGCGACGTACTTCCGCAACAACGGGCACGGCCGGTACTTCGGGTCACCGTGACCGTGGTGCATGACCTCGAGGATCGCCAGGCAGGTGTCGAGTCCGATGAAGTCGGCCAGCATCAGCGGCCCCATCGGATGGTTCATCCCGAGCTTCATCACCTGGTCGATGGCCTCGGGCGTTCCCACGCCCTCCATCACGCAGTAGACCGCTTCGTTGATCATCGGCATCAGGATGCGATTGGCCACGAAGCCGGGGTAATCGTTCACCTCCACCGGCGTCTTGCCGACCGCCCTGGCGAGGGCGACGGTCCGCGCGGTGGTGTCGTCGCTCGTGGCGAGGCCGCGAATGACCTCGACGAGTTGCATCACCGGCACCGGGTTCATGAAGTGCATCCCGATGACGAACTCCGGTCTCTGCACCCTGCCCGCAATCTCGGTGATGGAAATCGAGCTCGTGTTCGTCGCCAGGACGGCGCCCACCGGGGCCAGGCGGTCGACGTCGGCGAAGATCCGGTGCTTGAGTTCCACGTTCTCCGTGGCCGACTCGATCACGAACGTCGCGTTCGCCACGGCGTCGATCGTCGTGCTCGTGGAGATGCGCGCCAGCGCCGCCGCCTTGGCCTCTTCGGCGAGCGCGCCCTTCTTCACCTGGCGATCGAGGTTCTTCTCGATCGTCGCCCTGGCCTTGTCCAGCGCGCTCTGGCTGACGTCGATCATCGTCACGTCATGGCCGGCCACCGCGCAAACGTGCACGATGCCGTTGCCCATCTGTCCGGCGCCGATCACCGCAATCCGGTCCGACATGCTTATGGCTCCCTGCGGCCGTGCGGCCGCACGTCGATGGCTATGCGCCAGCCGCGACGGTGGATCTGCACCCACCCGGCACGGACGGCCAACAGAAAACTAATGACGAACATGCCGAGCGCGGCGGCTGCCCCCGCTTCGGGACCCCACGAGCCGCCGGTCAGCCACTCCGGACCCGTCGACACCGCGCGATAGCCCGGCTGCGGGAGCGCGATGCCACTGACCGCCGTGTGAAACACGGCGAGCTGTACAAAGTTGTACGCGACATGCGCCATCCACGCTGACCAGAGCGAGTCGAACGCGAGCCGCACGATCGCCAGGAAGACGCCGGCCAGCGCCACGATCAGCACCGACTGCACCGACACGCCGGGGTTGAGCAGGTGCATCAACCCGAACGCCACGCTCGTCACCACCACCGCCACCCGCGTACCCCAGGCGCGCTGCAGCAGCGTCAGTGCGTAGCCGCGGAATGTCAGCTCCTCGGTGAGCGCCGCGGGGGCAATCATGGCGGCCGACAAACCGGCGGCCGCCCACCAGTTGCCCGGCTCGGCCGGCACGATGCGCATGGTGCCCGTCCAGATGAGCACTCCGATCGGCACGGATATCGCGAACCAACCGGTGGCGAGGCCGCCCAGCAGTTTCCAGTGGCCTCGAGCCGCGGCGTCCAGGCGCGTGGCCTCGGCCCACGACTCGTCGAACCACCGCAGCGTGAGCACGGTGCCCACGAGCATCGCCGCGCACGACATCGCCCCGTAGGCGATGAGATGCGTGCCGGTGACAGCCGACGCCGCACGAAAGAACGGGTACAGGAACGCCGGCGCCACGAACACGGCCACCATCGAAACGCCGACAAAGGCCGCCAGACGCGCCACGACGCGCCCCGTGGCGGCGGCAGCTCCGGGCACGGGACGCGTCGGCCTCACTGCCTCGCTCAGACGCGCTCGACCGACAGCGCGACGGCGTTCCCGCCGCCCAGGCAGAGCGTCGCCAGGCCGGTGCGCAGGCCACGGTCCTGCAGCGCGTAGAGCAGCGTCGTCAGGATGCGCGCGCCGCTGCTGCCAATGGGGTGGCCCAGCGCGATGGCGCCACCGTTCACGTTGACACGGTCCCAGTCCCAGCCCAGCGCGTCACCGTCGGCGAGCGCCTGCGCGGCGAAGGCCTCGTTGGCCTCGATGAGGTCGTAGTGCCCGATCGTCGTTCCAGTCTTCCTCATCAGGTTCTGCACGGCGATGATGGGCGCGAAGAACAGGTCCTGCGGGTCGCCGCCGCCCGACGCATACCCCGTGATGCGCGCGAGAATCGGGAGGCCGTGCGCCCTGGCGTACTCTTCCGACGCCACGACCAGTGCGGCCGCGCCATCGTTGAGTCCCGGCGCGTTGCCCGCGGTCACCGTGAGTTCCTCTGCCTTCATGTCCTTCGGCGCATCGGTGGCGAACGCCGGCCTAAGCTTGGCCAGCGCTTCGAGCGACGTGTCCTTGCGCGGACTTTCGTCGGTGTCGACGATCGTTGGTCCCTTCTTCCCCGCAATCTCGACGTTGGCGATCTCGGCCCTGAACCTCCCTGCCTCGATGGCCGCGACGGCCTGCTGGTGCGACCGGAACGCGAGTTCGTCCTGCCGCTGCCGCGTGATGCCGGCCTTCCTGGCCGTGTACTCGGCGTGGCCACCCATGTGCCGGTTGTAGAACGAGCACCACAGGCCGTCCTTGATGAGGGCGTCCTGCATGACCTGCGGGCCGAACTTGATGCCGTTGCGCATGCCGGCTACGAGATGCGGGGCGTTCGACATCGACTCCTGACCGCCGGCGACGAGCAGCTGTTCGTCACCGGCGCGGATGGCCTGCGCGGCCAGCATGACCGCCTGAAGACCTGAGCCGCAGACCTTGTTGACCGTGTACGCCGGCACGGCGCCGGGAATGCCGGCCTTGATTGCCGCCTGCCGGGCCGGCGCCTGCCCCACGCCCGCTTGCAGCACGTTGCCCATGATGACTTCGCCGATCTCGGCGGCGTCGGCCTTTGCGCGTTCGAGTGCGGCCTTGATGGCGATGGCGCCGAGTTCGGGGGCCTGCAGCGCCGAGAGCGATCCGAGAAAGCGGCCGATCGGCGTGCGGGCGGCGGAGACGATGACGGGGTTGCGCATATGAAGACGGCTGGTGGCTGGTGGTTGGCGGATGGCAGTTGGCAGTTGGCGGAACAGGCCCAGTACGGCTTCACTGCAAAGCTATTCGGTCATCGCCGCTCCCGCGTCGCGCTTGCCGCGATCGTGGCGGCCAGCGCGCTTCCCCAGACTGGCGCCATCCGGCGAAATCGTGACATCGTGCGACGCGGCTTGCCCGGCCGCATCGGCCAGTCGGCCCATTTGAACGCCAGCACGGTGGCCACCGTGGCGGCACCGATGTCCCAACCGAGTGAACTCGTCTGGTTGTCAATGCGCGACACGAGCCACGCCGAGGTGCCGGCGCCGGCGCCTCCACCGACGACAATCATCGTCCACGCCATGCGCATGAGCCCAAGCGACCCGCTGATGTCCCCGCCGTGGCCGCGCGCGACGTACGCGATGCCGGCGGCCGTGAAAAGTCCTGCATGAGAGCCCAGCGCGAAGCCGACGATGCCGGCGGCGGCCTCACCAGCGATGCGCATCGGCTGCAGCTTGAGAGCAGGGAGCGGGGAAGGATAACCGGGCAGGTCGTTCGGACCGGGCATCTGCGCGCCCAGTGGGGCGACAGAAACGACGAACGCCGCAAGCAGGTAGCGCGATCCGCGGATCATGTTGCGCATCAGTCCCCCGTGAAAAGGGTCGCCGGTCGGCCGTCTGTTCCGGTCGGGGGGCGCTTCTACCGTCTACCGTCGACCGTCTATCGCTGCCACTTCCGCGACGAGTTGAACGCGATGGTGGCACCGATGGCCGGCAGCGAGCCCTCCAGCGTCGCCATCAGCCACTTCCGCTTGGCCGACCCCCTGTCGGCCGGGATGCGCCCGCGGAACACGACGCGAGACAACAGGTAGCCGACGCCGAGGCCGGCGCCCACTCCGGCCATGGTGGCCGGGAAGCTCCCCGTCTCGCTGCCCATGTCCCCAATGGCATACACGGCGCCGCCGATGGCGAAGGCCCCGCCGACCACGCCCGCCGTGTGGACGATGCGGTCCCGCATCGGTTCCTGCTCGGCCGAGATCATCCTGGTCGCGACGGTGCCAAGCGACCGGCCGATGAAGTAACCCGCCAGCCCGGCGTAGGTACCGCCGATGGCTTCGAGCGCCACCCGTTCGGGGCGCAGGTCGGGGCGCCCCTGCGCGGGTGCGCCGACCTCGTCGGTCTCAACGGGGACCTGCGCCCGCGCGGTTCCCCCGCACAAGCCAACCAACACCAGTACTCGCAGCGTGCGCGCGGTCATGTGCCCTGTTCCCCGCCCGACGGCGTGAGATCGCGCCTGGCAATCTCGCCGCACACCCGTTCAATGAATGCGTCCACCGAGATGATCTCCTGTTTCTTGCCCTCGCCACGCACACGCACGGCCAGCGTTCCCGCTTCGGCTTCGCGCTTCCCGATGACGGCCATGTACGGCACCTTCATCACCTCAGCCTGACGGATGCGGTAGTTCAGCGACTCGTCGGTGACCAACTGCGCGCGAACGCCCGCGTCCTTCAGCCGCCGTGTCGCCGCGGCCGCCACGTCGGCAAGTTCGTCCGAAATGGGGAGCACCCGCACCTGCTCCGGTGCGAGCCACACCGGGAACGCCCCGGCAAAGTGCTCGACGAGGATCGCAATGAAGCGCTCGAACGATCCGCTCACGGCACGGTGGATCACCACCGGACGGTGCGCCGTGTTGTCTTCGCCGGTGTACGAGAGGTCAAACCGTTCGGGCGCGTTGTAGTCGAGCTGGATGGTGCCCAGTTGCCAGTGCCGGCCAATGGAGTCGGTGACGGCAAAGTCGATCTTCGGCCCGTAGAAGGCGCCGTCGCCGGGCACCATCTCGTAGGCGCGCCCCGTCGCGTCGAGCGCGGCCTTGAGCGCCGCTTCGGCCCGGTCCCACAGGTCGTCGGAGCCGATGCGCAGTTCAGGACGGGTGGCAAACTTCAGGTGCGCGGTGAGCCCGAAGGTGTCGTAGTACCCAAGGATGAAGTCCATCAGGAACTTCACTTCGTCGGCAATCTGGTCCTCGCGCAGGTAGACATGGCAGTCGTCCTGCGCGAACTGCCGCACGCGCGTGAGCCCCGACAACGCCCCGGACAGCTCGTTCCGGTGCAGCACGTCGAAAGTCACGTAACGCACCGGGAGCTCGCGATACGAGTGCTTCGACGAGGCGAAGTAGAGATGGTGAGACGGACAGTTCATCGGCTTGAGCGACATGTCGTGTTCGTCGGTCTCGTTGTTGAGCACGAGGAACATGTTCTCGCGGTACTTCCCCCAGTGGCCCGACTGCTCCCACAGCTTCTTGGTGTACAGGAGCGGCGTCTTGATCTCGAGGAAGTCCTCGCGCTGCCGCTCGCGGACAAACTGCTCCAACGTGTTGTACAGCACCGTGCCGCGCGGGGTCCAGAAGGCCGCGCCGGGCGAGACCGGGAAGAACTGGAAGAGGTCGAGCGCCCGACCGACCACCCGGTGGTCGCGCCGCTTGGCCTCCTCCATCCGGTGAAGGTGGGCGTCGAGCTCTTCCTTCTTGAAGAAGGCCGTCGCGTAAATGCGCTGCAGCATCTGCCGCTTCTCGTCGCCGCGCCAGTAGGCGCCGGCGGTGTGCAGCAGCTTGAAGTGCCTGAAATACGACGTGTCCGGGACGTGCGGGCCCCGGCAAAGGTCGACGAACGGCCCGTCGGTGTAGGTCGAGATGACTTCGTCGGTCCCCTCGAAGTCGGCAAGGCGTTCGAGCTTCAGCGGATCGTCGGCGAAGATCCTGACTGCCTCGTGCTGCGACACTTCGGCGCGTACGAACGGCAGCTTCTCGGCGGCCACCTGCTTCATCTCGGCCTCGAAGGCCTCGAGGTCCTCGGGCGTGAAGGGCTTGTCGACCTCGAAGTCGTAATAGAAACCGTCGTCGATGGCCGGGCCAAAGCCGATCTTCGCCTCGGGGCGCAACCGGCGCACCGCGGTGGCGAGGATATGCGCCCCCGAATGGCGCAGCACGGAGAGCGCGCGCGGATCCTTGTCGGTGATGACCGTGAACGCGCCGCCCCGCCGCAGCGGCGTCATCAGGTCCTGCACCTCGCCGTCCACGGAGACGGCGACGGCCGCCAGCAGCAGGCGCGGGCCAATGGACCCCACGACGTCCTTGGGAAGCGTGCCCGGCGCCACTTCGCGCACGGCGCCATCGGGGAGCGTAAGGGTCAGCAGCGTCGACATGCGAAACGGATTCCGGGGTGCAGAGTACGGACCTAGTGTTCGGCGAGCGTCTGCAACAGCGAAGGCACGCGATCGGCGAACCGGAAGAAGCTCACCAGGGCGGCGGCTAGCAGGATGAAGAACACCGTCCACGGCGCGAGGGTCCGCATCCTGGTGCGGGTAGTCGGGGCGGGAGTCGGAAGCGTCATTCGGCGGGCGAGATCAGCGGGGATGGATGCGCTGTGTGGCGAACATAGCAACTTAGCAGAATGGACGGGGGGGAGGATAGACGGTAGCAGATGGCGGATGGCGGATGGCGGATGGCGGATGACTGCCAACCGCCAACTGCCAACCGCCAACTTCCGTCCACCGACTGCCCGCCGGTAGATTCAATGGCACATGACCCACCCGCCTTCTTCCGACATCCCCGCCCAGTACGACGCGGGCGCCACCGAGCGCGCCCTCTACGCCGCCTGGGAAGCTGCCGGCCTCTTCCACGCGGATCCAGCCCGGACGAACCGAGCCGGAGGCACGCGCGATCCCTTCACCATCGTCATTCCGCCGCCCAACGTCACCGCGGTGCTGCACGTCGGCCACGGCCTGAATAACGCGGTGCAGGACGTGATCGTCCGCTGGCGCCGGATGGCGGGCGACGAGACGCTGTGGGTGCCCGGCACCGACCATGCAGGCATCGCCACGCAGAACGTCGTCGAGAAGCAGATCGCCGCGGAGGGCTCGACGCGCTTCGCGATGGGACGCGAGGCCTTCGTGGAACGCACCGCCGAGTTCGTGCGCCAGACGGGCGGCGTGATCCTGCAGCAGTTGCGGGCCATCGGCGCTTCGGCCGACTGGAGTCGCACCGCGTACACGCTGTCCCCTGAACTCTCGCACGCCGTGCGCGAATGTTTCGTGCGCCTCTACGAGAAGGGCCTGGTGTATCGCGGCTACCGCGTCATCCACTGGTGCCCGCGCTGCCTCACGTCACTCTCCGACGAGGAGGCCGAGTTCAAGGACACGCACGGCAAGCTGTACCACGTGCGCTACCCGTTCGCCGACGATCCGACGCAGTCCATCACCGTGGCAACCACCCGTCCCGAGACCATGCTCGGCGACGTCGCCGTGGCCGTGCACCCCGACGACACGCGGTACCAGCACCTGATCGGCACCGAGTTGCTGCTCCCCATTGCCAACCTGCGCATCCCCATCGTGGCCGATGCGTTCGTCGACAGGGAGTTCGGCACCGGCATGGTCAAGATCACGCCGGCGCACGACCCCAACGACTTCGAGGCGGGCAAGCGGCTCGGCCTGGCCATGCCCGTGGTGATCACGCCCGACGGCCACATGGGCGAGGTGCACGTCGCCGATGGGCGCGTCCCCGCGTCGCTGCGCGGCCTCGAGCGCTTTGACGCGCGCAAGAAGGTGGTCAAGATGCTCGAGGCGCAGGGCTTCCTCGAGAAGATCGACCAGCATCATCACGCCGTGCGGCACTGCTACCGCTGCCACACCGTGGTGGAACCGCGCCTCAGCGACCAGTGGTTCGTGAAGATGGCGCCCCTCGCCAAGCCGGCGCTCGAGGCGGTGCAGAACGGCACCGTGCGCATCGTGCCCGAACGCTGGGAAGCGGTGTACGTGAACTGGATGGAGGGGATACGCGACTGGAACATCTCGCGCCAGCTCTGGTGGGGCCACCGTATCCCCGTCTGGCGCTGCGGGTGCGGGCACGAGGGTGCGTTCCGCGTGGATCCCGCCCCTGTCTGTCCCAAGTGCGGCGACGCCTGGACGCAGGACGAGGACGTGCTCGACACCTGGTTCTCGTCGTGGCTCTGGCCCATCAGCACGCTGGGCTGGCCAGACAAGGCCGACGGCGCCGACCTGAAGGCGTTCTACCCCACCGACGTGCTCGTCACCGCCCCGGAGATCCTCTTCTTCTGGGTGGCGCGCATGATCATGGCCGGCTACGAGTTCACCGGGCGCGCGCCGTTCCACACGGTGTACCTGCACGGCACCGTGCGCGACCTGCAGCATCGCAAGATGTCCAAGTCACTGGGCAACGGCATCGATCCACTGAAGGTGGTGGAGAAGTACGGCGCCGACGCGCTGCGCTGGACGATGATCGCC